>CAUUKX010000006.1:0-44898 GCA_963545585.1 uncultured Lachnospiraceae bacterium
AAGCCATTTGTGGGCGACCTGCCCCTGATTGGAGTGCTGCGCACTTCTGCCCGGGCGGGCATTCTTGCCCTGGTCGAAACGCTGTGCGTTTCTGCCCGGGTGGGCGACCTACCCTGATCGAAGCGCTGCACGCTTCTGCCCGGGCGGGCATTCTGCTAAAAACTTTATGGAAGATGGGAAGTTGAGTAATTGATTTACTGATAAAAAAGGAAAAGAAAAAAATGAAAGCAATTATGCTGATGTTTGACTCATTAAACCGTCACTATCTGCCGAATTACGGCTGCGACTGGACAAAACTGCCCAATTTTGAGCGGCTGGCACAAAAGGCAGTAACTTTTGACACTTTTTATGCGGGAAGCCTCCCCTGTATGCCGGCGCGGCGTGAACTCCATACCGGTCGGCCGCATTTTTTACATTCGGATTGGAGCTGTTTGCAGCCCCAAGATTTTTCTTTGTTTGAGGAAATGACACAAAACGGGATATACAGCCATATTGTAACCGATCATTTTCATTATTGGGAAGACGGCGGCAACTCTTATCTGCAAAGATACAACAGCTTTGAAATGATCAGGGGGCAGCAGGGCGACCCGTGGATTGGACAGGTGGCTGCTCCGGCCATTCCGGCCAATGACTCGAAAAGGACCGGCAATCCCCGCTGGCGGCAGGATTGGGTCAACCGCAGCTACTTAGACAAGGAAGAAAAAATGCCGCAGTATTTGACCATGGAAAGAGGTCTGGATTTTATTCATCGCTCCCATGCCGAGGATAACTGGTTTTTGCAGATCGAGTGCTTTGATCCGCATGAGCCGTTTTTTGCGCAGCCCGCTTTTCAGCAGCTGTACCCGCATGAATATATGGGCAAGCATTTTGACTGGCCGGATTACGGCTGGATTGAGGACAAGGAAAAGATCCGGCATATCCGCTATGAATATGCGTCTTTGCTTAGTATGTGTGATGCTTATTTGGGCAAACTCTTGGATACGATGGATCAGTATGATTTGTGGCGGGATACGATGCTGATTGTCAATACCGACCACGGCTTTTTGCTGGGCGAGCATGGCTATATCGGCAAAAATATTATGCCGCTGTACGAGGAACTGTCGCATTTGCCGTTTTTTATGTATGATCCCAGAAACGGTAAACAGGGCGAACGCTGCAGCGCTTTGGCGCAGACGATTGATATTCCGGTTACTTTGGCTGGTTATTTTGGCATCCGGCCGCCCCAATATGCGGTTGGAGAGGATTTAAGCCAAATGGTCGAAACCGGTGAGGCGAATAGAACTTCGGCGGTGTTTGGTGTGTTTGGTGGTATGCTGAATATTACCGACGGCCGTTATGTTTATATGAAGGCGCCGGTTCATTCGGAAAATCAGCCCTTATTTAACTATACTTTAATCCCCAATCATATGAATTGGCGCTTTCAAAAAGAGGAACTGAGCAATATTCAAATTACCAGCGAGTTTGCATTCACGGACGGAATCCAGCTGATGAAGCTGCCGGCCAAGGTGGGGTTGCCGGAGTGCCTGCAGCGTGACCGGCTGTTTGACCTGGCGGCCGATCCGCACCAGCAGGCGGCGATAGAAAATGAAGCTGTGCGGCAAGAACTGGAGCAGCAGTTGATAGAGTATTTAACTACGTGCGAAGCGCCGGGCGACCAGTGGGAACGCTTTGGACTGAATCCGCAAAAGAATTAAAACGGCCGCGGGAACTCTTAAATGAACCGGAGGTGTAATATGACCAAACTTTATTTTGTCCGGCACGCTCAGTCTGATTATGCCAATCATGATGATCGCAGCCGCCCGTTAAGCGAGCAAGGGTTAAAAGACCGGGAGTTGGTTACCCGGTTTTTGCGGGATAAAAATATTTCCATCCTGCTGTCCAGCCCTTACCGGCGGAGTATGGATACGCTGCGGCCATTTGCCGAGGAAAGCGGCTTGGTGTTTCAGCTGTGTGAAGACTGGCGGGAAAGAAAAATCGAAAATGGATGGATTGAAGATTTTGAGGCTTTTTCGATCCGACAATGGCAGGATTTTGATTATAAGCTGCCTGGCGGAGAGAGCCTGCGCCAGGTACAGGAGCGCAATATCAGAGCAGTGGAAGAAGCACTGACACTGTATGAAGGGAAAAACATTGCCATCGGCACGCATGGAACGGCGCTGAGTACGATTCTGCGCTATTATCAGCCGGAGTTTGGCTATGCTGATTTTCAGCGGATTGTGCCGAAAATGCCGTGGATTGTCTGCCTGCACTTTGAAAAGCAGACATACTTAGGGCAAGAGGAATGGGACTTGACTTAGGAGGGCGATATGAAGATAATTCACTGCGCCGATGTGCATTTGGATTCAAAAATGACGGCGCATTTGCCGCCGGAGAAAGCCGGGCAGCGGCGGCGTGAGCTGCTCCATACTTTTCGCCGGATGCTGGAGTTTGCCGCCCAAAATGAAGTGGCGGCGGTGATTATTGCCGGTGATTTGTTTGACGGCGACCGGATTTCGGCACTGGCTAAGAACACGGTTTATGAGGGCATTACCGCCTATCCGCATATAGATTTTTATTATTTGCGGGGCAATCATGACGCCTCCTCTTTCTTAAATGAATTGACGGACATTCCGCCGAACCTGAAATTATTCGGTCAGGAATGGACATATTATACGGCTGATACCGGCGGCGCAGGCAATATTGTGATTAGCGGGCTGGAATTAACCGAACAAAACCTGCACCGGCGGTATGACGATTTAACTTTGGACAGCCGGTGTTTTAATATCGTGGTTTTGCACGGCCAAATCGGCAGCGGCAGACAAGCGGAAAGCATCCATTTGAAAGCCCTGCAAAATAAAGGGATTGATTATTTGGCACTGGGGCATATTCATTCCTATCAAATGGAAAAATTGGATGCCCGAGCCAGCTATTGCTACAGCGGTTGTTTGGAAGCCAGAGGCTTTGACGAGTGCGGCGAACATGGCTTTGTGCTGCTGGAAATTGACGAGCAGACGAGGCAGTACCGGCATACTTTTGTGCCGGCGGCGGCGCGCTGTTTTCATGAACTCTTTGTGGATATCAGCGCTTGCCGCAGCAGCGGCGAGATTGCCGGCAGGATTGAGGGGCTTTTGCAGGCGCAAGCCTTTGCTCCCGGCGATATGATGAAGCTGATTTTAACCGGCCGGCAGGAGATGGGAGCAGAAAAGGATATGGAAATGCTGACCCAGCAGTTTCGGGACAGGTTTTATTTTTTTAAGATTTATGATCAGGCTGGTTGGCAGGTTGATTATCGGCGTTATGAAACCGAGCCGACCTTAAAAGGTGAATTTGTCCGGCTTTTGCAGCGGCAGGAGAATCTTGACGAAGCAGAAAAAGCCGAGATAATTCAATATGGAATAAGTGCATTAAACGGCGAGGTGATGGAATGAAACTGCTGGACTGTTATATAGAGGGCTTTGGGAAATTTAGCCGCCAGAGTTTTTCTTTTGCTGAAAGCGGGCAATATTGCGCAGCCAATGGCTGGGGAAAAAGCACTTTGGCGGCTTTTATCCGGGTGATGTTTTACGGCTTTGCCGGTGAGCGGCGGCAGGATGAGCTCTCGAATGAGCGCAAACGCTATGCGCCTTGGCAGGGTGGCGGCTATGGCGGGGAGCTGAGTTTTCAGGTGCGGGGAAAAAGTTATCGGATTAGCCGTAGCTTTGGCATCAGTCAAGGCAAAGATGTGTTTGAACTGCGGGATTGGGCAAGTAATCAAATCAGTCAGGACTTTACGGACAGGATTGGCGAGGAGCTGTTTCAAATTGACGGCCAGTCCTTTGCTCGCACCCTTTTTATTGCGCAAAATGATGCCAAAAGTATGGAAACGACGCCGCTGATTCAGGCCAAGATTGGCAAGATATCGGAAGATATCGCTGATCTCGGCGGCTATGATAGCGCCATTGAAAAGCTGACCAAAAAGATAGCAGAATTAAATGGCCGCAGCCCGGCGGCGCTTTTGCCAGTACTGAAAAATCAAATGACGGCATTGGCCGAAGAAATAAAGAGCGGAGCAGCGCTTGAGCGCCGGGAAATGGAGCTTTTGCAGGCGCGGGCGGAACAAAAAAAACGCCGGGCGCAGTTGCGGCAGGAAATGGCAGCTGACCGGGCGGAAAAGGAAAAACAGTTGATCAAGGCGGCAGCAAGAAAGGCCAGCCAAACGGCATATGAGCTGACCGAGGAAGAAGCGGCGCAGTTAGCCGGACTGCGGCGGCACTTTGCCGCCGGCCAGCCGGAGCGGGCCGAGATTGAGCGGGCGCTAACTGCGGAAAGAGAAATTGCTTTGCTGCAAAACGAGGCCGGGCTGCGGCAAATGACCGAAGCCGAGCAGGCTCGTCTTTTAAAATATGAAACGATTTTTACCAAGGGCTGGCCAACCGAGCTGGAACTTGCGCAGCAAATAGAGGGCTGGCAGCAAAAAGCGGCCAAGGAACAAAAACAGTTGATTTATCAACTTCATGTGGAAGAACTGGCTCAGCAAATAGAAAGGTTTCGGCGGCAAAAGAAAATAGCGGATATTTGCCTTTTTTTGGAGGGAGCTGTTTTTTTGGCAATGATTGGCGCAGCGTTTTGGCAGCCTATGGTCGCCGCTGTCGGGGCGGTTGTTATCGTTATGCTTGCCCTTTTGGGTTTGAGCCAAAGAAGGAATCACTACCAGCTGAACGACAAAGAACAGGAGTATTTTCTGACCAAGCAGCAAGCGGAAAACGACAAAAGGGAAATTGCCAATGCTGAAAAAGCAGCAGCGGATTTTTTTGCCGAATATGGGATGCCCTATCGGGCGGAGAAAATGCCAACGCTTTTATATGAGTGGGTGCAGTATCGCCGGGAATACGATCTGCTTTCTGCCAAAAGGCAAAAAGCAGAAGATTCGTTTGTTTGGAGTGAGATAGAAAGAAAATTAGAGCAGAGAGCCGAGTTTTTGGCGAGATATAAAGTTGAAATCAAAACAGGGGAAAGCGGAGAAAAGGCCTTGCTGTCCTTGTTGGCGGAATGCGAAGAATATGAACGCTTGTTGCAAAAAAGCAGGCAGGCGGCGGCAGAGGAGAAAGCGGAGCAAAACGATTTTAGTGTAGAAGGCGGAAATGATTTGGCGAAGACAGCGCCAATACCGGAAATAGAAGGGGCTGCGCCGACTGCGGATGCAGCACCGGCGGAACGAATTGTGAGTTTGGAAGAAAAGATTTGCCGCTGCACCGCAGAAGCGGAGGCTATTGATGCGGCTTTAGCAGAGGCAGACCGGCAGCTGATAGAGCTTCAGGCACAAAGAGAAGCGGTATTATCAGCCGAAAGTATGCTCTTGGCGGTGCAGGCCGATTATGAGGCTGGTCAAAAAAAATATGATATGCTGCAAAAAACCAAGCAGTTTTTGGAGCAGGCGCGGAGTTTATTTACCCAAAAATACAGAGCCCCATTGCTGGCGGCTTTTCAGGAGTATTATCAAAAGCTGACCGGACAGGCGGCGGAGGAATACTTTTTGGACGCGGATTTGCATTTGACGGTGCGGGAAGCAGGTTTGCAGCGGGAGACAAGCTTTTTCAGTGCCGGCCGGCAGGACTTGATTGGTTTTTGTATGCGGCTGGCGCTGGTCAAGGTAATGTACCGACAGGAGAAACCCTTTATCCTGTTAGATGATCCTTTTGCCAACTGGGATCAGGACAGCATTGAAAAAGGGCTGCAATTTTTGCAGGAAATCAGCAAGGACTATCAAATTCTTTATTTTACCTGCCATCCAAGCCGGGCATTTGCCGTCGGGGAATAATCACCGAGCCTTTTATGGTGAAATTGCTTGTTAGAGGTTTCTTCCAAGGGTATAGGCTGAAAATGCAGCTACTCGGCTCTGCCCCAAATTTTATTTTTTGATGCAAACGCAGGAAATATTGCCAGCTTCACCAAGTAATTTGTCAGGCGAAAAAGCAGAGTTTTCGTGTCAAGGAAAAGCAGCTTCGGCAAATATGGAAAAGTTGAACGCAGAAATAGTTAAAAAAGCAATAGGATAAGGAGAATGGCATGAATTGGGAAGAATTATTTTTACCACATATTTTGAAGCGGGGCGAGCGGTATTTTAAAGAAGGCCGGGTAATTGGTTTAGCCAGAAAAGGAAAGACATATTCCGCTTATGTTGACGGCAGTGGCAGCACTTACCGGGTCAGTGTTCTCCTTAATCAAGATGGGCTGACACAGGCCAATTGTTCCTGCCCTTATGCTCAGTCCGGCATGTACTGTAAGCATATGGCGGCAGTGTTGTATGCGATGGAACCGAAGAAAGCGGAGTCGGGGACGGTGGTTCTACCAATTCTTAAAATCTCGGAAAAGGAAATTTTGCGGTTTACCACCAAAGCCGCCTATCAGCATGATCAGAATTTTATGTATAATCAGCGCATGGAAGTGAAGCATTTGCCGAATGGAATGTATTGGCTGGAAGGAGAATGGGGATTTTTGCTAAGACAGGAGACGGAGTTTCAGGATGTTTTGCTAAACAGCGATTTCAGCATCAATAACTTCAGCTGTACTTGCAATGAGGAGCAAATGCTTTCAGCTAAAAAGTTTTGTCTGCATTTAAATGCTTTGATGGCAGCAGTAAATAGCAAAAATATGCTGTTAAAAACCATTCCTTTGCTGAAAAGCGATTTTCCCCTGCCGGAATGCCATCTTTTGCCAGTACCGCCGGAGGAGATGGCAGCAGAAAAAGAAGTTCGCCTGACCAAACAAAAATATCAGTATTATGCTACTTTAACGGCCGGTTACTGTGATAATTTTCTGGAAATGCCCGGCCTGTCTCCATTGTTTCAAATTGAGCCGCCGGAAGAAGGCAATGTAGAGTTGCAGGCATATTTTATGTATGAAGATGATGAAACCGATGAGGACTTGGTTTCGCAGCCGGTACTGTACTTTAAGATAGGGATGAATTTTTCCTATAAAATCAAGAATTTGCTGCATTTTTTAAATCGGGTGGAAGCGCAAGAGTTTTACCGTTATGGGCAAAAATTGGCTTTTTTGCATAAACGCAGTGCTTTTACCGAGGAAACATGGCGCTTGATTGGTATTTTAAGGCAGTATAAGCCATTAATGTTGTCGTCCGGCAGTTTACCTTTAGAGAAAACATCGCCGATAACGGATGAATTATTTGATTTTTTTAGCGAAAATCCTGATTTTTTGCATGATTTAACATTGGCGGAAAGCGAACAAAACCCGGATTTGAGAATTCAGCCGTTAGAGCATGGTTTTTATCAGCTAAATTACAGCGGATTGAAACCGCCGCTTTTCTTTACGGAGCAGTATGCTTATCGGATTACGGGTCGGATTTGGGAGCGATTTGTTATGCCCGATGCAGCGGCGACGGAAGAGCTAATGGCATTGATTCGTTATACATATCCGCATGTTGTTTTTAAAGAAGAATTGCGGCCGGTTGTTCAGGCATTAGTGGACAGAGCAAACGGCGATCCGGAAACGGACGAGGAGCCTTTGGCCTTTAAGTTAGATTTGGAAAAGGACAGTATTCGGATTGAAATTGAGGGCGGTAATCATTCCAAATTGGTGAGTCGGTTGACCGAGGCACTGGAGCTGAGCGGCTGTTTTCTGAAAAATGGCGCTTATCATTTTTCTGGATTTGACCAGCAGTGGCTGAATGAACTGATCAGAGAACTGGAGAATTACGGCGAAGTATGGGTATCTGAGGAGCTGAAAGCCTATCATAAGGTATACCGGGTTGCGCCGATGCTGCATGTCCGCCAGAAGGGAAGTATTTTAAAGCTAAATATTGAGTTTAATGATATCGAGGCCAAGGAAATTGCAGGTATCCTGAGAAGCTTTCGCCGCAAAAGAGAATATCATAAGCTGAAAAACGGGGAAACCATTAAGTTAGATTTGCCGTCGTGGCAGGAGCTGTCGGATTTTGCCGAAAATCAAAATATTTTGCCAGAGGAGCTGGCTGGGGGCGAGGTTGAATTGCCAATGCAGCAGCTATTTTCGCTGGCGGCGGAAAAGCTGCCGGTTCATTTTGATGGCGATGTGCAGGCCATTCGGCAAAAGTTTGAGGAGCATCGGATGACGGATTTTGTTTTGTCGGTGCCAGCACAAAAATTGTTAAAGCCGTATCAAGTTGAGGGTGTCCAGTTTTTAAAGCTGCTGGAAAGCCTGAATTTAAACGGCATTTTAGCCGATGATATGGGATTGGGTAAAACCTTACAGACCTTGACGATTTTAGCCGAGCAGCAGGATAAGCCGTCATTGGTGATTTGTCCGGCTTCTTTGATTTATAACTGGCGTGATGAAGCGGCTCGCTTTTTTCCGGAAATGAAAGTAGCTTGTGTGCTGGGCACGAAAGAGGAGCGCGAGCGCCTGTGGCAGGCGGCTGGGGAATATCAGCTTTTGGTGACGGGCTATGATTATTTGCTTCGAGATTTGCCGGAGCTGCGGGCGATGAGCTTTTATTATGTGATTTTGGATGAATCGCAGCGGATTAAGAATATGCAGACCAAATCGGCCAAGGCCGCTAAACTCCTGACCAGTGAGCACCGGCTGGCGCTATCCGGTACGCCGATTGAAAATAATTTGGCGGAGCTGTGGTCGGTCTTTGACTTTTTGATGCCGGGCTATCTTTATTCCTATGCCCGTTTTCGTAAAAAAATGGAACTGCCGATTGTTCGGGGAGAGCAAAGTGAGGCAGCCGTGCGGCTGAAGGCTCTGATTTCGCCCTTTATTTTGCGGCGGCTGAAAAAAGATGTGCTGACGGATTTGCCGGAAAAGGTGGAAAAGGTCTTTACTGTGGAGTTATCGGCTGAAGAGCGGCGGGTTTACACTGCGCTGGAGGCCTCGGTGTCGCAGACGATTCGGAGTATGCTGGGAGAAAACGGCGGCGAGATTGGAGTCGAGGTGTTGGCACTGCTTACCCGGCTGCGCCTGATGTGCTGCGACCGCAGCTTGGCAGAAGAGGGGGTTCGGC
Source organism: uncultured Lachnospiraceae bacterium (assembly GCA_963545585.1). Taxonomy (GTDB): domain Bacteria; phylum Bacillota; class Clostridia; order Lachnospirales; family Vallitaleaceae; genus W11650. Next base: position 8,960 of record CAUUKX010000006.1, read on the forward strand.
AAGTCGGCAGCAAGGTCAAGGCCTGTATTCGGCTGGTACTGGAGCTGATGGGTCAAAACCAGCAGATTTTGATTTTTTCATCCTTTACCAAGGTTTTGGAGCTTTTGGCAGCGGAACTTGACCGGCTGCATTTGTCTTATCGGATTTTACGGGGGTCAACGCCGAAAGAAGAGCGGCATCAGGCGGTACAGGACTTTCAAGCCGGCCGCTTTGGTGTGTTTTTAATCTCGCTGAAAGCAGGCGGCACAGGCTTAAACCTGACCGAAGCGCAGGCGGTAATTCATTTTGACCCGTGGTGGAACAAGGCAGCGATGAATCAGGCGACCGACCGGGCCTACCGGATTGGCCAGCGCCAGTCGGTCAGCGTCTATTCGATGATTGTGGCGGATTCGATTGAGGAGCGAATCTTTGAACTGCAAAATAAAAAATGGAGTTTGGCCGAGCAGTTTATTGACGGCGACGGCCAGGCTTTGAAAAAACTGTCGGTTGAGGAGTTTATGGAGTTATTTCAGCGGAAGTAATTAAAAAATGCCAAGGCAGGGAAAAAATTGCCTTGGCATTTTTGGATAGTTAATTATGGGATTAAGAATAATTTTTACAACAGAAAACTTTCTCCTACCCGTCCTTTCCAGACATCGGAACTGCCGTAAAAGCCGGGAACACGTACCATGTTCAGGGCTTCCAGTTCCCGCTCCAGTGTATGACCGGGGATGCTGTTGCGGCCTAAGAGCATATTCATATTTCGCGGCAGCAGGCGGGAGACAATTTGATTATGAATCTTGCCAGCATTCAGTAAAGAGGCAAACATATGTGCTTCATTGTCTGAGGTAATTGCCACCAGATAATGATAGGTCTGATGACTGGCAAAAAAACCGAATAAAAGTCCCATAGACAGATTGCTGGAACTTTGGTCATAGCCGTACAGTTCCTGAATCTGGTCAATCCGAAAAACTTCCAGCCCTTCCTGATAGCTGACAACGTAATTGGGCGTAATATAACATTTACATTGCTTAACAAACAGGGTTTCCGGCAAATTGATTTCTTCTAGGCCCCGGGCGTATTCCGGGTCATTGGCGTACAGCTGACGGGACATTGCGATTTTACGGTCTTTTTTGACTTGGCGCTTGATGGTGCTGATGATTTCAAACAGCCCGCCTCCAAAAACAGCCAAAAGACCAGCCAGCAGCAGCCAGCTTTTGATATCCAAATGCTGCCAGAACTTTTCGCCAGTGGAATACTCTAAGTAGGCGTTGCCCAGGTACTGAAAAGGATCGGTGATTGTATCATCGCCGACATAGGCGCTGTAATATTCACCGGCCAGTTCTAAAAAATCATCGGACGGGACCTGAAGATAGCCGGTTAGGTGAAGCGGCGGCACGGACTTGTCTTCTGCGGAATAGGTGGCATCGATCAGGTCTTTTAAACCGGATTTCTCAAAGCCTTCTTTGGAGATGCGGAACATATAATCATGCAGAATATCGCTGTCTTTGTCAGCGGCGCTTAAAAATAAATATTGATTGCCTTCCTCGTCTTCACCGAAGGGCTGGCTGGCATATTTGGCCTCAATATAAACATAATCGCCGAAACTATCGGCAGAGATAATATTTTCTCCACTAATGGCTAATTTGATCAGCCACAGGCTGAAGCCGGCCGTTGCCGCCATAATCAGCACAAGAAAGCTGACCCTGAGAATTGTTAGGGCTTTTCCAGTTTTAAACATTTGTTTTTCCATGATATCCTCCCAATGGATTATTTTGTTTTTAATATTTTTCATAGGGTATTATAGACCAAGTTTTCGGGTGAGTCAACTGAGAGATTGATATTTTTTATGGGTAAAGATAAGCTGAAAGTGTTTGTACCGCCTGGCATCTTTTGCTATAATTTAAAATGATTGGAGAAGCTGCTGTTAGAATAGATAATTAGTGTCAGTAAACCGAGCGATGAGTCGGTTATTTCTTACCTGCAAAAGAAAGCTGTTCAAATGTAAATCGGTTTTCATCAGGATTTTGAGTATGAAAAGCAATGGATGAATGCCTTGGCGCTGGAAGGTGCAGAAATGTATAGCTGATGGGGGAGCGGCAGGTATGGGCGGATAAGTATTCAAATGAAACGATTTCGCAATATGACGGCGGATTTTTAATGATTAAAAAAGATCAATTAAAATATCAATATTATGGTACTGATTTACCGGAGGTTTTATTTGATTTAGGGAGAGATTCGCAGGAAAAAATTGATTTTAGCCAAGATGGAGAGTATAAACAGATTATGAAGTGGTTTCGGGAAGAACGGCGCAAGCTAAGGTTTTAATCGGCTCAGAAAAATTCGGTTTCATGCGGAATAAAACCACGACATCAGGCGGGAGTTCATAGGCCTTTCATCCGCTGGCAAAAGGGGAAACTGAGTAAAATAGGAACAGAATATAGGAAAAGGAAGAAGAAAGTAAAGGAGCAATATGAGCTTACAAGATATTTTACAGGAAAACATAACGATTCAGGAGCTGAGGAAAAGACTGATGCAGCGCAGGCAGGAGATTCATCAGTGGCGAAAAATGACGGTTGCCGAACAAGGAGAAGCAATCAAAGCTTTTTTTCCGGAATTAGCGGCGGAAACTGTTGCATCAGCGGCGTATGGTATGGCGGGTAAGGTTAAGCTGCCGGGTACTGGCGGTGAATTTAAAACCACACTCAGCGGCGGAGAGTATCCGGCTTGGCTGGACAATAAATATCAAACCAATGAGTATCTGTGGCAGTTAAACCGAATGGACTGGTGGCAGGAAGTGCTGGCGGCGTATACGCTGACCGGCGAAGCCGCTTATGGCCGGCGAGTGGTAGCGGAACTGATTGACTGGATTGAGACGGTTAAGCGCCCGGCTTTCAATCCGACAGATAGGGAGGCAATGCAGCGAAGCTTTCATAGTCTTAGTCCGTGGCGAGTTTTAGAAATCGGGATTCGTTTGCATAAGAGCTGGCCGCTGATTATGGAGCATCTGCTGGACAGTGAAATTTTAGAGGATGCAGCTTTGGAAAAGTTTGTGCTTTCGGTTTATGAACAGGCGGAAGTGTTGGCGGAGCTGACGCCGCATTTTTTCCCAAAAGCGGATCATAATCATTATGTCATGGAAAACTTAGGTTTGTTGTGGGCGAGTTCGTATTTTCCAGAGTTTAAGCAAGCGGAAAAATGGCGGAGACAGGCGGAGGCGGAATTAGAGCGCTGCATCCGAGTGCAGATGACAGACGACGGGGCACATATTGAAGGCTGCCCGATGTATCATAATGGCTGTATTCGCTGGTTTACGCTGGCGATTTTGATTGCCCGCGACTTTGGGCGGGATTTTTCCGAGGAGTATAAAAGACGGCTGGAAAAAGGTTTGGAGTACAGTATGTATGCCTTTCGGCCCACTGGTGAGGTCGTACCGTGGGGGGATTCCAAGGCCAATCAAACGGCGGTCATGGCTGGGTTTTACGGCTATTTGGCCTTTGGCCGGAGCGACTGCTTGAATCTGCTGGCCAAGTATGTAAGTCAGGATACCTTTTGGCGGCAGTTGCAAAATCATATTTGGTTTTTATATGATTTTGAGCATTTTCAAAAGGCCTTGCAGGGAGAGCCGAAAAATAAGCTGGCGTGCCTGAATCATCAAAGAAAAGTCAAACAGGCGGCTTTTCGCAGTTCATGGGCAAGGGATGCGCATAGTCTCTTTTTTGGTGTCCATACGCCGGTGCATACCGCTCATGCCCATATGGATCCGTTAGGTTTTGATTATACTGCTTGGGGAGAAAACTTACTGGTTGATCCGGGCTATTTTACTTATGAAAATAATAAGGAGAGGGAACTTTTTAAATCGCCGCAATGGCATAATACGGTGATTGTCAATGATAGTTATCCGTATGAATATAAGAATTCCTTTCGCTATGGCGAGCAGAAAAACGGAGATATTTTGCTGGCTGAGGAAACGGCCGGTGATTTTATTTTGGTCGGCTATCATGACAATTATGCGCCGGTTCGCCTGGTGCGCTGCCTGTTGCTGATCGAGCGGCAGGATTTGCTGATTTTGGATTTGATAGAGGGCAGACCGCAGACGGTAGATATTTATTACCACTTAGCAACGGAGCGGGTTTTGCCGGGAGAGGTGGTTATCGGAGAGTGGCCAGAGGTTCGGATGCAGATGGCTTATAGCCAAGGGCTGACGGCAGAACTCTTGCCCGGCTGTTTTTCCAAGGAAACTGACCGGAAACAGCCTTCCCGGCGGCTGCATTTGCAAGCTGTGCCGACGGCCGAGAAAAGCCTGTATGCCGCCTTGTTTCAGGCAAAACCGAAAACGGCGGAACTCTTGCCGGTATCGGTGGAAGTAGAAGCAGGAAAAGACGGTCAGGATGTTTGGCGAATTACAGTCAAAGGGGAAAAAATATATTCGATTATCTGGGATGGCGGTACGCAGATTAATGTTAAGAAAAAATAAAAGTAAGATAAATATTCTGACAAAAGAGAAACAATGCTGGAACAATCCAAATTTTAGAAGTTTTACATATTAAATTCTATCAAAATACAGGCGGATTGCACAAAAAATGCGTCGATAATTATAAGAATTACTCAAAAAACAAGACGGATAGTTGTAATTTTAACAAAGGAATGGTATAATATATACATATAAGGTGAGGGATTAATAATCAATCTTATTTCAGAAATGGAGGAAAAAATGAGCAAAAGATATGTAGTAGTAGGCGGAGTAGCAGGCGGAGCATCGGCAGCGGCCAGAATTCGTCGGATTGATGAAAATGCGGATATTCAAATTTATGATAAGGGGCCGGACGTGTCGTTTTCCAATTGCTGTCTGCCCAACCATTTAAGCGGCGAAGTCAAGCACAGCGATGACTTGGTGCTGTATGATCCGGTTACCTTTAAAAATACCTTTAATTTAGACGCCAAGGTCAATCACGAAGTAGTTAAGATTTTGGCGGATGAGCATAAAGTAGTGGTCAGGAATGTGAAAACCGGCGAAGAGTTTGAGGATTCCTATGACTATTTGATTCTTTCTCCCGGTGCAGAAGCCATTCGGCCGGCGTCGATTAAGAACATTGATGCCAAGAATGTTTTTGTCATTAAGAATGTACAAGATATCCGCGACTTGGACGCTTTCTTAGAAGCCAATGAAGTAAAGGATATCTGCGTGGTTGGCGGCGGCTTTATCGGCGTGGAAGCAGCCGAATGTTTGAAGCATTCCGGCAAGAATGTAACTTTAGTGGAAGCGGCGAACCAAATTATGGCACCGTTTGACTATGATATGGTACAGATGCTACACAAGGAACTGTATGACAACAAGGTAGAATTGATTTTATCCGATTCGGTAACGGAGATTACGCCGGAAGAGGTTGTTTTAAAGAGCGGTAAGCGGGTAAAGGCACAGGTTGTCATTATGGCTATTGGTGTTACGCCGGATGTGGCCTTTGCTAGAGAGTCGGGCGTGAAGATTGGTGAAACCGGTGGCATTGTGGTTGACCATAATTTCCAGACCAATTTAAAAGATGTTTATGCAGTGGGCGATGCAATTGAAACTTTTAACTCGATTACCAAGCAAAAGACTCGGCTGCCGCTGGCAGGTCCTGCACAAAGACAGGCTCGGAGTGTTGCCGATGGTTTATTTGGCAAACCTTTCCAAAATAAGGGCGTGATTGGTTCTTCCTGTATCCGGGTATTTGGCCTGAATGCAGCCAGCACGGGCTTAAATGAAAAGGAATGTCAAAAGCACGGCATTGATTATCGGGTAGCTTTTGTTATGCCGAATGACAAGGTTGGCTTGATGCCGAATGCCAATCCGATTCACTTTAAGCTGGTTTATGAGTATCCGAGCGGCAAAATTTTAGGTGCTCAGTCCATCGGCAAGGGGGATGTGGTCAGACGGGTCAATATCATTGCCACGATGATTACCATGCATGGCGATTTAGAAGATTTGAAAGAACTGGAGTTGTGCTATGCACCGGCATTCGGTACGGCGAAAGATGCAGTTAATTTTGCAGCGCTGGCAGGCTTAAACCACTTAAACGGCGTATATGATCAAGTGCCGGTGACCAAGGTCAGAGAATTGGTTGAAAAGGGCGAATATATTTTGGATATCCGGGGCAAGGCTGCTTTTGACCAGTCGCATGTTAAGGGTGCGGTCAATATTCCGATTGAGGAAATCAGACAGCGTTATCATGAGATTCCTAAGGATCGGACAGTTTATGTTCACTGCCGGACTTCGTGGAACAGCTATTATGTCATTCAGGCCTTAAAGGGCTTTGGCTATCACAATGTGGTTAATATTCAGGGTTCGTTCTTAGCGCTGAGTTATTATGAATTCTTTAATGATGTTACAACAGGAAGAGAGCCGATTGTAACCGGATATAATTTTAAATAAAAAACATAGCTTTTTTCATGTTCTGCAAAACGGTAACAGCCTTTTTAGGAAGGTTTTTTCCGAGTGAAAATGTGAGGTGTTTCGACATAGGCAAGACTGCTCTCTTGGCAGAAGTGTGAAGTATTTCGATTGGGAAAGGCTGCCGCCCGGCAAACAGCAAAGCTTTTGGTCGGGAGAAAGTGGAGAAAAGGAAATAAGTTACAGGCTTGCAGGGCGCAAAGCAATCAATAGTAAGGGGTCAAAAACTTTTTGACCCCAACATTTTGAAAAGAAATGGAGTTTAGGAGGATATTATGAGTCAAACCTTAAAAACACAAATGGCAATTGGGCTGGGATTAATTGTTTTAATGATCCTGTGGGGCTTTAATATGCCGGCCAAATCCGTTGGCTATTTAGTCAGCGGCTTGTTCATTGGATACATTTTAACCCGTTCCCGCTTCGGTTTTGCGGGCGGTGTGAAAAGACCGTATATGACGGGCGATACTGCGCTGAATGAAGCGCTATTCTTTATGTTTACCATTACGGCGGTGGTGGTGGCAGCCATTCACTGGCATGCAGCCGATGGCGGTGCAGTGCTGGCTAGTTTAGCCAAAGAAGGCGATAAGGTGATACCGGGTTCGCAGTCGGTGCGGAATTTGGACTTGGGCGTCATTGTCGGCGGATTCTTATTTGGCGGCGGCATGATTATTGCCGGCGGCTGTGCTTCTGGTACATTGACGGATTTGGGCGAAGGTGCAGTGCGGTCTTTGATTGCCTTGGTCTTTTATATTATTGGTTCGCCGATTGGCCACTGGATGCGCGTTGCTTTTGGGAATAAGATTATCAATATCGAGAGTGTATATTTTCCATCTGTCTTTGGTTATGTCGGCTCTGTTGTGCTGACGGCGGTGCTGTTCTTGGTGCTGTTTTATATTGTGAAAGGATACAGCTACAAAAGAAAGCAAGCCGGAACTTATATTAAGCCGGGTTATGAGGACATTGAAAAAGATTTGGATTATGATAATGCTCCGTTCTTCAGTTATGCGACGTATCATCGTTTCTTTATCAAGCGCTGGTCGTTTATGACAGGCGGAATCTTGCTGGCACTGATGTTTATTTTTGTTTTGGTATCAACCAATAAGACTTGGGGTGTAACCTCAACGTTTACTACTTGGGGTGTTGCGCTGTTTAGTCGGCTTGGCGTTGATTTTGCTGCCATTGGCGGATTTGACAAGGATATTAAGGATGCGGCTAATTTGCTGGCTCATAACGGAACAATCCGCAATTTAGGTATCATCATAGGTGCGTCCATTTCGTTCCTTTTGGCCGGACGGTTTACCATTGACCGGGATTTCAAGGCCAAGGATGCGGCTTGGTATGCACTGGGCGGTTTGATAATGGGTATCGGCGCTCGGTTTGCCAGAGGCTGTAATGTTGGTGCGCTTTATTCGGCGATTACTGCATTTTCATTGCATGGCTGGGGTTTCCTTGTCTTCATGACTTTGGGCGCAATTGTCTTTTTGAAATTATCAGAAGGAAAGCTGAATATCGTTCCGAAACGCAATGTATAAAACAATATACCAGAAGCAGAAATAAGAACGGAATAAGCCAAGGCAGCTCGGAGGGCGGTCTTGGCTTATCTTACTGTAAGCAGATTGGCAGAGAATTGAAAGGAGTGATGCAAAGCATATGAAGAAAGACCAGAAATTAAGTCGGATTGATATTATGGCGCTGGTGCTGGGGGCGATTATCGGCTGGGGCTCATTTACCCTGCCGGGCAGTAAGTTTTTGCCTCAAAGCGGTGTGGTTAATACCATGCTTGGCTTTTTGCTGGGCGGTGTTTTGGTTTCGTTTGTGGTAATTGGCTATCGGATGTTGATGCAGAATAATCATGAGGACGGCGGAGAATTTAGCTATACCTTTCGCAACTTAGGACAGGGACATGGTTTTGTGGTCGGCTGGGCACTGGTGCTTTGTTATCTAAGCTTAGTACCGCTGAATGCGACAGCGGCTGCACTGATTTTAAAAGAAATTGTTCCGGGCGGTCTGCGCTTTGGTTATTTGTATGAGGTGGCCGGCTATCCTGTGTATTTATCGGAAATCGGCGCAGCTGCGCTGGTGGTGGTGATTTTTGCTTATATCAATATTCGGGGAGTATCGGTCAGCGCCAAGGTGCAGCAAGTGCTGAGCGGACTGTTGTTTTTTAATATTTTATTTGTACTGACCTATATGCTGTTTCACGTTGATTTGTCAGTTTTTTATCAAAATTATTTTGCCGGATACCGGTTTGATTTTCGGCAAATCAGCGGAGTGGTGGCGATTACACCGTTTTTGTTTGTCGGTTTTGATGTGGTGCCGCAGGTAACGACTGATTTGGGCTTTCCGGCCGAGAAAACAATTCGCATCAGTATTGTTACGGTTTTTATCGGTGCTTTTTTATATAATGCGCTGAACTGGGTGGCCGGGCTGGCTTTTTCTGCCGAGGAGGCGGCAGCGCAAAACTGGGCGGTCGGGGCAGCCGTGCTGCGCTATATGGGAACGAGCGGCTTTATCCTCTTGACCTTGGCGCTGTTTGGTGCTGTTTTTGGCGGGATTAATGGTTTTATGATTAGTTCCAGTAAGCTGCTGGGGGCAATGGCGGCTTACCGGCTGATTCCAGCCAAATATCAGGAAAAAAATCAGGCTGGTGTTTACCGCAATTCGATTTTGTTTGTATCGGCGCTAAGTATTTTGGCACCTTTTTTGGGGCGGGAGATTATTATTTATGTGGTTGATATGTGCTCGCTGATGGCGGCAATTGTGTACGGCTATATTTGTTTTATCAGTATTCGCTATTCGGCCGGGAAATATCGGATAATGAGTTCTTTGGGTCTGTTTTCCAGTATTCTGTTTGTTGGCCTTTTGGTGTGGCCGGGCTCACCCAGTTGTTTGCAGCTGCCGTCGATTATTATCACGGTTTTATGGGTGGTTTTGGGGATATTTTATTATTTTACGGTGGCGGCGAAAAAGAAAGCCTAATCCGGCCAACGGCGCAAAACAGGCTGGCTGCCGGAAAGAAAAGCGATGGGGGAATGTCTTAACGGGTTAAAGACCGAAAAGGGAGATTTATATTGCAGTATAGACCCCGGCTTGAAAAAAGCAGAACCGATGGTGTAGACTTGAGTTATTCAAGCAAGGCCATCGGTTTTGTTTATGCATCAAATATCTTGGTTGCTCTGAAAAAGAGAATGAGGAACTTCTAAATCTAAATAAAAAAAGAAAAAGGGGGTAAAAAAAGTATAAAAAGACAATCGACGTGATATAAAAAAGCATTTCCAGATTTCTATTTACAAGTTGTTCCGAAATGCTCTCGTGCATCTGCAAAATAAAATTCTTGATTTCGGCAGTTTACACAACTGTTATTGGGGAGATCTGTGCTGTAACATCGGAAATGGTTTAAGTAATAAGGAAAATAAAGGAAACAAAAAGAAGGGAAAGGGAAAAAATATTACAAAAATATTATAATTCTCAAAAAAATCAAAAAATAATGAGCCATATGCACAAAAACAATGATATAAAATAGTAAAAATTATATAAATAATCAAGAAAACGGTTTCTTATATTTCCATTGACACTAATATGGCACTGTGCTACGATGATTTCAACAAAGATGTGCGTCTGAAATTTAGAAACTCAACTTTTTCCTGTCGAAGAGTTCCACCTTTTTGCCCGGGTAGGCGGTCTACCTAAAAAAGACTGTTCTGATGAGTAGAGGAAAGTGGAATTAGAAAATTTAAAATTCTGTCAATAAAAGGAGAATATGTCAATGAATAGAACGAAGGGAAAATATTTGCTGGCCGTGTTGCTGATATTATGTTTTTTTATGCCGACTGCCGCTTTAGCCAGTGCACCAGCAAATAACAATAAAATAATCATTTATGCCAAGCTGCCGGCCGACTGGAGCGATCCGCACTTATGGGCATGGGCGGATGATGGAACGAATGTTTTTGCCGCATGGCCAGGCGGGGAAATGGAGGCGGACAGTGGCAATATCGGTTGGTATTATTGTTGGATTCCAGAAACAGCCAATCATATTATTATCAATGCAAACGATGCAGCAGTGCAGACCACAGACCAAAAAATAGAAAAGAAAAATACATGGCTGACAGTAACTGCTGCGGATAAAGTAACGATTGATTATGAAGCCAAGACCATGGGGGCGCTACCGGAGTATGTAGAAACTTTTAAAGTCCACGCCCGGTTGCCGGAGGACTGGCAGGATGCCGCTTGCTGGGCATGGTCTGTGCCGAATGGGAAAAATGCATTTGCAGAGCGGCCGGGTAAGGCGATGAAGAAAGAAAATAATGGCTGGTATACGGTTAGCGTTCCTGTTTGGGTAAATCGAATGATCATCAGTGGTAATGGAGAGAACAAACAGACGGAAGAACTTTCTATTGATGCGGCGGAGATTTGGGTTATGGTCGATCAAACCGGAAAGACGGATTTTACCTATAATGATCCGAATGCCTTAGTGGCTGAAGATATTACGGTTCAGGTAAAAGTGCCGGATAATTGGAACGAGCCGCATTTATGGGCATGGTCTGCGCCGGACGGCACGAATGCTTTTGTGGCTTGGCCGGGCGAAGCTCTGCAAAAGGGGAGTGATGGTTGGCTGACATTAAAAGTGCCAGGTTGGGTCAACAGCATCATCGTCAACGGCAACGGCGGGAGTGTGCAGACAAGCGATTTGGCGGTGGAAGCAGGCAAGGATATTTGGATTGTGGTAACAGACGCGGAAACGGTCGGCTTAAGTTATGAAAAACCGGTGGATAACCCCAAAGTAGAGGAAAAGCCAACTGCCAAGGAAACGAAAGCAGAGGAGAAATCAACTGCCAAAGCAGTAGAAACGGCGCCGGTTGCCGAATCGCCTGCAAAAGAGAACGGCGGGACAAAGTTGATAATTTTTGCAGCTGTTGCCGCCGTGCTGATTGGCGGAGGAATTATTTTTTTAAAGAAAAAAAGATAAAATTACCTTTTCAGAAAGGCAGGGATTTTAATGAGAACAGGAATTGCCAAAATCTTAAGTGTTGCCTGTGCAGCCGCGCTGTTGATTGGCTTGAGTGGATGTACTCCTGTAGGGACCGGCAGTACTGAAGAAAAGGATGCCGCAACAACCATTACCATTTGGCATGATAAGGAAGAAAAAGTGGCTGAAGTTTTGCAATCCGAACTAAATCAGCTGGCACCGGATATTATTGTTAAGTTAGAGAAAAAAGAAGGACTGACAGAGGCGCTGAAAATGGTAGGCAACGACCCTAATTCAGCGCCGGATATGTACTTTTTTGCACATGACAAAATCGGTGTTTATGCGGAAATGGGGATTTTAGCGCCAATTACGGATTTTATTGAGCAGAGCGTATTGGATCAGTTTGTTCCTATGACCATAAAAGCGGCGGCCTATAAGGGAGAAGTCTATCAACTGCCGCTTTATTTTGAAACGCTGCTGTTCCTCTATAATCGCCGTTATATGAAAGAAGATGATGTTCCATCTACCGGCGGGAAACTGTATCAATATATGCAAGAGCATACCAAAGGCGGACATTACGGCTTTGTGGAGCAGCACAGTACGGCATATTATGCGGCTGGCTGGCTTCATGCGTTCGGCGGATATATTCTAAATGAAAATGGCGAGCCGGGACTAAATAAGGAAGAAACGATTCGGGCGTTGGAATATCATAAAAAATTTGTGGAAATGATGCCGTCAGAAAGTGAGTACGCTACGGTAAACGTTTTGTTTCGGGAAGGCAAAGCCCATGCGACGATTGGCGGTCCATGGCTGGTATCGGCTGTTCGGGAAAGTGGAATAGATATAGGGATTGCGCCAATGCCGATGATTGAGGAAACCGGCCGTCGAATTGCACCATATTCCGGTGTACAGGGGATTCATGTGCTGAAAACAGCGGTCGAAAAAAAGAAAGAAGCAATTGGAAAAGTTTTGCAGGCACTGACCAAAGAGTCCGTTGGTACTGCAATGGCTGAGGTCAGTGGCTGCGCTCCGGCGCAAAAAAATTGTTATAATAATCCAGCCGTTCAGCAAGATGAGGTTGTTATGGCAATGTATGAGGCGGCGCAAAATGTTGTGCCTATGCCCAATGTTCCAGAAATGGACGTAGTTTGGACAGCGGCGGAAAAATTACTGGTTGACTTTAATATGAGCGGCAGGGATGTCCATGCCAGTGCCGATGCTGCCCAGCAGCAGGCACTGGATTTAATCCAGAAAATGCGATGAGATAGAAAGGCCGGTGCTATGAAAAAGAATAATAAGGAAGCAATGTGGGCATATTTATACAGCGTTCCGGCGTTTCTTCTGATTTTACTGCTGGTGATATTTCCCATTTTGTATACGGCATACATATCTTTTACCAACAGAAATGTTTACCATTGGTTTCAGTTTTCGTTTGTTGGCTTAAAAAACTATAAGGATGCGCTGTTTGTGTTTGATTCCGGCTTTTTGGCAGCGCTTTTGCGAACCCTTCTTTGGACGGCGCTGAATATGTCGCTGCAATTAGTGATTGCCTTTGTGCTGGCAGCTCTTTTAAATATAAAAGATTTTAAAGGCCGACGGATTTACAAAACGTTGCTGATGATTCCATGGGCAATGCCGGGATATGTTTCCATTTTGTTGTGGAAAACTGGTATTTTTCATTCGCAGTTTGGCCTTTTAAACCAATGGCTGCAAAAATTAGGGCTGACGGCGGTTCGCTGGCTGGCAGATGATGGTTTGGCTTTTCTTTGCTGCTCGGCGGTTAATCTTTGGCTGGCGCTGCCTTTTATGATTATGATTATGGACGGAGCAATGCAGGCGATTGACCAGAGTTATTATGAAAGCGCAACACTGGACGGCGCAAATTGTTTGCAGCGGGCAGTTTATATTACGATTCCGGTCATTCGGCCAATCATTGCCCCGGCGGTGCTGATTACGTTGTTTACTACCTTTAAGCAGTTTGATGTGGTTTATTTGCTGACGCAGCAGGCGGGAGCCAAGACCGGCGCAAATATTCACACGATTTTAACTTATGCTTATGAAAATGCGTTTATCACCAATAACTATGGGTATAGTTCTGCGATTTCGATGCTGATTTTTGCTATTTTGATTTTGTTTTCGATGGCAGTCAGTCGAAAAAAAGAGAGGAGGGTGTGCCGTCATGATAAAGAGAACGGTATGCGGCGGAAAAGTACGCAAATATGCTGTGATTAAGCAGCTTGGCCTGCATATTTTCTTTATTGTTATTTGCTTGGCATCGCTGATTCCGATTTTGTATGCATTGTCAGTTTCGCTTAGTGCCGATAACAGTTTGGCCAGTTCTGACTTTCGGTTTATTCCCAAGGATTTTACTTTGCGCAGCTATATTGCTGTATTTACGGAAAAACCGGTTATGTTGTGGTTTAAAAACAGCTTGGTTTTGGCGGCGGCAACGGTTGTTTTTTCACTGGCGGCAACCATTCCGGCGGCTTATATTTTTTCCCGGCTGCGGTTTAAAGGGAGAAACATTCTTTTAAAACAATTGATACTCTTGTACTCCTTTCCGGCGGTCTTGTCGATGTTTGCCGTTTATGCGCTGCTGCGTCCGCTTGGTCTGATTAACAGCAAGTTTGGTCTTATTTTGATTTATACCGGGACAATGGCGGAGTTTGGTCTGCTTAATTTAAAAGGCTATTTTGATACGATTCCGCGTGAAATTGAAGAAGCCGCTGCCATTGACGGAGCCGGCAGGATTCAAATGGTAACCCGAATTATGCTGCCGCTGGCGCGGCCAAGTATTTTAGTTACGGCGGTTATGATTTTAATTTATGTCTGGAATGAGTATTTATTTGCGACTACCTTTATGACGGGGGCGGAAAATTATACATTGGCTGCCGGGCTATATTCCTTGCAGGCCACGGAAATCAGCGGCAGTTGGCCGGTGTTTGCGGCGGCTTCGCTCATTGTCAGTTTGCCAATCCTGCTGGTCTTTTTTGCAATCCAGCGGTATATGACTTCCGGCTTGACAGCCGGAGGCGTAAAGGGTTAAGAAATGGAGATTATTATGAATTTTGCAGCGATTGAACATATTCCTATGTCCCATCAGGCGCATGGAATTGATGACACTCACGTTGTATTTCGGCTGCGAGCCGGGCGTGGCGATTTGCAGGGCTGTATGCTGTATTATGCCGATCGCGCCTGCCGCTTAACGCCGGTTATTTTTTCTTCGGCCGAGATGCAGATAGAGGCGCAGGACGAATGGTTTGATTATTTTCAAATTATTCTGGACAGTCCTTATAAACGGATTTGCTATTATTTTGAATTGGACGACGGCAAAGAAAAAATTCTGTATTACAGCGATTTTTTCAGGAAAAATCGGGTGGATGACCGTTCGGAGTATTATCAACTGCCGTTTAATCATCCGGCGGATATTGCCGCGCCGCCTGCCTGGGCGAAAGACGCAGTAGTGTATAATATTTTTCCGGATAGCTTTGCCAGCACGCGGCGGTTTTTGTCCGGTCAGCCTATGCAAAGAGAATGGAATAGGCAAGCTGCTTGCGGCAAATTGGGCGGGACGCTACGAGGAGTACTGGAAAATCTGGATTATATTCAGAAGCTGGGGGCAAACTGTATTTATCTCAATCCGATTTTTGCGGCGGGCGAGTATCACAAGTACGACTTGCTGGACTATTATCATATTGACCCTTGCTTTGGGAGCGATGAGGAGTTTCGACGTTTGGTTAAAAGCTGCCATGAACGCGGAATCCGGATAATTATTGATGGGGTGTTTAATCATGTGGGCTGGAATTTTTTTGCTTTTGATGATGTTGTCAAAAATGGGGAAGCCTCGCGGTATAAGAACTGGTTTTACCGTTTGCGCTTTCCGGTTGAGCGTCCCACAGATGGAGAGACTTATCCAAGCTATGAATGTTTTGCCTATGAGCGAATGATGCCAAAGGTAAATACCGCTAACCCGGAAGTGACGGAGTATTTTTGTCAGGTAGGGCGGCACTGGGTACGGGAATATGGGATTGACGGCTGGCGGCTGGACGTGGCGAATGAGGTCAATGACAATTTTTGGCGCAGTTTTCGGCAGGCGGTTAAGGCGGAAAATCCTGACTGCTTTTTGATTGGCGAGGTCTGGGAAAATGCACAGCATTGGTTAAATGGTGATATTTTTGATTCGGCTATGAACTATGATTTCCGTAAGCATTGCCGCCGTTTTTTTGCGGAAGGCAGCATTGATGCGGCAGCCTTTGATGCTGGCGTAACGAATATGCGAATACGCTATAAACTGCCGATGTCGTATGTTCAGTTAAACTTGCTGGACAGTCATGACGTCAGCCGGTTTTATTCGCTGTGTCGGCAGGATATTGCTCGAATGAAACTGGCAGTCTTGTTTCAGATGACTTTTATGGGAATTCCTTCTATTTTTTACGGTGATGAGAGGGGACTTAGCGGTTTGCAGGAAAGCGAATATCGGCGGGGGATGGATTGGTCAGAGGGCGGATCTGAATTGTCAAATTTTTATCAAACGATAATTGGGTTGCGGCAAGAGCATGTAGCCCTGCGCCGCGGCAGTTATCGGACACTTTGGGCGAAGCAGGGCAGTGGATTATATGGTTTTATCCGGCAGTTTGGGCAGGAAAGCATGGTAATTTTTCTTAATAATCAGGAGCAAAGGGCAAAGTTGCCAGTTATAGCGGAAAGCAGCAAGATTTTGCAGCAGCAAGGCTTTTCGGAGGAAAAGTGGGAACTGGATCCGATGGGCTTTGTTATATTGCGGCAGGAGGCGGAACGATGAGCGTAACGATTCAGGAAGTAGCGGCCGCAGAGTTTTGCCATGGGTGCAACCAGAACGATTTTGTTTTTAGCACAAATGCAGCATGGTGTGGGATTTGATAACCCGCATTTATTTGAAATTATGGCGGGGGTAGAAAATACCCTTGCCGCCAAAAACTATGGCTTAATTGTCCGGCATACGACTGCCAGAGAAATGCAGGAACATTTTGATGAAATAATGAACGGCTCTTATGCCGATGGTGTAATTCTGCACGCTTCCGTTGTTTCAGGGGACATTGCCAAACGACTAATCCACGCAGAAGTCCCGTATATTATAATCGGTACGCCGGATTTTGCCAATCAGCTTTGTTGGATTGATACGAATAATTTCGTGGCTGGTCAGATTGCCGTTACCCATTTATGGCGCTGTGGTTATGAACGGATTGCTTTTATCGGCGGGCCGAAAGAGGATCGGATTTCGGCTCACCGCTTAGAGGGAGCGCAGGCGGTTGTGCAGAAAATTTCAGCCGAGTATGTGCGGCTGGGCGAGCCAACCAGTGAGGGCGGTGCGGCGGCGGTACGCACGTTGCTGGCTTTACCGCTGTCTCCAAACGCAATTATTTGTGCCAATCAATATATTGCCTTTGGCTGTGTGAATGAACTGAAAATGGTGGGAATACGGATTCCAGAGGATATGGCGGTCATTTCCTTTGATGATTTTCCGTTTTCCAAGATGATGCAGCCACAGCTTAGCGTGGTAAATTTGGATATGTACGATATGGGACAGCAGGCGGCAAAAGTCGTGCTGCGGCGAATCCGGACACCACAGCTATTGGTTCAGTCGCAGACAGCGATGCCCCTATTGATAGAACGACAGTCTACCAGAAAAAGAGGATAAGGAGGAAATCAGTATGCTAAATATTGGAATACTGATAATTGTACAGAAGCATTACTTAATCCTAATTATCCGGAATGGTTTTTACCAGTTAGCGTTCCGGTGGGAACAGAAATTGAATTTAAATTTATAAAAAAAGATTCTACAGGAAGTATCACTTGGGAAGGAGGCACAAATCGTGTAATTACATCTTCTTCACAGAGTACAGGTGTTATTGATACAGAAATTTACACATGGCGAAATTAAACAAGGCAGATGCTGAGAGGAAATACTGGCTTGATCATTTGTGTGAGACGTTTTGATAGGGGAAGTTTGGCTCAAAAACGATAAAAATGTTAAAAAGGCTGCGGGAATGAAAAAATTCTGTAGCCTTATTTTATTTCACTGAAATGTTTTTTTTGAGGTAAACTTGCTCTTGCGTATTTTTATAGATTACGTTACAATAAAGAGAGAAGTTTGAGCCGTTTGTTGCTTTAAATACAAGAGCAGACAGCAAGTGAAAAAATGACAAATTGAGGGCTGGGAAAAGAGAATTATGATTGTGTTGATTACCGGTGCTTCGCATACAGGGAAAACTCTGTTGGCGCAAAAGCTCCTTGAAAAATATAAATATCCGTATTTGTCAATTGACCACTTAAAAATGGGGTTAATTCGCAGCGGTCATACAAACCTTACGCCAATGAGTGATGACGGGAAGCTCACGGAATATTTATGGCCCGTGGTTTGCGGGATAATTAAAACCGCCATAGAAAACAAGCAAAATCTGATTATTGAGGGCTGTTACATTCCTTTTTCATGGTCAAATAGCTTTGAACAAGAGTATCTTGAGAAGATACAATATTATTGTCTGGTTATGAGTGAGGAATATATAAGGAATCACTTTTCTGACATAAAGCGATATGCAAATGTTATTGAAAATCGTATCAATGATAAGTGGTGTACTTTGGAGAGTGTGTTGGCGGAGAATGTAAAGATGCTGGAATATGCCAGAAAATACAAAGTGAATTATGTGCTGATTGATGAGCGGTATGAAATTGATATTAATGAAAATAAATTATTCCAATTTTGATGATGTCCGTTGATGCAATACAATGTAGGATGAGCTGCTCACACCTAAGAGAAAGAAGAAGCAAGGAAAAATCAGCAGAATAAGGAGAAAAGCAAGATGAAAAACTTAGCAGTAGGGCAGTCCGGCGGGCCGACGGCGGTGATTAACGCTTCGCTGGCCGGGGTAATTGCGGCGGCGCAGAAAAATAAAAGCATTGATAAGATTTATGGCATGATTTACGGAATTGAGGGCTTTTTGGCCGGCCGCCAAACCGAGCTGACTGATTTTTCAGCGGAAGAATTAGCGCTCCTGCGGACAACGCCGGGGGCGTATTTGGGCTCCTGCCGGTTTAAGCTGCCGGCCGAGGCGGACGCACCGGTTTACCGGCAAATTTTTGAGCGGCTGGAGCAGGAGAACATTGGTTATTTCCTGTATATCGGCGGCAATGACTCGATGGATACGGTGGATAAGCTGTCGAAAGAAGCGGCGCGGCGCAGCAGCGACATTGTTTTTCTGGGGATTCCGAAAACAGTGGATAATGATTTGGTTTTGACCGACCATACGCCCGGCTTTGGCTCGGCGGCTAAATATGTGGCGGCATCGGTGCGCGGCGTAGCAGCTGATACCGATGCGTATGATTTAAAATCCGTAACGATTATGGAGATTATGGGGCGGCATGCCGGCTGGCTGACTGGTGCGGCGGCACTGGCCAGACGTTATATCGGCGATAATCCGGCGCTGCTTTACCTGCCGGAGGTTCCCTTTGACCGGGCGGCTTTTGTGGCGGCGGTTAGGGCAGAACTGGCGCGGCGAAATAGTGTCGTGATTTGCGTATCGGAAGGGCTGAAAGACCGGTCGGGTCATTTTGTGGCAGAAAATACAGTCGCTATGGCAGAAGACCATTTTGGTCATAAGCTGCTGTCGGGGGCGGCGGCCTATCTGGAGTCGCTTGTCCGAGATGAGATCGGGGTTAAGGTCAGGAGCTTTGACTTGGGACTATCGCAGCGTTCAGCCAGCCAAAGCCTGTCCCGCACGGATGTAGAAGAAGCCGCTTTGGCGGGGGAATTTGCGGTTGCTCAGGCAGTCAGCGGTCAAACCGGACAAATGGTTGCTTTTCGGCGGGAAGCAGGGGCGGAGTACCGGCTGCACTGCGAATTGGCAGCGGTTGACCGGATTTGCAATCAGGAAAAAATGGTGCCGCGCCAGTGGCTGACCGTCGAGGGAACGGATGTTAAGGAAGAGTTTTTATCCTATCTTCGGCCGCTGATTCAGGGCGAAATTTGGCCGCCGGCGGAGGGCGGTTTACCGAAGTTTTTGGTTAGAAAGTAAATCGGCTTTTCCCGAGCACAAGGCTTTCTTTTCTGCCCGGCAGAAACTGGAAGCGGAAAAGCGGGCGCTGAAAGGGATTGGATTAGAGAATAAAGATAAGGCAGAGAGGAAAAGGACATGAACGGAAAAAAAATGAAGGCACTGGTAGTAGATGGACAGGGCGGCGGCGTAGGCAAAGCCATTGTCGAGAGACTGAAAGCGGAGTTTCCCGAACTGGCAGTGATTGCCTGCGGTACCAATGTGATAGCCACCAATGCCATGCTCAAGGCGGGAGCCGATGAAGGGGCAACCGGAGCCGGGGCAATTGTCTATAATGCGGAAAGAGCCGATATTATTTTGGGGGCAATGGGGATTGTAGTACCATTTTCCATGTTGGGTGAATACACGCCGGAGATGGCGGCAGCGGTCAGCAAGAGTGAGGCGCTGAAAGTTTTGGTGCCCATGCAAAAATGCAATATTCAGCTGGCGGTCGCAGAGGCGAGCAATTTAAATAAGGCGCTAACCAATCTGATTCATATGGTCAGAGAAAAATTGGCGGAAGAATGATAAATAGCCGGAATTTGGGTAAAAGGAGCAGTTCACGTCTGAAAACGTAAGGCGGCAATTTAGAGCGTTAAGCGGAAGTATAGCTGTAAAAACGGTGCATCTGGAAAAATACCGACAGACATTTGAAAAAATAGCGATTACCGCCGGATTTTGCAAGATGAAGCAGCAAGGCGCTGACGGATTGTTTTCAGCGGAGAGGAGGATTATGACGATTCAGGAATATTTTCAAGTAAAAAAAGAGTATTACCCGACAATTGAGCCGTTTGCCAGCGGCTATTTACCGGTTTCGGAAAGGCATCAGATTTATTATGAGCAGGCGGGGAATCCTAAGGGGCGGCCGGTGGTTTTCCTGCACGGCGGGCCGGGCGGGGCAATGAAACCCTATCATCGCCAATATTTTGATCCGGAGCGCTATCATATTATTTTATTTGATCAGCGCGGATGCGGCAAATCGCTTCCTTATGCAGAGTTAGAAGAAAACACCACGCAGGAGCTGGCGGCGGATATCGAAAAACTGCGGCGGCATGTCGGCGTGGAAAAATGGCATGTATTTGGCGGCAGCTGGGGCTCGACATTGGCGCTGTTTTATGCCATTGAGTACCCAGAAAGGGTAACGGGTCTGATCTTACGCGGGATTTTCTTAGGCCGACAGGCGGATGTTGACTGGTCGTTCCGGCAGGGTGTGGATGCTTTTTTTCCGCAGGAATACGAAGCTTATTTGGCGGCGCTTCCAGAAAAAGACCGGACGGAGCTAAATGTGATAAATGGCTATTACCGGCTGTTGACTTCGCCCGACCGGCAGATTCGGGAACAGGCGGCGAAAGCTTGGAGCAGCTGGGAGGGAAGTCTGATTACTTTGCTGCCGGATCCGGCGGTGGCGGCGGAGTTTTCGGCGCCGGAATTAGCGGTATCGCTGGCCCGGCTGGAATGTCATTATTTTATCAATCATTTGTTTTTGCCGGAAGATAATTATATTTTGGCCAATGCGAATAGGATTGCCCATATTCCGACGATCATCGTGCATGGTCGTTATGATATGGACTGCCGGTTAAGCGGAGCGTATGAGCTGCACCGGAGTTTGCCCCGGTCAGAGTTGCGGATTATTGAGGCGTCGGGTCATTCCGCTGGTGAGCCGAAAATTGCCGAGGCACTGATTCAGGCGGCAGACGATGCGCTGAAATTTTAGCGCTTTCTTTAGGAGCTTTGCTGTCTGAGAGCAGGCGTAATCAACGAAGTAAGTCAATTTTTTCGTGTTCGACAGAGTATTTAGCCTTTGGCCAAGGAAGGCTGACGAAATAAAGATAGATACCTAAAAAATAATACTTTGATGAGGAGGGGTCGAAAATGAGGACGGGTTTGTTGTATTTGATACTGTTGGTATTGGGGATAAGAGCGGCGGCGATGGGACAGTTTGAGAATATGCCGGGTCTGGAAGTGCCGGGAACAGAGGAGTTTGGGAAAACAGGAAATCAAGAACCAGAAGAAAAGCCGAAAAAGACAGAGGAAAAAAATTCGGAAGAAGAACCAGAAGAAGAACCAGAAGAAGAACCACATAACGAGCTGGTTATTCGGTGGCTGAAGCAGAAATATGAAACTGTTCGCTATTTTTCCGAGGGAATGGCGGCGGTGCAAAATCAAGCCGGAAAATGGGGGTTTATCAATACAGACGGACGAGAGGTCATAGCCTGTCAGTATAGCCATGTCTGGGATTTTAAAGAGGGTCTGGCTGGAGTAGGACAGAACGGAAAATGCGGATACATCAATCAGCAGGGGGAAGAAGTAATTCCGCTGCAATATGACTATATTGATGCTTCCGAGTATCTGGATGATATCTCCTTTTATGAAGGCATAGCAACAGTGGGAACTTGGAATCAAGGCTATTTTTACATTGATTCGACCGGGGAGCGGATCAATCAGGAGCAATACTTATGGGCTGGAAACTTTTCCGGTGGCTTAGCGCCAGTGATGACCAACGATCAAAAAGTGATTTATATTGATAAACAGGGGAAAACGGTACTGGATAATGATTATTTTGCCGGACGGCCTTTTACGGAAGGCTTAGCAGCAGTTGCAGACCAGCAAGGAAATAAGAGTTATATTGACCAGACGGGTAGGGTAGTGCTGCCCTGTCCTTTTCAGTATGAGCTGCAAGACGAGAATGAAATCGTGTTATTTATGCCGTTTTCCGAAGGCTTAGCAATGATCGTGTGTGACGAAACCATTGGTTTTATGGATAAAAAAGGTAAATTAGCAATTCTTTTCCGCAAGTATTCAGAGGCACTTCCATTTTCCGAAGGTCTGGCGGCGGTGGCTGTGTTTTGGCAGGATGGGGCAAACAGGGATCGCTGCAGCTGGGGGTATATTAATCGCCGGGGCGAGGAAGTAATTCCGATGCAGTATGAAACCTATGTCTCGGAAATGACAAACATAGGGCTGCTGGAGTACAATTCGTTTCATGATGGTCTGGCGGTGGTCATAAAAGATGAGGAGATGGCTTATATTGATAAGACCGGCAAAGAAATTGTTCCGTTTGGGCGGTTTTCGGAACTGACCCAGTTTTCCGATGGATATGCGGCAGTTCGTGACGGAGAACGCTGGGGAATTTTAAAAAATCCGTTAAAAAAATACCAATAAATATCGTGGCTTTCTCATATTCTGCAAAACGAGAACCGTCTTGTTTAGGCAGACTGCCGCCCGGGAAAAAGTGCGAAGCGGGAAGAAAGCGAAGATTTCAATTAATGGAAAGTTGAGTAAATATTTTTAATAGGATAGGAGAAAAAATGGCAAAAAATTTGATTATTTATTATTCTCGTCAAGGTCAAAATTATGTCAGCGGGCAGATTGAACATCTGGAGAAGGGCAATACTCAAATTGTGGTGGAGTTAATTCAAAAAGCAGTGGGTGCGGATTTATTTAAGCTGGAAACAGTCCAGGATTACCCCACGGATTACAATAAATGTGCGGAGCAGGTGCAGGCGGAACAAGATGCCAATGCCAGGCCGGAGCTGAAAAACTATTTGGCGGATATCAGTGAATATGATAATATCGTGGTAGCTGGCCCTTGCTGGTGGGGAAATTACCCGATGGCCGTTTTTAGTCAGTTGGAAAAACTGGACTTTACTGGCAAAAAGGTATTTCCGGTGATGACGCATGAAGGCAGCGGTCAGGCATCTTCCGTGCAGGCGTTGGTACAATATTGCCCGGGCGCAGCAGTAGGCTCAGGGTTAGCGGTGCATGGGGGGAGCGCAGCCCAGTCAGAAACAATGGTTGCAGCTTGGGCTAAAAGAAATTTGGTTTAAGCAGATTGAGAGCGGCAATTATATTTTAATTTTTATAAGATTTTCTTGTTATTTTTTTGATTATATGGTATGCTGTTAAAAATACAGCAAATGAATTGCTGACAGCAGAAATTCAAAGTTCCTTAAAAAAGTGAGTGCCGTGCTTATGCGGTTCGTTTACCGTCAAAAAGAATGAGCGGTATGGCGGGATAAAATTTTAAAAACACAAGACAAGATCAGAAGATCATAAGGTAGGCTTTAGAAAAGGCCTGCTTTATGGTCTTTTTTTGAGGCAGGATATGGATGTACAGGTAAAAAATCTATGCTTTAACTATGAAAAAGAAGTGCTGAAAGACATTTCTTTTTCGTTAGCCAAGGGCAGTTTTGTCGCTTTGCTGGGGGTCAATGGTTCCGGCAAATCAACATTGCTAAAAAATATTGTTAGAATTCTTGCGCCGCATAAGGGCTGTGTTTTGCTGAGCGGCCAAAACATCAAAAATATGAAGCGAAACCAGCTGGCCCGCAAGATATCGTATGTTGCCCAAAATGAGAAATCATCGCGGATTAGGGCGTATGATGCGATTTTAATTGGCAGAAAACCATATATTAAATATTTTCCGTCGGCGGAAGATCACCGAATTGTCAGAGAAATTATGGAATATCTGGATTTGGGAAAGTTTTCTATGAAGTATATGGACGAATTGAGCGGCGGAGAATCCCAGAAAATACGGCTGGCCAGAGCGTTGGCCCAGCAGCCGGAGGTACTGCTTTTAGACGAACCGACTTCGGCGCTGGATTTAAAAAATCAATTAGATGTGATGAGCATTGTTAAAAAATATTGCCGGGAAAAGAATATTATGACGATTGTTTCCATTCATGACATCAATTTGTCGCTGCGTTATGCAACGGATTTTATCTTGCTGAAAGACCAGAAAATTTATCAATATGGGAAAAAGGATATCTTAACGGCAGCGGCGTTAAGCGAGGTATACTCCGTAGAAGTAAAGGTATATCAGTTAGACGGAAGTATGTTTGTGATTCCGGCACGGCAGATGGGGGAAGAAGCGGAAAACGGGGAAGGATGAGGAGAATGACAACAGAAGGTAAAAATATTACAATGCAGTACAAATCTTATCAGCGGCAAAAATGGCTGCTGCTATCGGCTATGCTGCTGGGAGTTGTGGCAGCGGCCTATATTTCACTGCGTTCCGGCATTGCGGAAATGGATTTGGCGGCAATGCTGCAAACACTTCAGGGAAAAGGTTCGGAAACGCTGCAAGTCGTTGTCTGGAATATCCGGCTGCCGAGGATTACGGCGGCAGTTTTTGCAGGAGCAGCACTGGGAACAGCCGGCTGTATTATGCAGAATAATCTGAGAAACCCATTGGCCTCGCCTTCAACGCTGGGGATTACCAGTGCTTCGGCTTTTGGTGCCAATTTTGCAATTATTGTTTTGGGCAGCGGCAGTATGCAAAGTGCACAGGCGGACGCAGTCTTTATTGCTTCGCCGTATGTGGTCGCCCTGTCTGCGTTTATTGCTTCGACGGCGGCGCTGTTCTTTGTGATGGCTTTATCCAAGATTCGTGCGTTTGACCCGAATGTAATTATTTTAGCCGGGGTAGCTGTCAGCGCCTTGTTTAGTGCGGCAACGGCTTTTCTCCAATATTTTGCGGATTCTCATCATGTTGCGGCAGCGGTGTTTTGGACATTTGGCAACTTAGGCCGAGCTTCTTGGCCGGAATTGACTTTATTGGGCACTTTGTTTTTAATTGCCTTTTTTTACTTTTTACTGAGAAGTTGGGACTATAACGCCATGATTAGCGGCGATGACAATGCCGCCAGCTTGGGGGTTGACACGCAGAAAATACGAATGGGCGGTATGTTTTTTTCGTCACTCTTGGTGTCGACAGCGGTCTCTTTTTTGGGGATTATTGGCTTTGTTGGTTTGATTGCTCCGCAGATAACCAGAAGGTTAATCGGCAATGATCATAGATTTCTGATTCCGGCGGCGGCGCTGATGGGGGCGCTGGTTCTGCTTGTTTCCGACACAGCGGCGCGGGCTTTGTTTTCGCCGGTTGTGCTGCCGATAGGAGTGATAACATCATTTTTAGGAGCACCAGTATTTCTTTATATTTTGCTGAAAGATTATCGGCAGGAGTGAGGTGATGGATCGAGTGATGAGATAGAAAGTTTTTAGAGGGAAAAACGGCGGCAGCCGGGCAAAGAAAAGGAAAAACAACGAATAAACAGGGAGGAAAAACAAATGAAGATGAAAAAAATATTGATTTTGACATTGGTATGGGGATTGCTGATTGGCTTAGCGGGCTGTAATCCGGCAGCGAAAAAGGAAGACGCACCGATTGCGGAAAACAAAAGCCAAACGCAGGAGAAAGAAGCGGCAAAGGAAAAAGACGATGAAAAAAAGGACGAAAGTCAGGCCAAGGTAGATGAGAAAAAGGACGAAAGTCAGCCGCAAGCGGATGAAGAAATGGTTATTATTGATATGGCTGGACGTGAGGTCAGACTGCCGAAAAAAGACAATCGGAAAGCGCTGACCGACAGCCCGACCACGCAGAGATTATATACTTATATCAATGGCTTAAATGATTTGGTCGGCGTATCGGCGCGCGATGCCAAAAACTTGACCAATCGTCCGTATGCGCTGGCCAATCCGGAAATTTTAGAAATGAAAAGCTTTGGCGGCGGCTATTTTATAGAGGACTGGGAAGCGGTTTTGCTGGCTAAGCCGGATGTCATTTTCTGCGACCAGTACGAAGTGGCGGCTTATGACCAAATTCAGCGCCAGACCGGCTGCCCGGTAGTGGCCTTGGATTATGGAACGGGCGTTATCTTTGACCCTAAGCTCTATCAGTCGCTGGAGCTGATTGGCAAAATCATGGGCAAAGAAGAAAGAGCCAAAGAAGTAGTAGACTATATGGAGGCCTTAAAAAAGGATTTGAACGAACGAACCAAGGATATTCCGGAAAGTGAAAGAAAAACCGTGTATGCGGCCGGTTTGGCATGGAACGGCCCACATGGCATTGAAGGCACCAGAGAAAACTATCCGCTGTTTGATGCCGTCAGTGCCGTCAACGTAGTCAACGGGATTGGCAAGGACGGATTGGTGGAAGTGGATAAAGAAAAGATTATTGAGTGGAATCCGGAGTATATTTTTATTGACTTGGCCAGCATTCACTTGATTCAGGAAGACTATAACAAGAATAAGGCCTATTATCAGCTTTTAAGTGCTTTTAAAAACGACAAGGTTTATACGCAGTTAGCCTTTGTCTGGTGCGATATCAACATTGATACAGCGATGGGAAATTCCTATTTTGTCGGAAAAATGATTTACCCGGATAAATTTGCCGATATTGATCCGATTAAAAAAGTAAATGAAATTTATGAATTTCTGGTCGGTAAGCCAGTGTATGAGCAATTAGCAGATTCGCAGTTTGGCGGATATCAAAAAATCAACATAGCCGACTTTGACAGCAATCGGTTTTTTAAGGAAAAATAATTTGATTTTTTCTTAACTCAACTTTCCCATGTTCGTTAGAACAGTCTTTTTTAGGTAGATCGCCCACCCGGGCAAAAAGCGAAGCTTTCGATCAGGTAGGTCGCCCACCCGGGCAGAAGTGCGCAGCACTTCGATCAGGGGCTCGTTGTTTCCAGAAAGGCTACGCCTTTCGGCAGCAGGCGGGAACGATAGGTAAATTGCGATGCCGTCGGTCGAAAGTGGAGTCCATGCACCCGCTCAAAAGGCGGTGTAAAATCTGCCCGAGCGGCCTACTCCGACCAAAAGCTCTGCTTTCGGCAGATCAGGAAGTCAAAACCACTCTTTCTATGATATGCCCCCCAAAGTTAAACCAAAAATCTAACTTTTGGGGGGCGGTTCAAAGAAGAGTGGTTTTTATTTTTGGAAATAAAAGCGAATACTTGCCAAATAAAAGGGAATACTATATAATGATACAAGTGTCAAAAGGATTTATCACCTTTTAGGAAAAGAAAAAGAACAAGTGGAGGCATTATGGCAAAGGAATTGGCAAAAAATTATAATCCTTCGGAGATGGAGGATCGGCTGTATCAAAAATGGGAGAAAAGCGGCTATTTTAAGGCTCAGGTGAACCGCAGCAAGGAGCCGTTTACGATTGTGATTCCGCCGCCGAACGTAACCGGGCAGCTTCATATGGGACATGCCTTTGATAATACAATGCAGGATATTTTAATCCGGTTTAAGCGGATGCAAGGCTATGAAGCCCTGTGGCAGCCGGGGACGGATCACGCTGCCATTGCCACGGAAGTTAAGATTGTGGAAAAACTGGCCAAGGAAGGGCTGAGCAAGCAGGAATTGGGCAGAGAAGAGTTTATGCGGCGGGCGTGGGAATGGAAAGAGGAGTACGGCGGCCGGATCGTGCAGCAGCTTAAAAAATTAGGATCTTCCTGCGACTGGGACAGGGAACGCTTTACGCTGGACGAGGGCTGTACGGCGGCGGTCAATGAGGCTTTTGTTCATTATTATAATAAGGGCTATATTTATCAGGGCTACAAGCTGATTAACTGGTGTCCGCACTGCAAAACTACGATTTCCGATGCGGAAGTTGACCATGAAGAAAAAGACGGCTTTTTCTGGCATATCAAATATCCGTTCGCTGACGGGAGCGGTTATATTGAGATTGCCACGACCCGGCCGGAAACGATGCTGGGCGATACGGCGGTGGCGGTTCATCCCGATGACGAGCGCTACCAAAGTTTGATTGGCCAAAAGGTTATTTTGCCGTTGGTCGGCCGGGAAATTGCCGTGATTGCCGATCAGTATGTCGATAAGGAGTTTGGCACCGGTGCGGTTAAGATGACGCCGGCTCATGACCCGAATGACTATGAGGTCGGACTGCGCCATAATTTAGAGCAGATTAATATTATGACCGATGACGGCCGGATCAATGAAAACGGCGGCAAATATCAAGGGATGGAGCGCTATGCGGCCAGAGAAGCAATTGTTGAGGATTTAAAAGCTGGCGGTTATTTGCTGGGCGTCAAACCGCATCGCCATAATGTCGGTGTACATGAGCGCTGCGGCACGGTGATTGAGCCGCTCCTGAAAGAACAATGGTTTTTGCGGATGAAAGAATTAGCCGAACCGGCGATTGCTGCGCTAAAGAGTGGTGAGCTCAAGTTTGTACCCGAGCGCTACGGCAAGACATATTTGAACTGGCTGGAAAATATTCGGGATTGGGCAATCTCTCGGCAGCTGTGGTGGGGGCATCGAATCCCGGTGTATTACTGTCAGGACTGCGGGCATAAGACTGTCAGTGCCAAGCCGGCGGAAAAGTGTGAAAAATGCGGCTCCGTGCACTTGCATCAGGACGAGGATTCGCTCGATACCTGGTTTAGTTCGGCGCTGTGGCCGTTTGAAACCTTGGGCTGGCCGGAGAAAACCGAGGATTTTGATTATTTCTTCCCGACCGATGTGTTGGTGACCGGCTATGACATCATCTTTTTCTGGGTGGTGCGGATGGTCTTTTCGGCGCTGGAGTTTACTGGCCGCCTGCCGTTTCACACCGTTTTAATTCACGGTTTGGTGCGTGACGATCAGGGCCGGAAAATGAGTAAGTCGCTGGGCAACGGCATTGACCCGCTGGAGGAAATTGAAAAATACGGAGCGGATGCGCTGCGGATTACGCTGCTGACTGGTAATGCGCCGGGCAATGACATGCGCTATTATAAGGAAAGGATTGAAGCGTCCCGCAATTTTGCCAATAAGATTTGGAATGCATCGCGCTTTATCTTAATGAATTTGCCGGAGGAAGAATTAACGGCGGACTTTACGCTGGCGCCAGCGGATAAGTGGATTTTAAGCCGGGTCAATACTTTGACCAAGGAAGTAACGGAAAACTTAGATAAATATGAAATGGGCATTGCGCTGGGCAAGCTGAATGACTTTTTGTGGGAAGAGTTCTGCGACTGGTATATTGAAATGGTTAAGCCCAGGCTGAATAGTGCGGATACGGTTGATCAGGCGGCGGCGCTGTGGACATTAAAAAGCGTGCTGATTCAGGCGATGAAGCTGCTGCATCCGTTTATGCCGTTTATCACCGAGGAAATTTTCAGCTATTTGCAGGATGAAGAAGAGTCGATCATGGTTTCGGCTTGGCCGGTCTTTCGTGCCGAATGGGATTTTAAGCAGGAGGAAAATGAAATCAGCCTGATGAAGCAGGCGGTTGGCAGTATCCGCACCCTGCGGAACGAAATGAAAGTCAGCCCCAAGAAAAAGGTAAAGGTAGTGGTGGTCAGCGATCAGGCGGAAATCCGGGAGATTTTTGCCCGCAATAGGGTCTTTTTCGGTGCACTGGCGATGGCATCGGAAGTGGCGATTGCCGAGGACGGCAGTGGCTTGGGCGAGGACTGGCTGTCGGTCGCAATTCCAAATGCGGCGCTTTATATGCCGTTTGCCGAACTGGTTGATTTGGAGCAGGAAAAGCAGCGTTTGGACAAGGAAATCAAAAGGCTGAATGAGGAAATGGAAAGAATTGATAAAAAATTAACGAATCCCGGTTTTATGGCCAAAGCACCGGCAGCAGTAGTTCAGGAAGAACAGGAAAAGCGGGCTGGTTATGAGGCCATGCTCCGGCAGGCCGAAGAAAGCCGGGGGCGGCTGGGATAGAGTGCGAGCGGTGTAGGTTTTGTTTTAAAATGTTTTCAAAAAAGGAGTGTTCCGGCAAGTTCTTCTGGCATATCCAGTCAAACTATCTGCTTGCCTGAATGCTTGAGCAAATTCAGAGTAAAGTTTTTAAGAAACAAACCGATATATGATTTGTGGAGTAAGAGTTATGAATTAGGAGGAAGACATGCAAAACAACCCGTACAATAAAATAAAAAATAATTCAATTATGACGGCTAGTCCGGCAGAATTGACATTGATGCTTTACGAGGGTGCGATTAAGTTTGGCAATCAGGCAATCACTGCTATAAATGCCAAGGACATTGGAGAAGCGCATCGGCTGATCGTTCGGGTGCAGGATATTATGGATGAATTAAGAGGAACGCTGAACTTTGATTTTCCGATTGCCGAGCAGATGGATCGGATGTATGAGTTCATATCCTTTACCTTGGTAGAAGCCAATATGGAAAAAAGTGCCGAGAAGGTAGAAACGGCGCTGATCTTTATCCGTGAATTCCGGGATACCTGGAAAGAAGCAATGGCACTATCTAGGAAATAAGGATTTGAATACACCAGCAGACCCGCCTTGCCGTTAAGCAAAGCGGGTTATTTACTTTAAGCGTTTTCTGTGCACTGAGGCAGCGGCGGGGGTAAGAAGATGAAAAATATCTTAACCAAGTTAAACCTGTTACTCTTTACTTTGAGAAAAAAATTGGCAAGGCTGGAGCAGATCAAGGCATATACTCTGTGTCAGACACCCGGTGCGGATAAAGCGGGGCTGACAACGGAGACGATTTTAGCGCAGAAGCAGGAATGGATTGAGGAGATAAAGAAGCTGGATCAAGGTTTTGGTACGCTGTCGGCGGAGCTGCTTCCGTTTTTGCAGGAAAATCCCGGTCAGTATCGGGAAAGCATTGTCCGGATGCAGGAGCTGATTGAACAGATTATGGCAGTCGAAAGTGAGATTCGGCAGGCAGAAAAGAGAAATTACGCCGAGGTTATGCTCGGTTCGGTTAAAAAGGAAGCCGAAGCAAGCCGCCCGCTTCCCCAAGCGGCAGGGCTGAAAAAGTATCAGCAGGCAAAAAAGGGTTTGCAACAGGAGAAAAAAGATTTTTGATAAAGGGAAAGCATTTTGCAGGCGGGAAAGAGTTTTTGAGTTTAGGACAACAGGAGGAATCAAAGATGCTTTTGGTGATTGACGTAGGCAATACCAATATTACGGTAGCAGTTTATAAGGACAAAGAAAACAAGGGCAGTTTTCGGCTGCGCACCAAGACGGAACGGACCAGTGATGAATACGGTGTTATTCTGGTCAACTTATTAAAGGAAAGAGAGGTATCGAAAGATGAGATAGATGATGTCATTATTTCATCGGTCGTGCCGAACTTGATGTATTCGTTAATGAATGCGATTTACAAATATTTCGGCGTTAATCCGATGATTGTCGAGCCGGGCTTAAAGACCGGAATTTCGATTCATACGGATAATCCCAGAGAAATCGGGGCTGACCGGATTGTGGACGCCGTGGCGGCCTATAATGAATACGGTGGGCCGGTGCTGGTGATTGATTTCGGTACGGCAACGACCTATGATCTTATTTCGGAAAAAGGCGTGTTTGAAGCTGGTATCACTTCGCCGGGCATCCGGATCAGTGCTGATGCACTGTGGAAACAGGCGGCCAAGCTCCCGGAAATTCAAATTGAAAAGCCAAAAAGCATTTTGGCTAAAAATACCATTACCAGTATGCAGGCAGGTCTCGTTTACGGCTATATCGGACAGGTGGAATATATTATTGATAAGGTGCGGGCAGAAAGCGGCCTGACCAATTTAAAAGTAGTTGCTACCGGCGGTTTGGGACGGATTATCGTCGGAGAAACGGATAAAATTGAAGTTTATGACCCGGAGCTGACTTTTAAAGGGCTGTGCTATATCTACGAAAAAAATAAAATGAATCGGGACAGCAGACGGGGATGAAGATAGGAAATTTAAACTTTCAGTATGGCCTGTTTATGGCGCCGATGGCCGGAACGACGGATTTGGCGTTTCGTCTGTTGTGCCGACAGCAGGGGTGCGAACTGGCTTATACGGAGATGGTCAGTGCCAAGGCACTGTCGTTTGATAATCAAAAAACAAAAGACTTGCTGACGATTGATGAGCGGGAGGGTCTGGCGGCAGTTCAGCTTTTTGGTTCTGAGCCGGAGCTATTGGCGGAAATGGCGGAAAAGATTGATAATCCCCGGATTGCGTTCTTTGATGTCAACATGGGCTGTCCGGTTCCCAAAATTGTCAATAACGGCGAGGGCAGCGCTTTGATGCGTCAGCCGGAGCGGGTTGGCGTCATCGTGGCGGCGATGACTAAGCGCTTGAAAAAGCCGGTAACGATTAAGATTCGCAAGGGCTTTGACCATGACCATATCAATGCGGTGGAGATTGCCAAAATTGCGGAAGCTGCCGGAGCGGCGGCAATTGCGGTGCATGGCCGGACAGCCCGGCAGTATTACAGCGGTCAGGCGGATTGGGATATTATTCGGCAGGTCAAAGCGGCGGTTACGATTCCGGTGATTGGTAACGGCGATATTTTTTCCGGTCAGGCGGCCGTGCAAATGCTGGAGCAGACCGGTTGCGACGGACTGATGGTCGCTCGCGGCGCAGAGGGGAATCCTTGGATTTTTGCCGAAATTAAAAGTGCACTGGCCGGAGAGCCGTACCGGGCGCCGACTTTGGCGGAGCGGAAGGCCATGATTTTTGAGCATTTACAGTTAGCGCTTGACCAAAAAGGTGAGTTTGCCGCCATGCAGGAAATGAAAAAGCATTTACTGTGGTACACGAAGGGACTGGCCGGGGCGGCGGCGCTGCGGCGGGAACTGATGGAGATGAAAGACCCGCAGACGGTCAGGGAGTATTTAACAGCGGTGTTTGCAGAAATGGAATAAAAAATTCGTTTTTATTTTTGTCAAGCATAAATGAAACTGTCCTGAAAAAAAATCGCTTTTTATCGCTTGACAAGCGGCAGGCAATGGGCTATAATACCAAAATGATACATAAAAGAGAGAGCAAGAGCTTGTTTGGCAGGCTCTTTTCGATTTTGATGGTTGAGGAAAAGTAGAAGGAGTACACATTTGAGGACTTTAGAGAAAAAGATACTGACGTATAGCGGATTGAAAGCATTGGAAGAGGAATTGCAAAATCTGAAGCTGGTCAAGCGCAAGGAGATTGCGGCTAAGATTAAGGAAGCCAGAGAGCAGGGTGATTTGTCGGAAAATGCCGAGTACGATGCAGCGAAAGACGAGCAGGGTGAGATTGAAGCACGGATTGTTCAAATTGAGAAAATACTCAAAAATGCCGAAGTGATTGATGAGGACGAAGTTGATCTCAGTGTAGTCAGCGTTGGCGTTAAAGTTTTGGTTTATGATATGGAATTTGACGAGGAAATTGACTTTGCCATTGTCGGTTCGACGGAAGCCGATCCGCTGGCCAATAAAATATCCAATGAATCGCCGATGGGCAAGGCATTAATTGGTGCTAAGGAAAATGAGATTGTTGAATTCAGTACCCCAAACGGAACGGTTAAGGTCAGAGTTTTAAAAATTCATCAGTAGGCAAATTATATTCCGTTCGTGTCTGAACCGAAAGGCTATGCGGTTCTGCCCGAGTGGATGTTCGCTCCTAATTGAAAGTTAGGTTTTCTGGCTGGATGGATATTCTGCCCTGATTGAAAGCTGTGCTTTCTGCCCGGGCGGCAATATGCGGTAAGCGAAAATGCGGAATAAAAAGGAGTAAAACATGGAAAATAATAATATGGAAAACAGAGAGCCGGTCAGTGCGGAAGAATTGGGAGAATTGTTTCAGATTCGGCGCAATAAATTAAAGACATTGCAGGAGAGCGGACAAGATCCGTTTGTGCTTACCCGGTTTACCGTTACCAATTACAGCAAAGAAATTCAGGATAATTTTGAGAACTTTGAAGAAAAGGAAGTAACCTTAGCCGGTCGGATGATGACCAAGCGGACGATGGGCAAGGCTTCGTTCTGCGATTTGCAGGATAAGGCCGGCCGGATTCAGCTGTATGTCAAAAAAGATATTGTCGGCGAGGAAGTTTATCAGGGCTTTAAAGAGTTGGATTTGGGCGATATCATCGGTATAACCGGTTGTGTTTTCCGGACGCATAAGGGCGAGATTTCGGTGCGGGTGGAAAAGCTGACGCTGCTGTCCAAGAGTTTGCAGATTTTGCCGGAAAAGTTTCACGGCTTAAAGGATACGGATATTCGTTACCGTCAGAGGTACTTGGATTTGATTGTCAACCCGGAGGTAAAAGATACGTTTAGAAAGCGCTCGGAAATCATTCGGACGGTGCGCAATATTTTAGAAGAAAAGAACTTTTTGGAGGTGGAAACGCCGATTTTGATGACGATTCCTTCCGGCGCAGCGGCCAAGCCTTTTAATACCTATCACAATGCGCTCGATATGCCGCTGCATTTGCGGATATCCTTAGAACTGCCGCTCAAGCGCCTGATCGTCGGGGGCTTTGACCGGGTGTATGAAATCGGCCGGGTTTTCCGGAACGAGGGTATTTCCACTCGGCATAATCCGGAGTTCACTTTGTTAGAATTATATCAAGCATATACCGATTATCAGGGGATGATGGATTTGACGGAAGAACTGTTCCGGGAGACGGCCAGACGCGTGCTGGGCACGACAGTGATTACTTACGGTGATGTCGAGATTGACTTAGGAAAGCCCTTTGCCCGTCTGAGCATGAAAGATGCGGTTAAGCAGTATGCCGGAATTGATTTTGATGAAATCGGGAGCGACGAAGAAGCGCGGGCGTTGGCCAAGGAAAAGCATATTGAATTTCAGCCACATTTCAAAAAGGGCGAGATTTTAAATCTTTTCTTTGAAGAATATGCCGAGAAACATTTGGTGCAGCCGACTTTTATTATGGATCATCCGGTCGAGATTTCGCCGCTGGCTAAGAAAAAGGTTGATGCACCGGGCTATACGGAGCGGTTTGAACTCTTTATTTTAACCAGAGAGCATGCCAATGCTTTTTCTGAGTTAAATGACCCGATTGACCAAAAGGAACGTTTTATGTATCAGGAAAGTCTGCGGGCAGCTGGTGATGAAGAAGCCAACCGGATTGACGATGACTTTATCACGGCACTGGAATACGGAATGCCGCCGACGGGCGGTTTGGGCATTGGCATGGATCGGATGATTATGCTGCTGACCAATGCTCAGTCGATTCGGGACGTGCTGCTGTTCCCGACGATGAAGAATATCGACGGCAACAAGAGCGAAAAGAGAGAGACGGGGAAGGTTTTTGAAGCAGATTCGGTTGTACCGGCTGGCGAGGAAAAGATTGATTTTTCCAAGGTAAAAATCGAACCTTTGTTTGAAGACTATGTTGATTTTGAAACTTTCGGCAAGAGCGACTTTAGAGCGGTAAAGGTTCTGGGATGCGAGGCGGTGCCCAAGTCCAAGAAGCTCTTAAAGTTTACCTTAGATGATGGAACAGGTGTAAACAGAACGATTTTAAGCGGTATTCATAACTTTTATGAGCCGGAAAAACTGCTGGGAAAGACTTGTATTGCCATCACCAATCTGCCGCCGCGGCCAATGATGGGCATCGAATCCTGTGGTATGTTGATCAGCGCCGTCCACGAAGAAGAAGGCGAGGAAAAGCTTCATCTGTTGATGGTGGATCCGCATATTCCGGCAGGGGCAAAGCTGTACTAATCGGTTCTTGGATTAAAAACAGCAGAGACCAAAGCACAAAGATCAGAGGATGCTTTGTGCTTTGGCGAATCTATAAAAATTATACAACCGATGAAAGAAGCACTTGCTTTGGCGGTTTGCTGAGGCAGGTGCTTTTTTTGTATACTTTAGCAACAATTATTCCCTGAATTTTAGTAAAATGCCATAAATGGAAAAAACTAAAATAGAATATTGACCTTGTTGCCATGATATGGTACATCTATTTTAGGAAAATGCCTAAACCGGATAAAATCTAAAATAAGGCTGAAAATGAGAA
>CAUUKX010000007.1:0-37749 GCA_963545585.1 uncultured Lachnospiraceae bacterium
CCCGGGCAAAAAGCCCCTCTGCCTCCACCAGCCTTTCCTTACCCTCCAGCGTCAAGGTTCTGACCTTAACCCGCTGCGGCCGGATGACATAGCCTCTTTCTCCTGGAATACTCAGACAGCCCTCAACATCCTTTTGGGTTTCTTCACTAATTTCTATAATTTCGGGATTGATAAAAACCTCCACCCCATCGCCCACATCAATAACAAACACTCTTTTTAAAACACCGACCTGTGGTGCCGCCAAACCGACGCCGTTTGATTCATACATGGTATCGACCATATCCTCAACCAAAACGGCCAGTTTCTGGTTAAACAGCTTCACTTCCTTGGCCCGCTTGCGCAGCACCTCATCACCGACAATTCTAATATTTCGTAACGCCATAATTTTATATTTTCCTTCCTGTAAAAGTTAATCTACTCAACCAAAAAACTGCGGGTTAATACTCAGATAAAGTCCAAACCCCATTTTCTCTATCCTTTTATTATATAGGTAATTCATAAGAAAAGTCAACTCTTTATGTTGATTTGCCTTTAACAATAGCGCCTCTCGGTAAGCTCCCGCCTGCTTAAATATATACGGCACAGCCGGGCCAATCATGGCAATATCCCATTTTTTAGCAGCAATCAGCGGTTTCAGCTCCGCCGCCAGCGCCGCTGCCATCCGCTTCGTTTCCGCCAAAGCCGGGTGCGTCACTACAATTTCCAAAATTTCACAAAAAGGAGGATTGTTCAGTAATTGCCGGTAACGAATCTCCTCCCGGTAAAAAGCCTCATAATCCTGACAGAGACCGGCTCTAACGGCAAAATGCTCCGGCGAATAGGTCTGTAAAAAAGCCTGCCCCGGCTTATCTCCCCGCCCTGTCCGGCCAATCATCTGAGTAAGCAGCTGAAAAGTTCTTTCCCCGGCTCTGAAATCATCGGTATATAACCCCTGATCGACAGCCAAAACCCCAACCACTGTTACATTATGAAAATCCAGTCCCTTGGCAATCATTTGTGTGCCGATTAAAATCCCACTCTCGGCTCGGGCAAATTCCTGCAGTTTTAAATCATGACCATGCTTGGTGCGGGTACTGTCATGATCCATCCGGATTACCGGTGTTTCCGGATATTTGATTTTTAATTCCTTTTCAATCTTTTGCGTACCCATGCCAAAAGCTTTTAAATACGGACTGCCGCAGCTCGGGCAAGTTCTCTGCACCGACCGGCTGAAGCCGCAGTGATGACACATCATCTCTTCCGGCTCCTTATGATATGTCAGCGGCAGTTCGCAGTCCGGACATTGATAAACAAAGCCACATTTTCGGCAGGATACAAACTTGGCATAGCCGCGCCGGTTATTGAGCAAAATGACCTGCTCCCTGCGGGCCAGCGCTCCGCTGATTGCCTGCTCTAATTCCGCACTTAAAAAAGAGCGATTGCCGCCCGCTAACTCCTGCCGCATATCAATCAAATGCGTTTCCACTGGCTGGTCGGTCAATGCTTTTTCTTCCAATTGGTGCAGCCGGAATCTGCCCTGCCCGGCATAATAATAGCTTTCCACCGAAGGCGTGGCACTGCCTAAAATAACCGGAATATCATAAATTTTCCCCATTTTGGCCGCCGTTTCAACTGCATGAAACTTTGGCATCAGCTCCGATTTATAACTGCTTTCATGCTCCTCATCAATGATAATAATTCCCAAATTCGCTAATGGTGCAAACAAAGCCGAGCGAGGCCCCAGCATAATTTTGATTTCACCGTTTCTGGCTCTTTCCCACTCCGTCAGTTTCTCTCCCTCAGACAAGCGACTGTGAAATAAGCCGATAGCATCGCCAAAACGCTCTAAAAACCGGCGCACCAAAGCAAAAGTTAAAATAATCTCCGGAAACAGAACAATCGCCTGTTTCCCCGCTTTCAGCACATCCTCAATCAGTTCAAAATAAATCTCCGTCTTACCGCTCCCGGTTATGCCCCGAAGCAGATGAACCCCCCGAAAATCTGAGCGAATAGCCTGATATACTCTTTGCTGTCCGGCAGTCAGCTGCTTTTTGACCGCTGACCGGGAAATATCCTTTTGGTACGGTGCCAGCACCGACAGAGCCGTTTCCTGCCGGCCAATCAATCCATCCTGCAATAAAGCCTCCAGAGCCGCTTTGCTGTAAAAACTCTGCTCCCTTAGTTCCGGGAAATCCTGCTGCTTAAAGCGAAGAAAATAATCAATTAAATCCCGCCGTTTTTGATAACGCTGTCCCGCCAAAGCGTCACGGTAATCAGCAGCTCCGTCCGGATCTACCTTCAGAAAATAACTGACCTGTTTTTTGGGTCGTACCTGAAAAGACGGCGGCAGCATTAATTTAATCACCGACGGAAGAGTGGCGGCATAATATTTTTTCATCCATCGCGCCAGCAAAATTTGTTCTTCCCTGAGCAATTGTTCTGGCGCAGCATTTAAAATACTCTTGATTTCAAAACCCTGTTCCGGTGCGGAAACTTCCGTTTCTACCACCAAAGCCTTCTGGGTCTTATTAGCTTTGCCGAAAGGGATTTGCACAATCGAACCGACCTCCGCCAGAGCAGCCAATTCCGGCGGTACCCGATACGTAAAGAGTCGATCCAATGATTTCGCACTGGTCAGCATCACAACATTTACATACTCGATCTTTCTCCCCTCCGTTCCGGCTTACTTTTACTTCGTGCACAATCGACAAAAAGAGTGCCGGCGGCACCCTCTTGTTTTTTATTCTTTTTCCTTATTTTCTTCGGTTCTGTCAACTTCTTCTATTTCTTGCAAACTAATCCATTCGTTTTTGTCTGTACTTCCCATCGGCTCTGTCTTTTCCGCCATCATCAATTCCTCCGAAGTAGGCTCATAAATTTCAATTCGACCTTTGCCGGATTTTTTTGCCTGATACATCATATCATCGGCCAGCGCCATCAAGTCCTCGGCATTGGCAACTTTTAACTCCGGCACATAATGCACCACGCCGATCGAACAGGCAATTTGATTCTGGGGCTCGATTTCAACCGGATGTCCCAGCATTTCCCCAATTTCCTTAGCATAACCACCCACATCCTTGATTTTTTGCAAAATTCGTTCAGCGGTTGCAATGGCTGCCGCCATTTCCGAATGATTGATAACGATGACAAATTCATCTCCGCCGTAACGAGCAGAAAGATCCATTGCCCGAACATTATTCTGCACCAGAGCAGCAATGCTTTTAAGTACAAAATCTCCGACATCATGGGAAAAATTATCATTATATTTCTTAAAATTATCCAAATCCAAAAACAAAACGGAAAAAGTCTTGCTGCTATCCTTTTTCGCCTCACTGATTAGTTCATCGGTCATGTTCAAAAGTTCCTGCCGGTTGAGAAGCTGGGTCAGCATATCCG
The DNA here is from genome assembly GCA_963545585.1 of uncultured Lachnospiraceae bacterium. Classification (GTDB taxonomy): domain Bacteria; phylum Bacillota; class Clostridia; order Lachnospirales; family Vallitaleaceae; genus W11650. The sequence goes on from CAUUKX010000007.1 coordinate 3,376, forward strand.
TCATCGCCCGATGGTGTAAATGGTCGTTATTGGCCGTCAGTGCTGCGTTGATTTCGCTTAATTCCTTATTTTTAAAGGAAATCGTCTTATTCAAGTCCGACAGCGCCTTCGTTCTTTCCCGAATTAAGTTTTCCACATTATAGGACTGCTCAATCACCGTATCTGTCAGCTTGCGAATCTCTCCGATCAGTTCATAGCTTTCCTCGTCCGGCTTTGCCTCCAAATTAATATAGCGGTTGCCAGCATTAAAGCTAATCAAAGCATCTTTAATAACGGTAAAGGGCTGCATTGCCTTTTGATAAACATAAAGCTGCAACAGACACAAGAGCAGTCCGCCGGTTAAAAGCACCGCCAATTTTAACAGCCAGTTTTCCTGTAAAAATCGCCAAAAGCTAATCTCTACCTGACCCATCAGAATCACCCAGCCATCACTGATTTTGGTTTTGACAAAAGAGACAAATACATTTTCCTGATTTTTAACGGTATAACGAATTGTGCCGGAAGCATTATGGTCAATATACTTGCTGAGCTGACTGACATCTTTGTAACTGTCGTCCCCTTCGGTCTGGAAGTCCAAAATAATATTCTGATTATTGTGCAAAATAGTTTTTTTCTGCGAATCCAAAATCCAAGTTAAATCTTTATTCACCTTGTCCGAATAAAAACCCGCATTGGTCAAATGCTCCTGTAAGCCCTGCAGGGAAATCACGCCAACCAATATCCCGCGCAGAACCTTCTCCTCTGAACGGATAGCAGCAATCACCGAAAAAACCGGCTCCTTACTGTCCTGCAAAAACTCGGTCTTCGTTAGGAGTGATGTTTCACTTTGGCCAACCTGATCAAAAATTTTACGAAACTCGCTTTGTGAAACGCTGCCGCGCCCCTGCGAGTCAAGCGTATTATAATTTCCATCAACATAATAAAGTTTTTTGTAAATTTGGCTGTTAATTGTTTTAAACTCCCGCAACAACTTGATTTTTTGTGCTGGCGACTCAGCCACCGAAAAGACATTGGCTAACACGCTGAATTGTTCATACCGATCCGCCATCCAGTGCCGAGTCAATTCTGCCTTTAAAACCGTTTGATTCAAATTTTTTTCCATTTCCGCCCGCAAAAAACTTTGATACTCTCCATAGAAAAGCAATAAAAAAACAGACAAAAACAAAGCAGTTATCAAAAAATAACTCCACCAAAGCAATTTGTTCTGCCTTTTTTGTTTTTTCTCTTTCTCCATCGTTTCCCCTTATTTTTTATTGCAATTCAGGCAAGCAGGTATGATAATTGATACGAGCAGAGTATCTTGCCTGAACTGCCGCTTATTTTTTAATATTAATTTTTCCCTGATAAAGCTCCTCAACAGAAACAGAAATTGCTTTTTTATCCAGCAATCCTTTTGCATCAACCAGCTGACGAGCACGTTTTGCCGCCGCAATAATGATGGAATAACGGCTTTTTAAATTGATATCGTCATTTCTGGCATTAATCACCGTCATTAAATCGGAATAGGAAGGGTGCAGCATTTTATTTTTCTCCTTTCAATATCTCGCTAAATTCCTGACACAGGTGCTCCATCAACCGATGCTTATCCACCTGTCTGATTCTTTCAGCCCGCATAACCGCAATCACATCTTCAACGCAGACCTCTAACTGATTGTTCTCTATAATATAATCATAGTGAACCATCTGCGCAACTTCAGCCGATGATTTTTTAAGCCGCCGCTCAATAATTTCCGCCGATTCAGTATTGCGGTTTAGCAGCCGGGTTTTTAAAATTTCAACCTTGGGTGGAATAATAAAAATCAGTACCGCCTCCGGTGCTCTTTGCTTTACCTGCAAAGCCCCCTGCATCTCGATTTCCAAAATCACATCAATCCCGGCATCCAGTTTTTCCTGCACAAACTTGCGCGGCGTTCCGTAATAATTATCCAAATAGCTGGCATACTCATACAGTTCGTCTCCGGCAATCATATCCTCAAATACCTTTTTTTCCAAAAAATAATAATGCCTGCCGTAAACCTCACCCTGACGGGGGGATCTGGTCGTAGCCGAAACCGACAGGGCAATTTCCGGGCGGCGATCAATCAGTGCCTTAATAACCGTCCCCTTGCCCGCTCCCGAAAAGCCGGAAATAACATATAATTTGCCTTTATTCACCTTTTTCCGTAAGCTCCCTTCCTTCAATCCGACCAACAATCGTCTCCACCTGTAAAGCGCTGGCCATTAAATATCCATCCGACATCACCACCAAGCACCGCGTTTTGCGGCCGGCCGTTGCGTCAATAAACGCCGACTCCTCCTTGGCCTTGGCAATAATCCTCTTAATCGGGGCAGCATCGGGTTTTACCAGTGCGATAATTTTAGATATTACCGCCACGTTACCGTAGCCTATATTTACAAATATTTTATTCATCGTGGTCACTCAATATTCTGCACTTGTTCTCTGATTTTTTCAATGCTATTTTTTAAGTTAATGGTGATATTTTTTATCTCCATATCAGCTGACTTGGAGGCAATTGTATTCGTTTCTCTATTCATTTCCTGAACAATAAAGTCCAGTTTCTTGCCAATTCCACTTTCCTCGCGCAGCACTTCCTGCAAATGAACCAAATGTCCCCGCAGCCGAACAATTTCCTCGTCAATCGACAGCTTATCCGCCATCAGCGCCGTTTCCATCACAATTCGGCTCTCATCAATATTTTCCGTTTGCAAAAGCTCGGACAACCGCTCCTTCAGCCTTTGCCGATAAAGCTCAACCGAGCGCTTTTCCAGTTCCGGCAAAAGACTGACCAGTGCCCTGATTTCCTCTGTTTTTTTCAAAATATCAGCCTGCAAAAGGCTGCCTTCTAACTCTCTGGCGACCACTACTTTATTTGCTGCTGCTTCCGTCGCCGCCAGCGCCAGTTCTTCTAAAAACTCCTCGGCTTCATCCTCTTCTTCCGCCCGAAAAAGATCCGGCAGCGTCAAAAAACTAGACACCGACAAGTCATTTTCCAAAAAAAGCTCCTGCGACATTTTTAAAAGTTCAGCCAAATATCTTTCCGCCAGCGGCTTATTATAGCTAATATTGGCATCCAAACCGTCGGCTTGCTGATATTGCACGAAAACCTCAACTTTTCCCCGCAGCAGTTTTTGCTTCAGCTGATTTCGGATTCCATTTTCCAAAAAATACAGTTTCTTCGGCAGCTTAATATTAATCTCACAGTAACGGTGATTGACCGAACGGATTTCCACAGTCAGACTTTTCCCATTCCTGATTAGTGTTTCCGAACCAAATCCAGTCATACTTCTTATCATAACCGCTCCCAATCAGCGAAAACAGCAGACATCCCCGCTATTTCCACTCTCTTTTCAGATTGCTATTTATTTATTTATTTTATCATAAATTCAAGTAGGAATCAACTACCTCTATGCATCTTAAACAAGCCGACATCTGCTGCATTCTCAAAGTAAATTCTAATTTTAAAGTTGAACCGGAACTTACAGTTTAGACAGATCGCCGCTATGCCTATTTCACCTCTGGCAGTTTTTCTGGCTCGGCATAATCCATCCCAAATGTTTCGACCGTTACCGTCTTCATTCTCTCCGGCTGCTCCGGCTTATCACGGTAATCTCTCGGCACTCCGGCAATCCGGTGTACCTCGTCCATTCCTTCGGTTACCTTGCCGAAAGCGGAATAATTTCCATCCAGCCGATCCGACGGCGCATCCATAATAAAAAACTGACTGCCCGCCGAGTCATGCACCTGGGTTCTGGCCATAGACAGGACACCATCCTCATGCTTTAAGTCATTAACAAAACCATTTGCCTTAAACTCTCCACGAATACAGTAACCCGGTCCGCCCATACCAGTGCCGTCCGGGTCGCCGCCTTGGATAACAAAGCCGGGAATCACCCGATGAAAAATTAAGCCATTATAGAAACCCTTTTGAATCAAAGAAATAAAGTTTCTGACGGTATTGGGCGCAATCTCTGGATAAAGTTCTGCTTTGATTTGCGCTCCGCTTTCCATTAAAATTGTGACAATTGGATTTTGCATCTGATTATTCTCCTTTTCTGTAACCGTAATTTTTCATTAAAAACTCGCTGTCCCGCCAGTTTTCTTTTACTTTTACCCATAAGTTCAGCCGGACATGATTTAAAAAGAAAGCTTCAATGTCTTTTCTGGCCAAAATACCGATTTGTTTGATCATACTGCCGCCCTTGCCCAAAAGAATCGGCTTATGGCTCTTTTTTTCGCAGACAATCGTCGCCTCAATCTCCATCTGCGCACCGTCCTCGGATTCCTTCATGCTGTCAACCGTAACCGCAATGCCGTGTGGAATCTCTTCCTGCAATAATTTCAGAATTTTTTCCCGAATCAGTTCCGAAACGATTTGTTTTTCCGGCTGGTCGGTAATCATATCGTCCGGAAAATACTTCGGTCCCTCCGGCAAATGAGCGTCAATCAATTCCATCAGTCTTTCGATGTTATCCGCTTTTAATGCCGAAATCGGAATAATTTCCAAAAACGGATATAAATCCTTATACGCCTCAATTACCTTTAATAAAAACGGCTTTTCCACTGTATCAATCTTATTAACGACCAAAATAACCGGCGTTTTCGCTTCTTTTAGCCTTTCGGCAATAAATTGATCTCCAGCCCCGACCACTTCCGTCGGCTCAATCAGCCAAAAAATCAAGTCCACTTCCGTTAAAGAAAAAATGGCCGCTGTATTCATATATTCACTTAGTTTGCTTTTCGGTTTATGAATTCCGGGGGTATCTACAAAAACAATCTGTTTATCTTCCATTGTCAAAATACTTTGAATCCGGTTTCGGGTCGTCTGGGGCTTCGGCGACATAATTGCAATCTTTTGCCCTAAAAGCGTGTTCATCAAGGTTGACTTACCGACATTCGGGCGGCCGATTAGGGCAATAAAACCGGACTTAAATGGTTTATCCATAGCTACTCCTTTGCTTCCATTTCCTGATGGATTGTTTGATACGCCATCTGTGCATAAATCGGCGAAGGGGCAAATTGATCTTCCCGGTAACAAGAATAAATAAAAAACAAGTTTGCTGCCGACCGAGAAAACGCACTCAGGCTAAAAATCAAAGACCAATTTTTCAGAGCCGATTCCTCCGCTGGTTGCAGCGGCGGACAATCAGCCGCTACATAAGCTGCCTGCATCATCAAATAAAACTGCTGAATCCGAGCCGGCAAGTCAGAAAACAACGGCGCAATCACCCGAAAGGCATGGACTGCACAAAATAAATATTTCATGCTTCCTGCGCCAGTTTCCCTAACCAGGCGAATGGCAATCGCCCGCAAGGTGTAAATATTTAAGTTTTCCTCTTCCAATCGGGCGAAGGTATCAACATAATCCTTGTTTTCTGCAATTTGACCCAGCCTTTGGTCAAAGCTCCGGCCGGAAAGAAAATAATCCGGGCGGGCATTCTGCAAAGAAATAATTTGCTCGACAAAAAGCTTGGTTTCCACCGTCGGCAGCTCAAAGGACAACGGCTGGTATCCGGCTGCCAAAAAAGCCAGTGCTCTGGCCACTTCCGCCTGTTCGCCTGACTCAAAGGCATAACCTAAGCGAATCAGTCCAATCAAGCCATCGCTGTAAATTCCGTCAGCAATCGCCGCAAAATACTGCCGAATCATTTCCGGCTCCCGTTCAATCAAAGCGGTAAAAAAATCCACAAAGCCTTGATAATATTCTTTTTTACCCAAATACAAGCGCCAGTTTTCTTTTGTCACCAGCGGAGTTTCCGTTTCCGAGAGTCTGACTGGTAAATGCTCTTTTTCGTATTCCCGAATCAGCGAGCGAATCTGGGTACTGGAGATACCCATTTCATTCATGGCCACAATCAGAGGGCATATTAAATTCGCCCCGGCTTCCATCCAAGGCGACTGGTCCTTATAGGCAAAAAATAAACTATGATAAGACATGACCAACTCTCTTTCTATAACGCTTCTTTTTTTAGCATTAATCCTTTTTATCTTATCGCATTTATCCACAAAAGGCAATGAAAAAATTCACTATTTACTCGTTTCGGCAAGCACAAAAGCCATTTTCCAAGCAGTCTCTTAATCCATTGGCATCTCAACAAATTATGAATAGCTTGTCGAAACGGCAGCCATAATTCATCAAACATCACCGCAAATGGCACTACCAGCTAAAACTATAGACAAAAAGCAGCCTGATTGCAAGCTGCTTTTTGTCTCTGTATCATTTTCTTCGCCCGAAAACTTCTTTCTCGCCACTTTGACCGTGCGCCGGTCTCCGCTTAACATGCTCCTCAAAAAGGAGAGTACAGTCTTTCGCTGGAGAAAAGCAAATTATTCATTGCGCAGTGCCTTTAAGACCGACAGCTTCATTGCCCGCCGCGCCGGTAAGTACCCAGAAATCAGGCCAACCCCGGTCGTAAAGATCATACCCAAAAGATACAGCCACAGCGGAATTACTGATAACGGCGGTGCTTCCCCGCTGCCGCCAAACCCAAAGAGATTCATGCCTTTGGTCAAGAAATTTAGCACCATCGAGCCGCCGGTACTGAAAACCAAACCAATAATCCCTCCAATCAATCCAATCAAAGCTGCTTCTGCCAAAAACATACCTTGGATATCCTCAAGCGAAGCGCCGATTACCTTCATTACGCCGATTTCTTTGGTTCTTTCATAAATCGACATGACCATCGTATTAGAAATACCAATCGCTGCCACAATCAGCGACACGCCGCCAATGCCGCCCAGTACCATCTGGGCAATATTAGTAAACTTATTGAGTTCTTCGACCATTTGAATCATCGAACTGGCATCATAGCCCATTTTTCGGACAGTTTCCTGAATTTCCAAAATCTTCTTGGTATCACCGACAAAAAGCTGAACCTGCTCATATTCCTGCTTCCTTTTATCCGTCGGTTTGGAAGCATCCGGCTGCTGCTGTTGCTGGTCAGGATTGCGCTGCCTCATCTTCTTCTTCCATTTTTCATAATCTTTTTGAATTTTATCAATCGTTTCCAGCGAAGTATAAATGCTGTAATCCGTCTCCCAATTACCGCTTCTTAATAAACCACTGATTGAAATCTTCGTCGGCCGGGGAATCGTCTGTCTGTCTTCATAACTGACATCCGGCTCACCGTAACGAGTATCTGGATTTAAAAGTAGTGGCTCCGTCATGACATTTACCTTGGGCTCCGGACGCTTCTGCTGTTCATCGCCATACCCACCGCCATAGTAGTATGTATCCTCCATCATATCATATCCCCCCCGGCTTCTAGCCTTGGGGTCTCTGAACTGATACGGAATCTCACCACCAATTAGAAAACTATAGCGTTCCTCTTCACTGAAAATATCTCCTTCCGCTAACCGCGGATTCTGCAAAACCATTAACTCCCGTTTAATCCCTTTTACCCGGGCATAAGCGTAGTATTTACCACGGCGCAGCATGACTGAAATGGATTTAACTGGAGAAGCAGCATCCACACCCGGGATTTGAGAAAAAGCCTCAACCGCTTCATCGTTGAGCAAGGTTTTCTTTTTATTATTATTGTCATTCTGCTTTTGATAATCATAGCGCTTTGATACTGTGATTATATTTAGAGATCCCATCTCTTTCAGCTGTGAATCAATGCTTTGCTTCATCCCCACGCCCAGCGAAATCATGACGATGATTGAGGTAGTACCGATGACAACGCCCAGTAAGGTCAAAACCGTCCGAAGCTTGCGCCGCCACAGGTTACCCATACTCATAAAAATCAAATCACTTTTCTTCATAGGAGCTCATCTCCTTTTTATGTTTCCGTTTGCGCAAAATACCAATTACGATGCCACCAACCACAAGGACGCCGACTGCGCCGCCGATAATCATACCCCAAGGCAATCCGCCCTGAGCCATTTCATCCGGCATCATAGCATCTCCGTCCATGCCCGGCATATTCGGATCCATATCCGGCATCATCGGCGCTTCTTCCACCATAACATTAAACTCTTTTTCAATCGTAAACTTTTCACCGTTTTGGTCGTCATAACTAACTACAAATTTACCCTTTTGCTCGCCCGGCTCGGAAAAACGTAGATATCCCTCATAAGCATTGCTTTGTCCCACATCAAAACTGCCAATATATTGATTATTCGGGTCAGCGGTAAAGCCCTTGCCTTCTACGTTAATCATCACATTATAAACTTTAGCTTTGCCAGTATTATAAAGATTGAAGTTCGCTGAAACTTCCTGATTCAACGTTGCCGAAGTCGGAAGTGTCAATTCCGAAGTTTCTACTTTGGTAGTCTGCATAACCGGAATACCGACTAATTCCTTTGCGGTAATGGCCTTGCCGTCCTTATCCTCGTATTCAAAGTTGACGTTGACCATATAGGTTTTGGGCGCAGCATCTGGTACGACATACATGGTAAAGGTTCGGCTAACGGTTTGATTCGGCCCGATATGATCAATATAAAAGGTATTGCTACTGTTAACTGGAGAAAATACATTTTGCTGAACTGATTCCTTACCAGTAGCAATATCAAAGGTCAAAAAAGCTTTGACATTATAAATGTCCTTGGTTCGATTGGTATTTCTAAACACCATATTCAGCTCAAACTGCTGGCTGGCCTGAACAATCGTCGGTTCGACCTTATAGGAATCCAAAATAATCTTAGGCAGATTCTTTTCTTTATCCTTTTCCTCTTCCTTGGCATCCAAATATACGCCGATTACCTGCGTATCGGTAATCGTCTGCGCATCCTTAGCCGTACTGGTCTTGTAGCTGATTTCAAAAGTAATCGGATAGTTTCTGTCTTTTAAGCTGTCGCCGGTACCAATTACTGTCACCGAATAGGTTTGGCTGTCGCCCTGCTTTAAATTGTCAAACTTAACAACTGACGGTGTTTTGGGTAAAAACACATTGTTGTCAGCCATTTTCACACTCAATTCCTTAATATCCTTATCGCCGGTATTGGTAATCTTAAAGGAAATCGGGAAAGCCTGATCTTGGGCAACCGAGTTCGGATAAGAAAATCCACTGTAAGTCAGCTTACCAGTAGCTTTACCGGTTTCACTCGGCGAAACAAAAACATTATATTTGGCCTGACGGACAATTCTTTGGCCGTCGCGGTTCTCATATTCATAAGTAACTGTAAACGGATAGCTGCCAGCAGCAATATTTTCTTTTAAATAATAAGTAAACTCCGCCGGTTTGGCAATCAGCGGCATAATGTTGCCGATGATTACGGTATCGCTTGCCGATTTTAAAGTAAACTCGGCTGGCAAACCCTCAATTTTCGTCTTTACATTCCGCACCTGATAATCGGTATCGTTTTTTATCTTATATTGGAAAGTCAATTCTTTATCTGCTTCTGGCTTTAATGCGGAAAAATTATCATCCGTAATCTCAACCTTTTCCAGCTTCGTTTCATCTTTTCTGACTTCATAGTAAAGCAGCAGCGTTGTCTGGAACGAATCGCCGGCATTGTTTTTATAAGTAACGTTTAAATGAATCGGATAAATGCCTTCTTTGGCGCTTTCATCAGCCACCACCCGGATTTGATACTCTCTGGCCGCATCCGGCCCAATTACCTGATTAGTCGGTTCCAGCAAAGTCGATAAAATCCGAACGCCGGCCACTGCTTTTTCAGCGGTAATATCCGGGCTGATTCTGATTTCATTGGCGGTAAAACGAGATGTATTGTTTAAGCTGAAAGTAATTGTATTTTCTTTTTGGGAATAAATACGATGGGTTTCCGTTCCCAAAATTTGTAAAACCGGCTTAGCTTTTTCCGTCGCATTGACCGGGTTTTGCGGCTCTGCCGCCGAAACAGGCCAAACGACCGTCGCCAGCAAAAATAAAATGCACAAGCTTGCTGTTATCTTTCTTATTGTTTTCATAATATCCTCCACTTTGATTATTGACTCAACTTTCCCCTGATCGAAGTGCTTCGCACTTCTGCCCGGGTGGGCGACCTATCATAGTCTTTTTTGGCTCTATCCCGCTCAAAGAGCGAGTGCAAGCTCTACACTTGCGCTATTGATTGGAAGCCTGCACTTCCATAACAGCGCCCTGAGCAGCCAGTTCCGCTTCATATTCCCGCAAGTAAACATCGGCTTTGCTATGCTCATTTTTCTCAATTCTTTGAATATTTCCGTCTCGAATATGAACAATCCGGTCGGCATACTCGGACAATTCTTCATCATGCGTGACAATGACCAGTGTTTTTTTCTCTTTTCTCACCATCCGCACCATCATTTTCATCATATCGTCCGAAGTCTTGGTATCTAAGTTACCGGTCGGTTCATCGGCAAAAATCAACTCCGGCCGGTTGACAAAAGCTCTGGCAATAGATACTCTCTGTTGCTGACCACCTGACATTTCCGGTGGCTTGTGGTACATTCTCTCGCCCAGACCAACCTGATCCATCATATCTTTGCCGACGGCATTGCGCTTGCGTTTGCTTTCCCCCTTAAAAATCAAGGGCAGCGTTACATTTTCTAAAGCGGTCAAAGTATTGACCAAATTATACTGCTGAAAGACAAAGCCGATATACTTCCGCCGAAATTCCGCCAGTTGATCCTCGCTCATCTTGTGGATCGGAAACTTATTAAAAAATATTGTCCCGTCCGTTGGCTTTTCCAGTCCCGCCATCATATTGAGCAGGGTTGATTTGCCCGAACCGGACGGCCCCAAAAGGCACATGATTTCGCCCTTATAGACATCAAGGTCAATATGGTCAAGAGCCACTACTTTTTCTTGACCCATAGTATAGACCTTGCGGACACCTCTTAGTTCCATCGCATTTTCCAATTCTGCACCTCAATTCCATTTTGTCAGAGTCTTTGCCGCATCTTAGTTTCCCAGTATAATACGATGCCCAAACCAACTCAATTAAAATCCAATTAAAAATTATTAAAATTGACTGGGTAAATCCTTATTTATAGGCATTTTAAAGCATTTTTTCAACCCTAATTCAAAATTTTTCAGCCTGTTTTTCAAAGGCCAGTCAGCAAAATTTTTGCCAGCTGTTTCTACGGCAAATCCCACAATTATTGGGATTTGCTCTTTGTGTTATTATATTAATACAACAACTTTTCTTTGTCAAGCCTTTTTTCCTTTCATTTTTGTAAGTTTACACTCTTCCTGCACTGAAAACAAAGATAGTGATGCTTGATATGCCTAGTGAGAGCAAGTTCCCTATCATATCAAACATTACTATCTACTTGCTTGAACATTCGGCTGACAAAAAAGCAGGTTCTTCATTGCCCAACAATCTGTCATTTAATTTCAAACTTTGCCGTCAACTGACAAAAAACAAAACTTTATACCCTAAACATTGAAATCTGCCGCTGCAGCTCACCGGCAATTCCAGCCAGTTCTTCGCTGGCATGAGCAATTTGAGCAACCGATGTCAACTGCTGCTGCAAGGTTGAAGCCGCTTCCTGACTGCTGGCCGCATTTTCCTCGGCAATTGCTGAAAGATTTTCGGTTACTCCAATCAATGCTTTTTTCTTGTCTTCAATAATCTGGGAGATTTTAAGCAGCCGCTCAACTACGACATTGCTCTTTTCTACAGCAGCAGAAATATCAGCAAATTTTTGAGCCGTTGTATCAACGCTTTCTGCCTGCTGATTCACCAACTTCGTTGATACCTCAATAATATTGACTGCCCGCATTGATTTCTGCTTCAATTCAGCAATAATATTGCGAATTTCATCTGTAAAACCACTAGACTGCTCCGCTAATTTTCGAATTTCATCCGATACCACTGCAAAGCCTTTCCCTGCTTCTCCGGCTCGAGCCGCTTCAATGGCGGCATTGAGAGCCAACAAATTAGTTTGATCTGCAATGGACTGAATCATCTCACTGGCCGTTTCAATTCTTTCCGCACTTCGATTGGTTTCTGCTACTACGCTTTGAATCTGCTCAGAAAATTCGGTATTCTTTCGAGAATACTTTTTTAATGTACTAATAACCTGAAATCCTTCTTCTTTTCTGACTGCAATCTCATTCGTGGCCTGTGATAAATCGGACAAAATAGCAACATTCTCTTCCAACAAGCCCCCGACCATATTGATATTTTCTGCTGCTGTCTGTGTATCTTCCGCCTGATGTCCAGCTCCGTTAGCGACTTCGCCAACTGCTCTGGCAATTTCTTCTGAAGAACTTTGTGTCTGCTGCGTTGTTGCCGTCAGTTGCTGTGAACTACTGGCTACATTCATTGCTTCACCGGTAATACCTGTTATCAGCTGCTTAATATTGCCAATCATCACCGCAACAGCATTCACCATTGCACCGATTTCATCATGCCGTTTCAGATAATCTCTAGCCTTGTCTCTTTCTCCAACGACAAAGTTAAATTCTGCCAGTTGATTAAATATTCTCATCAACTGCTTAATCGGTACGATAATCAGATTTTGCAGCAAGAAAAAGATCAGGATGCTCCCTATAATCACGCCAACTATCCCAACAATAATCGCAAGCACCATAATACGCTGTGTATCTGCCATCAAAACCTTAGTTTCAATCGTTGAGCCAACACTCCAGTTGACGTCAGTTCCTATGAAATTAACCGGCGTAAAGGTACGGATAACTGCCCGGCCGCTCATCGGTGATATGGTGTTCTGCTGGAATTCTTCCCCGGCTGCCACTTTTTGCCGAATCTTATCATAATTTTCTGGATCAATCGACTGAAAACTTTGCAAGATAGTTGATGGGTTCATGCCGTGGGCAACGACATTACCCTCATCAGTAACTAGAAAAATATAATCTGCTGCATTGCTTTCCAGTTCCATAATTTTTTGAAAGCTGCTGATATTGATATCAACAAAAGTAATACCAACGACTTTATTCCTTATTTTGACCGGCCGAGACATTGTTACAAACAACTCGGCCTTGCCGCCAATTTCTTCCTCAAAAGGTTCGGACACAAAATCCTCGCCCGTGTTGAGCGGTGTTTCATACCAATCACTTCCAGCATAGCTGTTCAAAGCACCTAACACAAATTCTTTTTTTTCATCATCTCTATAACTATAAGCAACAATCTGTCCCGTTTCCTTATTCCAGAAGCCATTGTCTTTGCCGACATACTTCGCATCTTTTCCATCAAAAGCATTCGGCAAAAAAACTACACCCAAACCATGAACCTGAGCATTGCACTCCAGCGAGTCAAACAAGGTAGTGCTGAGAAGTTCTCTGTCCGTCTTCGCTACAATCATTCCGCCAAGCTGCCCAGACAAATCCTTCAGCGTTTGTGTCGCTGCTGCCTGTAAAATCAATATTTCGTTAGCCAACACCCGGTTATGTTCTTGTTTAACCTCTAAACTTTTCCGTTCCATTGCCTTATACGATGAGATACCAACAATAACCAATATGGTAGTTAAAACTGTTAAAAACACAAGTCCAACTACCAAATTTACCTTTACACCCACACTCAATGCCGTTCCATTTTTCTTCATCCGTTTTCTCCTTAATTCTTTTTTTGTATTACCCGATTTCTTTTGTCAGAATTTTGGGGGAGAATTTCTTTGCCAAAACAACCAGCAAATATCCTGCTGCACAGAAAAAATTATGAAAAAACTAAGCTGTGGTTTTCTGCTTCCATAACATAATACAATAATTATGTCGGCAAATTTTATAAAAACATGAAATAAAATATATTATTTTTATATTCCTTTTATGTTGGTTCAAATTAGTTTTTTATTTGTATGCTCTGCATCAAAACAGTCAAATTTTGGTTTTATTCCCCAAAGAGCAGCCGCATCACTTCAGCCGCACTTTTATTTTGCAATTTCTCCGCATCCTCTATCCCCAGCCGGCCGACTGTCCAGCGCATTTGTGCGTACCAGCTTAAGAACTCTTCCGGCAGCACCCGGGTCTTAAACTTTTGATACCAATCGGGATAATACCGCCGCATATAATCCTCGGCCAGGGCAGCGGCTTGACTTTTGTAACTGCCGGCAGCATTCACCGTACCGCTGATCTGCACCCCCGGCGGTGTAGAATGAATTAGCAGCACACTGCCGTCTGTACAGGCTCCGAGCACAATATAAACATGCCCCGGACCGCTCATAATATCGCCCGCCTGGTAGTTCCTGACCCGTCCAGCTGGCGTATAACTTCCCCAGCCGCGAGCGGCAAAGTTTTCCGCCATGTCTTTAGCCTTCATCACATAGCCCAAACCGCCGTCCACGTTATGCCAAAAATTATATACGCTCCAGCCGACATAGCCTGAGCAGTCCAGGCCGTCATGAATCTGATAGCGAGTTTTGGTATAATCATAATCTGCTGTCTGCTCGGCAAAATACCTTTCCCAGCGGGAACTGACACCAATCGACAGGGCTTCTACGCCGGCGGCCGTATCTTCCTCGTTCCAGCCGCCGCCCCAAATATACACTGTCCTTCCGACCGGCTGCAAAGCCGTCCGCAAAAAATGATACAAACTGTACCGGGGCAGTTCCGTGCTTTCTGCTTCATTCATCGACACATAACGCGCCTGCACCGGCACAGAAGTCAGCCCACAAAGCAGCAAACCAATAACCAAAACACAAACAAGCCTATTCTTTCCTCTGTTTTCTTGATTTTTCATTTTCTCTTTCCTTATTTTGCCTGCCGTCAAATCTCATTCTGCCGTTTTCCTCCGCCGCTTACGTCCGCTTCCAGGTATTGACCGAAAACAAAATCAGCATCGGCAAGATCTCAAGCCGGCCGGCAATCATACCAAAGGATAAAGCTAACTTGGAAAAAGCCGAAAACCCGGCAAAAGAACCGGTCGGCCCAACTACGCCAAAACCCGGCCCGACATTATTAAAAGTGGCTGCCACCGCCGAAAAAGCCGTTTCAAAATCAGGGCTGTCCAGTGCCACAATCAAAAGCAGGACCGCAAAGACCATAGTATAAAGAAGCAAATAATTGCCCAGACTTTTAATCAATTCAGTATCAACGACCTTGCCCTCAAATTGAATGACCAAAATCCGCTTGGGATTGCGGGAGCGTCTTAGTTCTGCAATCGCCGATTTAATTGTCGGCACAACTCGAGCTATTTTTATCCCACCGGCAGTCGAACCGGCACAACTGCCGATGAACATTAAAATCAGCAGGACAACATGAGAAAACAGCGGCCATTTGTCAAAATCCACGGTCGCAAA
Source organism: uncultured Lachnospiraceae bacterium (assembly GCA_963545585.1). GTDB lineage: Bacteria > Bacillota > Clostridia > Lachnospirales > Vallitaleaceae > W11650. Next base: position 18,495 of record CAUUKX010000007.1, read on the forward strand.
GCCGGTCGTGGTAATGACTGACGACACCGCAAAAAAGACATGGCGCAGCATATCACCAAATGGAAGCGGGGACACCCAAAACAAATTAAGGGTAATCAACGTCACGGCTGCCGTTACAGTAATCACGTACCATTTCAGCTCTTCACTTTTGAAAAACTCTTTGATTTTGCCGATTAAAATCAAATAATACAAATTAAAATTGATGCCGAAAGCCAACATTCCGACACTGATAATTATTTCCACCACCGCCGAATCATAATATCCAATCGAAGCATTTTTTATGCCGAAGCCGCCCGTGCCGGCCGTTGCCATAGCATGATTAATACTGTCAAACAGCGGCATTCCGGCCATGCACAATGCCAAGGTTAAAACAACTGTCATGGCAATATAAATTTTATACAAAATCCGTGCCGTATCCCCAAGCTTAGAAACAACCTTACCGAAAACCGGTCCCGGCACTTCCGCCTTCATCAGATAAATACTGTCCTCTTTCATCTGCGGCATTACCGCCAACACAAAAACCAGCACTCCCATGCCGCCAATCATTTGGGTCAGAGACCGCCAAAACAAGACGGACTTAGGTAAGCCCTCAACATTGACCGCAACCGTTGCACCGGTGGTGGTAAAGCCGGAACTGATTTCAAAAAAAGCATCCACCAGCGTCGGATACTGACCGGACAGATAGAGCGGCAATCCCCCTAAAAAGCTAATCAGCAGCCATGACAGCGATACAATCACCAGACCCTCTCTGGTAAAAAAGGAACGGATCGGTACCTTTTGCAAATTGAGCAAAGCTCCTGCCCCCAGCCCCAGTCCGGCTGACAGCAGAAAAGCGCCGATTGTGTTCCATTCTTCCCGGTAATACAAACCGACCGCCGCCGGCAGCAGCATTAACAACGCCACAAAAATCAAGAGCCGGCCGATTACTTTAAAAACCATTTTTATATTCATAGCACTATCTCATCCAAATCGCTTAAATAACCATTATACGAGATTACAATCACCCGGTCATGCGGCATCAGTCGGTCATTGCCGGTTGGGAAAATTGTCTGATGTTTCCGGTAAATATAGGCAATCAAAACATCTTTTTTAATTTTAAGTTCGCGCAGCGGTTTCAGGGTTGCCTTTGAGCCTTCCTTGACCCGAAACTGCAAGGCTTCAACCTGATCATGGGCAATTGTGTAAAGCGCCTCGACATTTGACCCCTGTGAATTAAAAAACGCCCGGACATACTGCAAAATCGTATCCGCTATAATTCGTTTCGGTGTAATTACTGACTGCAAGCCAATTGGCTCAACAATGTCAATTACTTCGGTCCGGTTAATCTTAGTCAAAGTTTTTTTGACCCCCAAAGACTTGGCAATCATAGAAATAATGATATTCTCCTCGTCTATTCCGGTCAGTGCCAAAACCGCATCATAATTGGCCGCTCCCTGCTCACGCAGATTATTGATATCCGTTCCGTCAGCCTCAATCACTTCAATTTTCGGAAATTGCCGGCTCAGAAGCTTGGCTTTGTCATGATTTAATTCCAGTATCTTGATGGTAACATTGGATTTTTCAAACAGCTTAATCACATACTGCGCTAGCAAACCGCCGCCAATGATAAAGAGTGACCGAATCTTGCTCTCCTGCTGGCCGTTGTCCTTATATAGTTTAACCAGTTCCGACATCGGCCCGGTCACAAATAAATGATCGTTGGCTTCAATAATAAAATTCCCTTTGGGAATAATAATCTCACCGTTTTTCATAACGCAGCAGACAATCAGATTCTTATACGAACTTCGAAAGTCAATCAGGGATTTCCCGACCAGATTAGAACCGGCGCTGACCTTTAATTCGACAATCGGCGGCTTATTATTGGCAAAGGATTCAAAGGAATCCGCCAGCGGAAACTCAATCAACTGCATGCATTTGCGAGCCGCCTCCAGCTCCGGATTAATGAACAAATTAATATCCAGCGATGTCCGCATCAAGTCCGACAAATCGGAATAATCCTGATTGCGCACTCTGGCACCAGTTTTCACTGCGCCCAGCTTCTTAGCCAGAACGGAGGCAATCATATTTAACTCATCGTTATCGGTCAGCGCAATAAATATATCCGCCGCGTTCACCCCTGCTTCCATTTGGGTATCATAAGATGCGCCGTTCCCTAAAACGCCGGTAATATCATATTGATTCAACACCGCTTGAAAAGTCTTGGCGTCCTTTTCAATCAGAGTAATCTCATGGTTTTCTTCCGCCAAGTCACGGCACAGCACCTTACCGACTTTGCCCGCCCCCATAATCACAATCTTCATATAGCCTCCGCTAAACTCTAACGGTTCAGGCAAGCAATTCCGAATGCCGCCTGAACCGAATCTGATTTTTTATAAATATTATCATATCTACTGCAAAAAAGCAATCACTCCTTATTTTTTCGCGGAATCTTACGAAAATCCGAATAGCAGGAGGAAGTTCTATTTTTCACAGCATCGCTTGACACCATATATGACATCATATATAATATTTAGAGGAGAATTTTTATATGTCACAGTGGGAAAAATTATTGTCAAAGATTTTAACGCTGTCAAAGGATATGCGCTTTGCCGAATTAAAAAAAGTGTTAGAATAAAATGAATTCACCGAAAAGTGGCAGCAGCCATTATACATTCCGCAAATCGAGATGCTGCCCGATTACTATCCCAAAACATGAACCCATCAAAAAGATTTATGTGGAAATGGTAAAAGAAATTGTTGAAAGAGAGGAAACAAATAATGAAAACATTAGATGAATATATGGCTTTGCCATATCGAATCGAAATTATGGAAGATACGGACGAAGGCGGATTTGTAATTTCCTGCCCTGAGTTGCCCGGTTGCATCAGTTCCGGTGAAAGCATGGAAGCCGCGATGAAAAATATTCAGGCAGCGAAATTAGAATGGCTAACAGCCGCAATAGAAGAAGGATTACCAATATACGAGCCAAACACTGCCGCTGATTATTCCGGTCAGTTTAAACTTCGGCTGCCGAAATCTCTGCATCGCCGCTTATCGGAAAATGCGAAAAAAGAAGGTGTCAGTATGAATCAATATTGCTTGTTTTTACTCTCCCGGAACGACAGTCTTCGATATCCGGGCTGAAACTATTTTTGAAAATCCTGCTATTCATTTTAGATTCACTTCAAAGTTCCGCTTCAAAAAGACAAATCCCTCTATTTTAGCCAAGCCAATATAGGGGGATTTTTGTCGGTTTAATCAGTACCCCTCTGCAAAAAGACTTGTCCTTTTTACTATTCGAGATGCCCTCACATTGAAAACAATATTTTTATTAAAGAACTCAACTTTCCCATGTTCGCCAGAACGGTCTTTTTTAGACTCGTTGCATGGACAGGAAATGATAAACTTATCCCCTTTGGGGATTTGGAGATTTAAAATTGCGTGCTCCCTTTCCCGCTCTTACCGCCCGCCGCTAATTTTTAAAACTATGAATCGGTGCAGGAATAAAGCCTGTCCGGCGGATAAACTCCTCACAGCCAAAGTGATTCACCGGCATCACCGGCGCTGTTCCCAGCAAACCGCCAAACTCCGCCGTTTCACCTACGCCCTTGCCGATGACCGGAATAATCCGAACAGCAGTCGTCTTGTTATTAATCATGCCAATTGCCATTTCATCAGCAATCAAACCGGAAATCGTAGCTGCCGAAGTATCGCCCGGCACGGCAATCATGTCCAGCCCAACCGAGCAGACACAGGTCATGGCCTCTAACTTTTCCAGCGTCAGCGCCCCGCGTTTCACCGCCTGAATCATCCCCTGATCCTCACTGACCGGGATAAAAGCGCCGCTTAAACCGCCGACTGATGAAGAAGCCATAATTCCGCCCTTTTTAACCTGATCGTTCAGCAGCGCCAGCGCCGCAGTCGTTCCCGGAGCGCCGGCTGACTCTAAGCCCATCAGTTCCAAAATATCGGCAATCGAATCGCCGATGGCTGGTGTCGGCGCCAGCGATAAGTCAATAATGCCAAAGGGATAGCCCAGCCGCTCCGCCACCTCCTGACCGACTAACATGCCGACTCTGGTAATTTTAAAGGAAATTTTTTTTATGGTTTCCGCCAAAACCTCAAACCGTTTCCCCCGGCACTGCTCCAAAGCCTTTTTCACCACTCCCGGCCCGCTGACACCAACATGAATCAGGGTATCGGCATTGGTCACGCCATGAAACGCTCCGGCCATAAAGGGGTTATCATCCGGTGCATTGGTAAAAACTACAAACTTGGCACAGCCAATGCTGTCGGCTGCTTTCGTTTTTTCTGCCAGTTCCTTAATCACACTCCCCAGCAGCCGGACGGCATCCATATTGATACCGGCCTTGGACGAGCCGACATTGACCGAAGCACAGACCCGCTCGGTCTGAGCCAGCGCCTGAGGCAGTGCCGCTATCAGTGCTTCATCTTCCGCCGTCATTCCTTTTTGCACCAGTGCGGAAAAGCCGCCGATAAAATTAACCCCAACCGCCTTGGCTGCCTGATCTAAAGTCTCAGCAATTGCCACATAAGCGGCTGGTTCTTTAAAGCCGGCCGCTATTGCCGCCGGTGTCACCGAAATCCGTTTGTTGACAATCGGAATGGCATATTCTTTGGCCACATAATCTGCCGTTTTCACCAAGTCCTTGGCCTTACTCGTAATCTTATGATAAATCTTTTGCCGGAATTCGTTTAAGTCATCCGACCGGCAGTCCAACAAGCTAATCCCCATCGTAACCGTCCGCACATCCAAATTATCTTCCAAAATCATTTGATTGGTTTCATATACTTCTTTTATATGGATCATGATTATCTCCCATTTTCCTTCCATATCACCACTTATTGAGTCCTTTTCCGACAAAAACCTCTTTCATCGGCTGACAAGCCCTGCGACGGCAAAGACCTCTTTCGTCAACTGGCGATCCCACAGCAAAAAGACCTTTTCCACTGATTGACCATCTCTGCGGCGGTAAAGTTTTTTTGCCAGCCGCAATTCCCGCAACGAAAAGACCTTTTTCTCCGATTGACCATCCCCGCAGCGGTAAAAGCCTTTTTCGGCAGCTGACCATCCCTTCCGCAGACCTGCACCGGTTAATTTCAGCCCACCGGCTAAATTCGATGCATGGAGTCAAAAATTTCTTCCATTTGCAGCATGATTTTAACATTCAGCTTCTCGCCAAGCTCCGTCAGCCCTTCGCTGACCTCACTGATATGCGCCAGCTGCGGCGTGATATCGACAATCATCATCATATTAAAAAACTGCTCCCGAATCGACTGCGTAATATCCAAAATATTGATTTGTTTTTCGGCCAAATAAGTGCATACCCCGGCAATGATGCCGACACTGTCTTTGCCAACCACGGTAATAATCGCTCTTTTCATTTGCTTTCCTTTCACTCTTGCTCCCATTAAAAACTCGACCATTTCTTACTGCCCGTTTGCACCGGTTTTATTCCAAAATGCCGCCGCTCTATTCCCAATAAACCTCCAGCGCGTCATTTTCCTGCAAGTTATCAAAATAATTGGCGGTTTCACCATTCTTTTTGACCACCAATTTGCCCTTGACCTGACTGCGGTCAAACTCAATATAGTCAAAAATATCCACAAAAATATAGTTCTGCTTGCCCAAAAGAAGAATCGGCTCACCATTAACCATAACCGGCAGTTCCAGCATAGAAACAGTTTCCGCCTCGCTTTTTGCTCCTGTTCCCGGCTTTTTGTCATTGATAACTTCGGCATCCGTTTTTAAAGCCAGCTTCTTCGTTTTAATCCGCTTGTTCGGCTGCGCCGCTGCTTTTTCCTCTGCTGCTGGTTTTTTGGCCATTTCAGTGGCAGCCCTCGCCGCCTCAATCGGCCGGGCATAGCCCTTATGCACTGGTGGAGCAGCTGGTTCTTCTTTCACCGGCTCTGTTTCCGGTTCAACCTCTTCCTCTGCAAAGGCATACCATTCATCTTCTTCCCGCCGCGGCCGGCAAAAAATCCGGTCATTTTCCTGAATCAGCTGATACAAGGTCGGAATCAATTTGCCGTTGACCGTCACATAATAAAAATCCTGATCAGCTTCACTGGCCGAATAATCCAGCTTTTCCGTTATAAACTGATAAATGGACAGCTTGGCGTTTTTGCCTTTCACCGCTTCTTTATAATAAATATAATCACCGCTTTCAATCGAATCGCTGAGCATGGCTTTGTCGTGATTTTTATAAATCTCAGCTACTTCACCATATTCACCCTCAATCGAATAAGCCTTGCCGTTAAAATAAAAATTAAGAGGACTCCCCTTGGTCAACAGGAAATTGCGGGGATCAATCCCTTCCGTCGCCATAATATCCATCACCGTCAAACTTTTTTTATTAAACAGGCGCACCGGCTTATCATTCAGATAAACCTGAATAAAATCCTGCCGGCTGTCAGCCAGTCCTTTGTAGCAAATACCAATCGGCGTAATAAACTCCGGCGTTTTTTTAAAGGTTTGGTCGGCTACTTCCACTTCTTTTAAAGCCTCCTTACCGCGAAGCGAAACTCTGGCCTCCGGTAAACCGATTTTTTTAGCCAAAAGCTCGGAAAAACCCTTGACCTGTCCGCCGCCGCCAACAATAAAGACCGCATTCGGCGCTTTATCACCGTTCAGCTGAATAATTTTTTTGGCAATCTGATCGGCCAAACCCTCCAAAGTCGGACGCAGTCCCTGCAAAAAGGTATCAACTGCTACGGTTTGGGTCAGTTCCATGATATCGGTATATTCGATTGCTTCCTCCAGCCGGGTTGAATCCAACTTCATCCGCTCGGCAGTTTCAAAATCAACTAAATACTGCTGGACAATTGTTTCCGTGATTTCATCACCCGCCACCGGAATCATACCATAAGCGGTAACCGTTCCACCGCTGGTCAAAGCAATATCACTGGTGCCGGCGCCGATATCAACCAAGGCAATATTTAACAGCCGGAACGACTGCGGAATCGCAATCTGACTGGCAGCAATTGGCTCTAACGTCAGATAAGCCACCTTCATATCGGCCTTTTCCATAACCTGATACAGGCTTTTCACCACTTCCACTGGCAAAAAGGTTGCCAAAATACTTAAACCCATTTTCTGGCCTCTTTGATCGAGCAGGCTAACGATTTCATAACCATTCAAAAAATACTTCATAACTGAATGGCCAATTCCGTAAAATTTTTCTTCACTACCAGTCTGCAGCTCTTTTTTGGCTTTCCCCAGTGCCATCAGTTCCAGTGAAGCAATCATTTCAGCGCTGATAAGACCATCCTCTTCTTCCATTTCCTTCTCGACCTCAACCGTTATGGTTTGCAGCACCCGGCCGGCCGCCGCCACATAAGCTTCGGTAATCGGCTGTCCGATCTTAGCTTCCAGCGCTTTTTTTACTTTATAGATTGTTTTGGCCACTTCATTAACGTCCTGAATTTGCCCGTCAATCATCGACCGCGATGTATGAAACTCAACATGCGCCGCCTCCACTCGAAAATGGTCCTTTTCATTAAAATCATTCACTGCCGCCACGCCGACAATCGAGCGGGTGCCGATATCAAATCCAATTATCAAACCGTTTTTCTGGCTCATTCCAACCTCCCGTTTACCGCATTATTTTGGTTTTTTATTAATTTACTCAACTTTCCCCTGATCGAAGTGCTTTGCACTTCTGCCCGGGCGGCAGTCTGCCATAGTCTTTTTTGGCTCTATCCCGCTCAGAGAGCGGGTGCCCTGATCGAAAGCTTCGCTTTCTGCCCGGGTGGGCGGTCTGCATGGACTCCACTTTCGGCCGACGGCATTGCAATTTGCCTATCGTTCCCGCTCGCCGCCGAAAGGCATAGCCTTTCTGGAAGCAACGAGCCCCTGATCGAAGTGCTGCGCACTTCTGCCCGGGCGGGCAGTCTGCCTGATCGAAAGCTGCGCACTTCTGCCCGGGTGGGCGGTCTACCTAAAAAAGACTGTTCTGATGAACATGGGAAAGTTAAGTAATTTACTTATCGCCGGCTGTTTCCTTATCTGCCGGCTGCACCGGTCTTAATTCACTGATTCCGGACAAAACATCATAAGTCTTTGGCGTCAGGCTGCCCGCAACCTGATCGCTTATAATCACTGCATTTTCGACAAAGCCGAACGGAATCAGCCCTTGCCCATCCGTTATCTGCGTGGCCAGCGCCAAATACGCTTTTTTCAAATCATTTTCCGTGGCTGCCTGCATAAAAGCTGCCACCGCACTGTCCAGCCCCGCCGTTCCGGCAAAATTATACCGACCCGTACTGCCAAAAAGCTCCGACAAATTGGGATATTGCCGAACTGGCATTTTCGCCAGATAAACATCAAACTGACCGGCCTGCAAAGCTGCTGCATATTCAGCCGTTGCCAGTCCGACCGGCTCAACGCCGATATAGGTTTCCCACTCTTCTTTTATATTCTGCGCCATAATCGACAGCGAATAATCCTCCGCCGGATAAAGCAGCGTCAGCTTTTGCCCCGGCGCAATAGGATTGACATCCAACAGATTTATGCTGTCCATCACTGGAAGTTCTATCAATTCGCTTTCCCATTCTTTTCCCCGGTAATACGGCAACTTTTGCTCAATCATATGATTTAAGAAAGCGTTTTTATATAAAAGTTCCTTATCCAGCTTACTCATCAGGTAACGGCGAATACTTGCATCCGCCGTCAGTCCCGCTTTGGTCTGAAAACCCATATAATAAAAATAGCGGCTCGGAAATGTAAAAATATTGCGCAGGGTCTCCCCGGAAAACGAAAACCACGGAAACTCCGGTGTGAAGTAAACGTCCGTCAAACTGTTTAAAAAAGCTTCCCGGCCAGTGCCCTCCGTCCGGCTGAGCGTAATCTCCAGTTGATTTTGCTCCGAATGCAGCCGCAGGGTCTGTTTCCGCTTATATTCCGTCAGCTGGTAAGGCCCGGTGCCGTTGATACTGTTCGGATCTCCTTTTTCCAGACTATTGGCTGGTACAATCGGAAAAGCCAGGCTGTATAAGTTCAAAAATCCCGGATTTTGAAAATCAATCCGCAGCCGGTTTTCGCCCGCCGCTGTAATTTTTTTAATCGCCAGCACATCCGCAGCATACTTGCCTTCTTTCGCCTTTTGCCAGCTGTAATTAATATCCTGAAACCGAACCGGTGAGCCGTCGTGAAACTGCTTTTCGCCAAGCACAACCTGACAGCTCATCGCATCCTCTGCCAAAATTACCTCATCCGCTAATTGGGCAATCATTTCGCCGCTGGCGGACATCGTCATCAGCCCTTGATAGCACTGCTTTAAAAGCATCTCAACGGAACTGTTCTGCGCTGCATAAGGATTAAGGCTCGGCATGGTCGAGACAATCAAAGCAATGTCGGTCTTGGTAAAATCAGACGGCGGCACTGCTTCTTTCATTTTTTCTTCTTTCCCCGCAGCCTCTGTCGTCTTGGGCAGATTATACTCAGAGATATTATCCAGCAGCCGGCAGGAAGTCAATAAACCGGCCGCCAGGAAAGCCACCACGAAAAAAAGAACAAATTGACATTTTCTCAACAAATGTTGACCATTCGTTATCTGCCAATTCTGCTGGCTCTCTCTCTTATTTTTTCTATATTTTTTTATTGCTGTCATACCTTTTTTCATTTCTCCTAAAGTTGAAAATTTTTTCCTGCCGCCGCAGTTCCGCTAAACGACCAGCAATTTCCGGCGCTATGCTTTCCATGCCCTCATCCGTCATTAAAACAAAATCAGCATATGCGGCATATTGCTGCGGCGAAATTTGATTCTGCATAATCCGCTCGGCCGCCTGCCGGCTAATTTTCCTGCCCTCGGCCAAACGCCGGATGCGGGTTTCCCGTTCGGCCGAAATCGCCCAAACCTGATTCACCATCTGCCGGACATTGACATCCATCAGTAAAGCCCCGTCTAATACGCACAGCGGACTGCCCTGTTTTTCGGCTTCAGCCTGCTTTTCTTGCAGCACCGCCATAATCGGGGGATGCACAATCGCATTCAGCGCCTGCAATGCTGCCGGGTCGGCAAAAACAATCCGCCCCAGTACCGGCCGGTCAATCCGGCCATCCTTTAAAATATTCTGACCGAATCGAGCCGTCAGCGCCGCCAAAATCGCCGGCGTATCCAGCAGTTCATGGCCGATTCGGTCGCAGTCCAGCCAAACAGCTTGATAGTTGGCCCGCAAATATTCCGCCACAGTTGATTTCCCTGTACCGGTGCCGCCAATCAAGGCAATACTGATCATTTTCCTTCCTTTCTGGCCTGTCAAACATAACTATCTCAACTTTCCCCTGATTGAAGTACTGCGTGCTTCTCCCGGTAAAAGTTCCCCCTCTTTTACTTGGCCGTTGCTAACGGCTTGCTTCATTTTTTTGTTCAATTTCTGTACATAAAGCAGCAGTCGGCCTAACTATCTGCCAATACTTCGGTGTTTCCATCGTTCATTCTGCGAACGCCATTATTTGGCATCAAACCAGTTTTTGACAATATAGCTGTCGGCAATCAGCGGTACTTTTAGCTGAACCGCCTGCTCCATTTCCCTGACCAGCAAGCCCCGCGCACGCTCCGCATCCGCATCCGACACCTCTAAAATCAGTTCATCATGCACCTGCAAAACAATTCTGCCTTTGATTTCTTCCCGTTTTAGAGCAGCATATACCCGGTTCATGGCAATCTTAATAATATCGGCCGCCGCTCCCTGAATCGGCGCATTCATTGCAATTCTTTCCCCAAAGGAACGAGTCATGTATTGGCTGGATTTTAACTCCGGAATCGGCCGAATCCGGCCGAACATGGTTACAGAATAGCCTTTTTCTTTGGCCTCGGTCACACTTCTATCCAAAAAAGCCTTGACCTTGGGATATTTGATAAAGTAGTTTTCAATGTATTCTTTGGCTTCTTTAACCGGAATCCCCAAATCCTGACTTAGACCGTAATCACTAATGCCGTAGACAATCCCGAAATTAACCGCCTTGGCATTGCGCCGCTGCAAGTCCGTTACTTCGGCAAAGGGAGTGTGAAAAACCTGCGCCGCCGTCATCCGGTGAATGTCCAGATTATCCCGGTAGGCCTGCACGAAAATTTCATCCTCCGATAAATGCGCCAGCAGCCGCAGCTCAATCTGCGAATAATCGGCGCCGACAAAGGAACAGCCTTCCTTGGCTACAAAAGCCTTACGAATTTCCCGGCCTTCCCGGGTACGAATCGGAATATTCTGCAAGTTCGGGTCAATACTGCTCAGCCGTCCAGTGCCGGTTACTGTCTGCATATAGGTCGTATGAATCCGGTCATCTTTTTGAATATAATCCAGCAAACCGTCGGCATAGGTTGATTTCAGCTTACTGGCCGCCCGATATTCCAAAATATACTCAATAATCGGGTGATCTTTTTTTAATTTTTCCAAAATATCAGCCGCTGTCGAATAGCCGGTTTTCCCTTTTTTCGGGCTTTTCAGTTTCAAATCCTCAAACAGGACTTCGCCTAACTGCTTGGGCGAATTGATATTAAACTCCCGACCGGCATAGCCGTAAATCTTATTTTCCAGCGCCTCGATTTGCTCACCCAGCATCCGAGAATAGTCAAGCAGAGCATTGGCATTGGTCTGCACGCCCGCCGTTTCCATTGCCTTTAAAACCGCCGTCAGCGGCAGTTCTACCCCGGCATATAAATCAAATAAGTGATTCGCTTTCAGTTTCTCCGTCAAAGCCCGGCTGCTCCGCCACAACACTTCGGCCGCTTCGGTTAAATACTCCTGCCGCCGGTCTTTGTCTACCCCGACAATCCCGATTCGGCTTTTGCCCTTGCCGAAAATCTCTTCCTCAGCCGGGAGAGAAGCATCCGCATATTGATAGCCAATCTGCTCGATCGGATAATTGCTTTCATTCGGTTCCAGCAGATATGCCGCCAGCGGCACATCAAATACCGGCAGTGCTTCACCTTTTGACGCAGCCTGCTCCATTTTCGTAAAAAATTGACCATTCTGGTAAAAATCATGCAAAAAGCGCTTAAAGTCATAAACGATCAAGCGGCCGCTGTGACTGATCAGCCGTTCCACCGACGGCAGCGCTCGAGTCGGATTATCTTCGTAATAAACACATTCTTCCCCGTCAAAGGCCGCCAGTGCAAGTAATTGTTCGTCAACCTGGTAATAAACGGCTCTTTCCGGCCTTTCCGGCAGCCGAGTCAATTTTTCGGCAAGACTGACCCGAAAGCTGCTTTCCTTCCGCTCCGGCAACAGCCCTTCTCTTGCCTGACGGGTTTGATTCATCAGCTCCTGCAAAACGGAATGAAACTTTAAGTCCTGAAACAGTGCATGCACCGCTTCATTATACATTTCCTGCAAGCCGAAATCCGGCCACGCAAAAGACAGCGAACAATCGGTATCGATCGTCGCTAAAATCTTACTCAGCCGTGCCGATTCAATCCCATCCCGGAGCTTGGCCGCCGGCCCTTTTTTCAGTTCATCCACATGAGCATAGGCATTTTCAATGGTATGGTAATCTTTAATAATCGCCGTCGCCGTCTTGATACCCACTCCGGCCACGCCCGGAATATTGTCAGATGTATCGCCCATCAAACCTTTTAATTCAATGAACTCCTGCGGTGTAACCTCATATTCAGCCAGTACGTCCTTGGCGTAATATGCCTTCGTTTCTGTCTTTCCGCCTTTGGTCGAGGGAATCAATATCTTGACCTGCTCGGTGGCCAGCTGCAGCAAATCCCGGTCGCCGCTTAAAATGCTGACCGCCATACCTGCCTGCTCCGCCCGCCTAGCCAGTGTGCCTAAGATATCATCGGCCTCGATGCCGTCCTGCTCCAGATAGGCAATATTCATTTTGGCCAGCACTTCCCGCATTAGCGGCAGCTGCTCCGCCAGCTCCTCCGGCATCTTGCTGCGCGTTCCTTTATAAGCCTCATAGAGCTTATGCCGAAAAGTCGGGGCTTTGCGGTCAAAGGCCACGGCCAGTCCATCCGGCTTTTCCGTGTCTATGGTTTTGAGCAGCACCCGCAAAAATCCGTACACGGCATTGGTGTACCGGCCTTTTTCATCGCTCAGTAAGGGCAGCGCATAAAAAGCCCGGTTTAAAATACTGTTGCCGTCAATCAGTAAAACTTTTTCCATAATCATCTCCCGGCGTTTCGTGCCTGTCTTATTCAATCCCTTTGCCCAAAAGCCCGGCAGCGGATCTTCATGCTTTTGACACTTATACCACTTACACCACTATCATACTATATTTCCGTGTTTTTCTCAATCTTTTTTCAAAACAAAAAGATATTCCCTGACATGGGCTGACCGGCTGCTTAAATTGCGGGCAGCACGGTAGGTATTATACTTTATTTCCACCGTTTTCAGGTTTCCGAACGGCTGTAACATTTCCTGCATTTCTGCTTTCCCGATAAATCCCTCGGAATTATAGCTGATAATGATAAACTTCGCCTGCGCCTGCTCAATCAGCAGCCTCAGCGCCGCCGCCGCTTTCTTTCTTTGATTGTAAACCGACCGGTTCCAGTCCGAGGGAATCCCGGACACCGGGCTGACCGGTGCGGTGATTTGACCGGCGGCAATTACGTTCAGCATGAAATAATTCGAACCGTAGGGATGCTGATTATACGGCGGATCCAAATACAGCAAATCCACTTCCGGCAGCCGGCCGATTTGCCGGTTGGCATCGTCCTGCGTAAGGATTAGTTCCGACCGAAAATTACTGAACACCGGCGGTCGCAGCTCAATCCGCCCCATAATCCGGGGCAAGGCATTTTCCGCCGTTCCGCCAAACTTGCCCCGGCCGGTGCGCACGTCCTTATAAAAGCCCTTAAATACTCCGCCAGTATTAACATGCACCGACGCCTCGTATAACAGCGGCGCTAAAAAATATTTCTGCATCGGCCTCGGCAATTCCGCAATAAAAGCGCACGCCGTATCAATAATCCGAGCATTCTCCGGCGTATAAAAAACCCGTTCACCTTCTAAAATCCGGTCGCTCTCCTGCGGTGCATAGCTGCCGGCAATCAGTCCGCCAGTAATCGGTGTTTTCAGCCGCTCTTTCCATTCCATATAAAAGCGGTCATATTCCGCCGCCGGAAAATCCTCCCGATTGGATAAATAGCAGGAGTTGATAACATAACTGTAATACTCCAAATCATTGATATATAAAACAGAAGAATGCTTTTTCAGCATTCTTCCGACAATTCCCGAACCGGCAAACAAATCGGCGCAAACAAGCTTTTCTTTGTTTAATGCCCGGCTGACCGCCCTTGTCTCCTGCTCAATTTGCTCCAGCAGCAAACGCTTATTGCCGATATAGGTAATGATTTGTTTCGTTAAAAAATCCGGATTTTCTTTCATTTTTTCTCTGCTCATCGTTTGCTGCCACTGTCAGCCGCTATTTTCTTGGCGGCATTTTTACCTTATTTTTTCAGTCCCTTCATCTTTCCCAAGGAATTGCTCTGGAATAAGTTGTTATCAAAAGAATAACGAATTTCCTCCTGCCGCTTATATTCCTTAACCGCCAGCCGGATCAACTCATCGAGCAAAGCGGGATATTCCTTGCCCAGCGGTTTCCACAAATAAAAAGCGAGCGAGCCGGGAATGGTATTGATCTCATTAAAATACAGTTGTCCGTCCGTCTCGTCAATAATATAATCAATCCGAACCACTCCGGCGCCTCCCAGCTCCCGGAAAATGCGGCGCGAATACTCCTCGACCTGCTCCTTTTGCTCGGCGCTGATATCGGCCGGAATCTTACGGCTGGCGCTGCTCATGCCTTTGCTGCTGTCATTCATATATTTATCGGCAAAGGACAATAACTCCGAGCTGGTAACTGGCTCTTCAATTACGGAAGTATGTGCTTCTGTCCAATCCCCCAGCACCGAGCAATTGACCTCGCGCAGCGACTGGACTTTATTTTCAATAATCGCCTTGCGATCCAGCAAAAACACTTGATTCAGCTTAAAAGCCAATTCTTCCCGGCTGCCTGCTATCTCCACGCCAATGCTGGAACCGCCGCAGGCCGGCTTGACAATCATCGGATAGTGCAGTTTATGTTCACATTCGTCCAAACATTCCTGTTCCGCCTGAAAGAAACGGTATTTGTTAAAGGCCACAAAATCAATGACCGGAATACCGGTATCCCGAAGCAAATGCTTGGCTGCCGCTTTATCCATGCCAATAGCCGAGGCCGCCACCCCGGAACCGACATAGGGAATCTTAAGCATTTCCAGCATTCCCTGAATGCTGCCGTTTTCGCCCTTGTTGCCGTGCAGAATCGGAAAAGCAATCTCAAACTCGCTGAGCTTTTTCGGCATCAGCTTCAGCGGCAGCCGGTAAATCTCAACCCGGCCGGTTTGATGATTTTTAACCAAAGTAATTTCCGATACCGTCTTGAGCAGTTCATTCAGCTTTTTATAACGCTCGATTTCTCTTAATTCCTGCCCAAAATAAAACTTTTCGTCCTTGCTGATATAAACAGGAAAAATCTCATATTTTTCCCGATTCATATTCTCCATAGCCTGAATGGCGGATATGACCGAAACCTCATGTTCGGTTGCCTTGCCGCCGAAAAAGACCGCAATTTTTGTTTTCATGTGTCTGCTCCTCTTTTGTTGCTGTCTCAACTTTCCCCTGATTAAAGTACTGCGCATTTCTGCCAGAGCGGGCAATCTGCCACTGAGCGAAGTGCTTCGCTTTCTGCCCCGGCGACAATCTGCCAAAAAAACAGATTGTTCTGATGAACAAAGAAAAGCCAAGTTGCTGTTTTCTTCCCATGCTTTCGGTGTCAAAATCTAAAACTCCGGGCGGTTTTTGCCGCCAAAGGACTGGTCAGTTCCTGTCATTCGCATGTTCCCATTCGACATCAAAGGAAAATTTCTTAAAATAATATTTTTTATCTTCCTCGGTAATCATCCGTATTACCCGGCAGGGGTTACCGACAGCAATGCAGCCCATTGGAATAGCTTTCGTTACAACACTGCCCGCACCAATCACCGTTCCCGCACCGATACTGACACCCGGATTGATGACCGTATGCCCGCCAATCCAGACATTATCGCCAATCCAAATCTCCGCTCCATATTCATAGCCGGACAGGCGCACCTGCGGATGCACCGGATGCCCGGCCGTATAAATGCCGACATTCGGCGCAATCATAACATTATCGCCGATATGCACCGGCGCGATATCCAAAATCGTCAAATTATAATTGCTGTAAAAGTTTTCACCAATAAAAATATTATAGCCATAATCGCAGCGAAAAAACTGTTCAATCCAAAATTGCTCCCCGGCCGCTCCAAACAGGCTGCGCAGCAGCGTCATACCTTCCGCCTGTTCCGCCGCCGGCAGCTGATTAAAACGCTGGCAAATCTCCTTGGCTCTCTGCCGGTCAGCCGAAAGTTCCTGATCTCCCGCCAAATACGGCAAACCGGCAATCATTCTTTCCTTTTGCGTCATTTTCTACCTCTTCCTTTTTTATGTTCCCGGTGACTCCGTTTTTCTTTGGACGGAGCAGTTCTTTTCGGCTTTCTGCCATTCTTTTCCGAGCCTGCTAATTTTTCCTCGACCTTAAAACCGCTTTGTTTTTCCGGCAGCACCGTTTCTTCATAAAGGCTGAAATCAATGACTTTTCTGGTCTTATCCACGTCCAGCACGGTTATTTCAACCGCATCACCCAAACGGTACTGTCTTTGATAACGGGCGCCAGTTAATGCCATTTCCGCACTTTCATATTCATAAAAATCATCCTTTAACCGACTGATGGCCACAAAGCCCTCAACCGTATTGGGGAGCTCGACAAACATGCCCCATTGATTGACACCGGAAACAATTCCGGTGAAGCTCTCACCGATATGATCCTCCATATAAAAGGCTTTTAGCAGCTTATGCACGTCTCTTTCGGCTTCATCAGCCTGTCTTTCCAGCGCCGAAGTCTTAACCGCCACTCCGGCCAATCTTCCGGCGTAATGCTCCTGCCGAGCGTTATTCCAGCGGCCGGTTAAAATCTCTTTGATAATCCGGTGAATCTGCAAATCCGGATAGCGCCGAATCGGCGAAGTAAAATGCGTGTAATATTTTAAGGATAATCCGAAATGGCCTTCATTGTTATCGCTGTATCTGGCCTGCTGCATACTGCGCAGCACCATCCGGCGGATGATGTTTTCCTCCGGCCGGCCTTCCGCCTCCGCCAGCAGCCGCTGCAAATCTTTGGGATGGAGATTTGCCCTTTGCCGGAAAGGATAATCCAGTGCTTTTAAATAAGATGCCAATTCTTTGATTTTATCTTCTTTCGGCTCGCCGTGACTGCGGTACAAAAAGGGCACACCCTGCCAAAAGAAATGCTCGGCCACCGTTTCATTGGCAATCAGCATAAAATCCTCAATCAGGCGGGTAGCAATATTCCGGTCATAGGCTTTAATCTCAGCCACCGAATGATCAGGGTTTAAAATAAACTTGGCCTCGGTAAAGTCAAAATCAATCGCCCCTCTCATTTCTCTGGCCGCTTTTAAAATAGCCGCACACTCCGCCATTTGCCTTAAAGTCGGCAGCAGCGTTTCATATTTCCGGAACAAGCGCTCTCTTTCTTCCGGCTGACAGCGCTCCGGCTCCAGCAGCCCCGCCACATCGGTATACGTCATTCGCCAGGACGAGCGGATCACACTTTCTCTAATCTCATGAGAAAGTACCTTACCCTGCTGGTCAATTTGCATAATGCAGGAAAGTGTCAGCCGATCCTCACCGGGATTCAGCGAGCAAATCCCATTGCTCAATGCCGGCGGCAGCATCGGAATTACCCGGTCCACCAGATAATGGCTGGTTCCCCGCCGAGCCGCTTCCATATCCAGCTCGCTGTACTCGGTCACATAATGACTGACATCGGCAATATGAACGCCCAGCCAAAAGGTATCGCCAACCTGACGGATACTGACTGCATCGTCCAAATCCTTCGCGTCCTCGCCGTCAATGGTAATCACCAGCTCCTGCCGCAAATCCAGCCGCCGGGCGATCTCCTCCAGCGAAACTGCCAAACCGTATTTTTGAGCTTCCGCCAATACCGCTTCGGAAAACTCCTGCGGCAAACCGTAGCTTCTGGTAATGGCAGTAATATCAACCTCCACCGAAGCGGAGCTCCCTAAAATTTCCAAAATCTCGCCCCTCGGTTTTTCGCCCGCTGCACCATAACTATTCAGCTGAACTACTACCTTATCACCGTTTTTGGCATTTTTGCTCAATCCCCGGCCAATATAAATATCAGTCCCGATTTTAACGATATCCGGCACGACAAAGCCAAAGCCCTTGGCACTTTGATAAACACCGGTCAGCTGCGTAAAGCCTCTTTTTAAAACTTTAACAATCTCGCCTTCCATTCTTTTTCCGGCAGCCTTTCCCGCTCCGGCCGATTCCGGAAAAATGCGGACACTGACGGTATCGCCATGCAGCGCGCCGCCGGTACGGTAGGCCGGAATAAAGATATCGGCTGGCAAATTCTCCACTTCAACAAAGCCGTAGCCAGCAGGATGACCGACATATTTCCCGGTTTTCAGCCATTCTTCGACCGGCAACATATACTTGCTGCGGGCGGTTTGCACAATTTTGCCGTCGACTGTCAGTTCATCTAAAATTTCCTGTAACTCATCCCGCTTTTTTATGCCAAACAGTGCTTGGATTTCCTTGGCTTTCATCGGCTTATATTCCGAATGCGCCAAAAGTTCCAGCACCATGTTTTTTCTGATTTCTGTTTTGTTCATTCCTTCTCCCTGTATTATCCCTCTTTTAGCGCGCACTCCGGCAACAAATACGCCTGCTGCATTTATGTGCTTTTCCTCATTTATAAGTAAAAAACCGCCGATTGCTTCGGCGGTTTCCTCATTACTGCATAAAATTGATTACCAGCGACAAAACAACAAATAAAGCCGCCAGCACAACGGTTCCTTTATGTAATCCGCCTTCCATCGAACGCGCTTTATTTTTTCCCCAGTAGGTTTCTCCGGCTCCGCTGATTGTTCCGGAAAGTCCGCTTACTTTGCTCTGCTGCAATAAAATGAGAGCAATCAGCGCTACGCAAATTACTGCATACGCTACTTTTAATGCTATGACCATCTTTCGCACCTCCTATCCGCACAATATATCTTGTATAGAATAGCACAAACCGGTCGGAAATGCAAATAGTTTTTTTTCACAATGTATACTGTATACCACATAGATATACTTTTTATGTTTTTTGCTTCTCTATTGTTTCATATTCCGCAACAGCAGCTTTAAGGCTTTAACT
>CAUUKX010000008.1:0-35656 GCA_963545585.1 uncultured Lachnospiraceae bacterium
GAGCAGCAAATTTTTCTTTAAAAAAAGAGGACATTTACTATTGCAATTTACCATTAAGTAGCGGTGGTAAAAAAATGCTTGACAGGCATGGCGCTTTATGATATCCTACATTAGTGCTTGTAAACAAGTATGGAGAGGTGTCCGAGTGGCTTAAGGAGCTAGTCTTGAAAACTAGTGACTCCGAAAGGAGCCGGGGGTTCAAATCCCTTCCTCTCCGTTTTAATCTGGAGAAGTACCCAAGCGGCTGAAGGGGCTCCCCTGGAAAGGGAGTAGATCGTTAACGCGGTGCGAGGGTTCAAATCCCTCCTTCTCCGTGCTAACCGCTGTGATTAATGCAGAACATTATTCATGGCGGTTTTTTGTTATAGTTCAAGTAAACCGATATTTATACTTGAACAGTTAAAATGTGGCTGAATCGGGATGAAGCCGTTTCAGCGGCAGTGGTAGCTGGAGTTTATTTTAGGTGATAATGAGGAATCAGGAGGAAAGAAAATGCGGGATTTTTTTGATTTGATTCAGGGTTTGGGGCAAAAGGGAATGGTTTATGCCAATGTGGCGGCAGCGGCAGTGGAAGAAGAACCCAAACCCACGATTTCTTGGTTTGAGCTGCGAACATTGACGTCGGCGCAGATTGTTTTTTATATTATTGTGGCGGTGGTTACGGCGGCGGTTGTCATCTACTTGGTTTGGCGGACAACAAAAAGCTATATGGATTCCTTTAAGGAAACTGATCTTCCGGTGGAAACCATTAAGCTCCATGTCAAAACTCCCGAAGAAAGACTGGCTGATAAAAAGAGGGAAGAAGAAATGGAGGCCTTTGTCAATAAGAAGAGATATATTAAGGGGAGGAAATAAAGTTGAGTTAGTAAAATAAAATTCAAGGCACAGGTTTTGGATTTTATTTTGCTGCAAAACAAGAACCGAAGCGGACAACGAATAATACTTTTTCGATGAGAGTACAGAAAATAAAATAGTTCAAACTTTTTAATGTCGGTGCGAATGGATAAATTTCGATTCGTACCGATATTTTTAATTAAAACCCAACCATTTTCTAATCATTCTCTAACCAAATTCCACAATTTGCGGACGACTTTTGCGGCTGGATTTGATAGGATAAAAGCAGAAGACAGACAAAGCAAAAGCAGGCAGCATACGGATTGGAGAAGAAAATGAAGAAAAAAAGAGGCAGTATTACTTTTTTTATGAGCATTGTCTATTTAAGCTTGGTTACCTTTGCCCTGGGGCTGACGGAGGCCTACCGGCTGCAATATCTTTATGCCAAGCAGGAAACCTTGGGGCGGGTCGCGCTCCATAATTTAAAGGCGGATTATATCAGCGATATTATGGAGGAATACGGCCTGCTTTTTTATCATGAGGCACTGGCTGGCAGTAAGCTGACTTTGGAACGGACGGCGAAGACCTTTTGGGATCAGGAAACGGCCAGCTTTTATTTTCAAGACCTATTAAGCGGCCAAAATTGGCGGGAGTACTATCATTTTCCATTTTTTGAAGCCAAGGAAACGAGCCTGAAAAAGACCAAAGTGGAGATGGACTATCAGCAGCTGATGGCAGCCAAGGCCGAAGCGATTCTTTATGCCAAAGATAAGCTGCCGTTTATCGCCCTTGAGCCGTGGCTGGAAAAACTGAAAGTTTGGCAAAAGAGCGCCAAAGCGGAAGAATGGCTGACCAAAAAGGATAAGATTTTAAAGAGCTTTAAGGAAAGCGACCGTCAGCTGAAAAAGTTGTATCGGTATTTGGACGGAGCGGAAATTGATGATAAAACGCAGGCGGCACAAATTAGTAGAAACGGAGTTAATTTTTTTAATGTCAATTCCGAAATGCAGGCTCAAAAGGAAGCGGAAATTGTCGGCCGCGGTGATTTGCCAGAGCGGTTAAAGAAGGAAATGCTGACTCAGCAGACAAATGCCGAAGATTTGCGCCGGGAGATTGAAAACTGGGCGGATGACAGCCGGGGAATCATTGACGATTATCTGCCGCTTGATCCGGAACTGAATCCGGTGGAGCAGGGCGTTCGGCAAATGGAGTTAAATAATGAGCTGGCGGAAAGAAAGCGAGAGTTGACCGAGATTTTGCAGCCGGATGATGATTTGGCGGATGCCTACCGCAATGCGGAACGAATGGCGGCGGAAATTGCCGATAATTACAAAAGTCAGATACCGGCGATGAAAGCCTTTTTGCAGGAACTGGAACAGGCCGATTTAAGCGGCACAGTGAAAAACAGCCTGCGCCATGAAATAGAGCAGTTGTTATGGCAGTGCGACCCGGCTAACAGTGTCAGCCGGATTGGCAATTTTAAGTATTTACAGGAAAAACTCTCGGCGGAAAAAGAGGATTTTTTAGCGATTTTAAAGGAGTTAGAAAACTTTTATGCCAAGGGGCAGAGTTTGCTGACGGCCTATAAAAGCGCCAAGAGTGCCGACCGGGAATGGGACGATACGGCGTGGGAGGAGTGGAAAGCAGCCGGGGAAACGCTCTTAACCGACCGGGCGGATGCGTATTTTTATTTTCCGCTGTCATATCAAAATTACCGGGAAATGGAAAGCAGCGAGGATGCCGACAGTTTGGAGCAGAAGCAGCAGGCGATTGGACAGACGGCGGAAAATCAACTGGCGGAGGCGCTGTTTTTGGATCGAGAAAAAATCTTAAATACCAATCGTTTGCCCTCGGAACTAGCGGCTGCGGTTAAAACAAGGGATATCGTTATTTCACAGAGCCTTTTGCAGCAGGCAGAGCAGGCTTTTCGGGAGCTTTCGGAAAAGTTTATTGTCAATGAATATTATTTTATGGTATTTTCCCATTTTGCCTTGCAGCCGGAGGATGAATTGGCGATTTCCGGCTATGCTAAGAGCGACCACGCCCGGCGGGGAGAACTGGAATATTTGCTCTTTGGTGGAACGGAAACGACCAATCAGGCGGCGATGATTGCCGTTTTATTTGGTGTCCGCCTTCTGTTTAATGTGATTGCTCTGATTTCGGATCCGGTCAAGATGGCAACGGTGAACTCGGTGGCGGCAGCGATTGCCGGCTGGTGGAGCTTGGGCGCAGGAATGCTGATTGTAACCGGAGTGATTGTCGGTTTATGGGCGGCACTGGAAACCGGGGCGGATATCTTTATGCTCTTTCGCGGCAAGCGCGTACCGCTGGTTAAAACGGCTGCCACTTGGTACACATCTTTGCAGGGGGCTTTGTCCGGAGTGGCCTTAGAAGCGGTGGAGGCTTTGGCGGAAACGGCTGAAAAAGCGCTGAAAAAGGGAACAGAAGTGTTTCAGGATAATCTCAATGCGCTGGCGGGCAGTTTGACTGGCGATTTGCGGTATTACTTGGAAAACCGAACAGCGGAGCAAGCGGAAGAATTAAGTGCTGAGATTCAGGCGCTGGATCGCTCCATTCGGCAAAGTGTGGAAAATGCGGTCAGGCAAAAATTACAGGGCTATGCGGCCGGTAAGGAAAAAGCCGAGCGGGAGCTGACCGACATGGGGCTTAGCCCGGCGCAGGCCAAAGCCATTATCGAAAAAGCATTTCAGCCGATAGAGCAGGCCGGGAAAGAAATAGAAGAAAACTATACCAAGAAAGTAGAAGCGGCGGAAAAGGCGATTGCCGAGGCAGAGGCGGAAATAGAAAAGCTGCTGCGGGAAACGGAAAACAAGGGCAAAACCGCCATTAAAGAAAAGTTAAGCGAATTAGGCACGGAGTTCAATAAATTGGGCAAGGACACCATCAAACAGCAAAAAGAACTGTTAAAGCAAAAGATTGACCAAAAGCTGAAATCGGTCAGGCCGAAAGCCGAAGGGCAAAGCGGGGCAAAAGACTGGCGGGACTATATTGGCATGAATTATGTGGATTATCTGCGTTTGTTTTTATTGGCGGATTTTGTACCGGCAGATGTGAAGTGGCTGCGGGCGCTGGATTTGATTCAGCAAAATCAGCAGCAGACCGTACCGGACTTTTATTTACTGGACTGCGAGCGGCGTTTTGAACTAAATTCTGCTGCCAGCTACCGGCCGGTTTTTCTGCCCTTTGGGGAAAAGGGGCGCTTTGGCACATGGCTGGAGGATAAGTACCGGGTTGAAGTCCAGACAGAGGGGGGATATTAGTGAAATACAAGGCATCGGTAACGATTGAGGCGGCGATTGTGGTACCGATTGTGTTTTATACTATGATGGTGCTGTACAGCCTGATGAATTATCTGCATATGGACTACCGGCTGAGCCGGGCAGCGGCGGAAGCGGCGGTGGATTTTGCCTATGACTCTTATTTGCTCTATCATTTGGAATTGTCTGAATTGCTTGCACATCATAGCTATCAGCGGCAGAGCTTAAAGACCGAGGATATTTTGAAAATGGAGAAAAAAGCGGGTGAATTGGTACAAAAGCCGATTGACTTCTATCCACCGGCTGCTGGGGATTTGCTTGCCGATTTTCGGGAAATGGCTGAACTGTCCGGTAATATGGCTGAAAAAATCGGTAAGCTGCCGCAAGAATTGCCGGGGATTGCCAAAAGCGAAGCCACGGTTTATGTCAGCCGGGTTTTCTTGGATCATTATTTGAAGCAGAAAGTTTGCCGGCAGCTAACCGGTGTTTCCGGTTTTCAGCCGGAGCGGCTGAGTATCGGATTTGGCCGGTATTTATATGATTTTAAGGCATCCAGCTTTTATGTTCGCTATCTTTATGATTTTCCTTTGCGGCTTCCTTTTTTAAAGCAGGCGGAAATTCGCCAGCCGGTTTATATTGAAAGCTATATCGGCAATATCCGGCGCTATGACGGAGAAAAATATCAGAAAAAAGAAGAGGACGAGGAGGAATCGGAAGAAGAGCCGATGGTGTATATCACCGCAAAGGGGGCGCGCTATCATACCGACCGGTACTGCATCTCCATTTATTCGCCGGTGTATGAGTTTGCCAAAGATAAGCTCCATAACTGTAAGGAATGTAAGAGCTGTCAAAAGAAGGGCTGGATTTTTTCGGATATTGTGTATAAAACTGATACATCGAGCATTTATCATGCAAAGCAAGAATGCAGTCAGGTCAATCATCAGGTTACGGAAATCCCCCTATCTGAAGCAGAGCAAAGAGGTTTGACCAAGTGCAAACACTGCCAGAAAAAGGAGGCGGGACAGTGAACATGAACAGCAGGATAAAAAAACAGAAAAGCCCTCAAATAATAAAAAGCAATTGCCTGAAAAATAAGCGGCAGGGCTCGGTTACGATTGAGAGTGCATTGGTGTTTCCAATTTGTATTTTTGTGGTGCTGCTGATCATTCGGCTGGGAATTATGATTTATGATACCTATACACTGTCGGTTACGGCGCAGGATTGGACAGACAGCTGCCTGACTGCGGGAGATTCGGACTGGGCAAGGGGACTGGCGGCGGAGCTAAACCGGCGAATGATTTATCCGCAGCCGGCGGATATTATAATGGAAGAAAATGGAAACGGCCGGGTTATGATGCAGTATATGCCGCTGCGGACGATTACGGTTGAGATTCGGGCAAATACTGCTCGGAAAGGAAAACTCTACCATTTTTTAAACGGCCGCCAGCTGGCCGATCGGATTCCGGCCTTGCAGCAGATTAGCCAAAAGTATTTTGAGGTTATCAGAAAGCTGAAAAAAGAGTAAACAAAGGAAAAGAGAATAAACAAAAGAGAATAAACAAAAAATAATAAATCCGCTTGCGGGCAAGGTTCGCATCGGATTTTTTAGATTTGGTGCGTACATTATCAGATTAGAAATGAATTAAAAAAATTACAGTTAGCACAGAAATCTGGAGAAAGTGCGGAAATTATGGTATACTGCTGCCGGAAGTTTTTAAAAATAGGAAAAGCATTCTGGTAATAGTCAAGAGGAGAAAAATTATGTGGCAGTGGATTCAGCTAATCAGCCAACCGGAGTTTTGGACGAAACTGATGGATGGTTTTGGGCCGTTCCGTTTTCTGGTCGGCATTTTGTTGGCCATGATTGAGGCCTTTTTTCCGCCGCTGCCTTTGGCAGTGCTGGTTACGGTCAATATTATGGGATTTGGTTTTGGGCTGGGATATTTGCTGTCCTATATCGGCACTTGCATCGGTACGATATTGGTTTATCTGCTGGTTAAAAAATTAGGGACTAAACGGCTGATTCCTTGGCTGCACCGGCAAAAAGGATATGAGCGGTTTCAAAAATGGATTCAAGGCAAGGGAGCGTTTCCGTTGATTGTGCTGTTTTCGTTTCCGTTTACGCCTTCGATTGTTATTTCGGTTTTGGCCGCTCTGTCGGAGATTAGAAAACGGGATTTTTCGCTGGCGGTCGTTGCCGGAAAAGCGGTGATGATTTTGCTGTTAAGCGTGATTGGCTACAATGTTTCCGACTTTATGAAAAATCCGCTGCGTTCGGCGGTAATCATAGCAATGATGTTCCTTTTTCTTTTTCTTGCAAAAAAAATGTTAAAAAAATATGAAGGGCTGATTCAAAAGAAACTATCAGCGATAGAAAACAAGCAGAAACAAATGAAAAATAAGCGAAAACAAATAGCTGTTGAAATAAGAAAGAAAGTGCGATATAATAAAAAATGAATAATTTTTGCTTGGGCAATTCATTTTGCGGTAAGCGGCAGGAACAGGCTGGCGCAGCGCGGATTCGGCACGGCAAACGAGAAAAAGGATTTTTCTGTTTGCGACTTGGTTTATTTCAAGCAAAAATCGGAAAGCAAGCAGAAAGGCGAAAAGGAAATGTTAAGAGAAAATGATATTTTGTCCAGAATTCGGGAAAAGTTTCCTGAATTGAGCAAGGGACAGAAGCTGTTGGCCAGTTATATTTCTCAGCATTATGATAAGGCAGTTTACCTGACGGCGGCTAAACTTGGTCAGGTGGTTGGTGTCAGCGAATCAACGGTGGTGCGCTTTGCTAATGAATTGGGTTATGAAGGCTATCCTAAGCTGCAAAGAGCGCTGGAGGAAACCGCCAGAACGAAGATGACCTCGATGCAGCGAGTGGAAGTGATTGAAGACCAGATTGAAGCCGGCAGCGTGTTAAAGCATGTTCTGACCATTGACCGGGAAAGAATTAAACAAACCTTGGATGAAATGCGGGAAGACCAGTTTAATCAGGCCATTCAATATCTTTTGGATGCCAGACGATGCTATATTGTTGGGGTCAGAGCCAGTGCGGCATTGGCTAATTTTTTGGGCTTTTATTTTAATCTGATGTTTGACAATGTCAAAGTTATCAACAGCAACAGCAGTACGGAAATATTTGAAAATTTAAGGCGAATCAATGAAGATGATGTACTGATCGGCATTACTTTTCCGCGTTATTCCAAGCGGACATTACATGCGCTGTCTTTTGCGCAGTCCCAAAAGGCAAAAGTGATTCTCCTGACCGACTGCGATCAGTCACCGGGGATGGAGTTTGCGGATGTGGCGCTGTTTGCCAGTACGGAAATGGCTTCGATCGTGGATTCGCTAGTTGCGCCGATGAGCGTGGTGAATGCCATTATCGTGGCGATGTCGTTAAAGCGAAAAAACAGGATTATTGCCAGCTTGGAGCAGCTGGAAAATATTTGGCAGGAATATCAGGTGTATGAAGATTTGGGGTCAAATAACCTGACTTCCCTGTATTTAAAAGGAAATCGGGATGAAAAAAAGAAATGAAAGCGGCCGGGATTGGGATACGCTGGTAGTGGGAGCCGGTGCTGCCGGTTGTATGGCGGCAATCGCTGCCGCTGGACAGGGGCAGCGCGTGCTTTTGCTGGAAAAAAATGAAAAAATTGGGAAAAAGCTATATCTTACCGGCAAGGGGCGGTGCAATTTGACTAATCTGGCCGCTACCAATGAAATATTAGAAAATATACCAACGAATGCCAAATTCCTTTACGGGGCGCTGTATGCCTTGTCCAGTCATCAGTTGATGGCTTTTTTTGAGCAGGCCGGCTGTCCGCTGAAAACAGAACGGGGCGGTCGGGTTTTTCCCCGCTCGGATAAGTCAAGCGATATCCTGAAAACTTTGGAAAAGCAGTTAGCGATTGGCGGCGTGACTGTCCGTAAAAAAGAAATCGTCAGGGAGTTGATGATGGCAGAAAATGCCGGGGAAAGACGGATTGCCGGGGTTCGTTTAAGCAGCGGTGAAAGTATTTTGGCCGGGCGGGTAATCTTGGCAGCCGGCGGTTTAGCCTATCCGGCGACTGGCTCGACTGGCGACGGCTATCGGCTGGCGGCGCAGGCCGGGCATAGTATGGAAGAAATGACACCGGGGCTGGTGCCGCTGGAAACTGCGGAACGAGATTTTGCAGCAGCCTCGCCCCTGCTTTTAAAAAATATCGAGTTTCGGATAGTGGAGGGCAAAAAGCAGCTTTTTGCCGGTCGAGGGGAAATTCAATTTACACCGTTTGGTTTGGGCGGTGCTTTGGCGCTGTCGGCATCCAGTTATTTGCCGAAACAGCCGGTCGCAGTTAAGGGGCTGATTGACCTCAAGCCAGCGCTTAGCCCTGAAATGCTGGAAGACAGACTTGTCAGAGAGCTGGCGGCGCAGCCGGATCAAACCATAGAAACGGCATGGGCTTCGCTCCTGCCGCATAAGCTGCTCCTGCTTTTCTTTCAGCGCTGCGGGCTGGCAGCAGAGAAGCCGGCGGCTCAAATCAGCAAAAAAGAAAGACAGGCTGTGGCAGCCGGATTAAAAAGATTGGAGTTTGAAATTAAGGGAACGCGGGGTTTTACCGAAGCAATCATTACCCGCGGCGGCGTGCGGGTTAAGGAAATCAATCCGAAAACAATGGAAAGTAAGCTGGCTAAAGGGCTGTATTTAGTCGGAGAG
The DNA here is from genome assembly GCA_963545585.1 of uncultured Lachnospiraceae bacterium. Taxonomy (GTDB): domain Bacteria; phylum Bacillota; class Clostridia; order Lachnospirales; family Vallitaleaceae; genus W11650. The sequence continues at coordinate 8,806 of CAUUKX010000008.1, forward strand.
ATGATTGATGTGGATGCATTAACCGGCGGCTTTAATTTGCAGATTGCGTTTTCAACCGGATATTTGGCGGGGATTCAACCCTGCCCGGATAAGGAGAAGAAATGAAAGCCATTCGCGGGGCGATTACGGTAAAGGAAAATACGGCAGCGGAAATTCTTGGTCAAACCGAAAAGCTGCTGACAGAAATTATGGTCAGAAACCTGCTGACCGAAGAAGAAATGGTAGCTGTCTTTTTTTCAGCAACCAAAGACCTAACAGCGGTGTATCCGGCCAGAGCAGCCAGAAATCTGGGATTGACACAGACGGCGTTAGCTTGTTATACTGAGATGGAGGTAGAGGGCAGCCTTAGGCGATGCATCCGGGTTTTGTTATTGGCCGAGATGAAGCGCAAACCCTGCCATGTATATTTAGAGGAAGCAAAAGATTTACGACCGGATTGGGGGAACCAAACCATGAAAATTGCAATTGACGGGCCGTCGGGGGCGGGTAAAAGTACAATTGCCAGAGAACTGGCCGGGAGGCTGGGGATTGTTTATGTTGATACCGGTGCGATGTACCGGGCGGTTGGGCTTTTATCGCTGCGCCGGGGTCTTGTTTTGGAAAAAGACAGCGATGTGGAGGCCTATCGGCAGGAATTAACGGAGTTAGCGGAAAATGCGCCGATTATTTTGAAATACGAGGATGGTGTTCAGCGCCTTTATTTACAGGATGAAGATGTCAGTGAACAGCTGCGGACGCAGGAGGTCGGTGAACGAGCCTCTAAGATCAGTACAATCCGGGAAGTCCGGCAGGCGATGGTGCGGCTGCAGCAGCAGATTGCGGACAGTCAGTCAGTGGTGATGGACGGCCGGGATATCGGCACGGTTGTGCTGCCGGAGGCCGAACATAAAATATTTTTAACAGCTTCGGCAGAAGTGCGCGGGCAAAGGCGCTGCCGGGAATTACAGGAAAAAGGACAAACCGCGGAACTGGAAACCATTATTGCGGAGATTAAAGAGAGGGACGAGCGTGACCGGAACCGGCAGGAATCACCGCTGCGCAAGGCGGCAGACGCATTTGAGATTGATACTTCCGATAAAAGTATTGATGAGGTTGTGGCTTTGATTTGGGAGCGAATCAAAGCATAATATTTTTTTCTGGCGCTGGTGTTTGATTTATGATATACTATATAAAATAACTCAACTTTCCCATAGTCTTTTTTGGCTCTATCCCGCTCAGAGAGCGGGTGCATGGACTCCACTTTCGGCCGATGGCATCGCAATTTGCCTATCGTTCCCGCCCGCCGCCGAAAGGCGTAGCCTTTCTGGAAGCAACGAGCCCTGATCGAAAGCTTCGCTTTCTGCCCGGGCGGGCAATCTGCCTAAAAAAGACTGTTCTGGCGAACATGGGAAAGTTGAGTAAAATAATAAATCAATTTTCCTATGTTAAGGAGTTTCATGTTTCTGCGCAGGGTATGACCGGTTAAAAAGCGGTTTGACAGGTGCGGAAAAATGCAGATAATTTAAGGAAGAGCTTTCTGTTTACACTGAAAAAGCAGAGGGGCTTTCTTTATAGTTTACAGGAAACAGGACGAGGAGGTAATTATGAGCATGAGATATACAACAGAACTGGGCTCGGTCGTGGTTGATACCAAGGTTATTGCCCAGATGGCGGGCTTATCGGCGATCGAGTTGTACGGCATTGTCGGCATGGCGATGGTCAGCCTCAAAGACGGGATTGTAAAAATGCTGAGCCGGACGGCGCTGACTAGGGGCGTCAATGTTATGGTTGAGGATAATGAATTGTGCATTGATTTTCATATCATTATTGAATACGGCGTTAATATCCGGGCGGTGACTGAAAATTTGATCAGTACGGTTAAATATAAACTGGAAACATTTTCCGGCATGAAAGTAAAGCAGATCAATGTTTTTGTAGAAGGCGTCCGGGTTGATGAGTAAGCAGGAGGATGGAATGAAAGTTCAAAAAATTGACGCAAAAACCTTCCGGAATATGTTCTTGGCGGGTGCGAAATTATTGGAAATAAAAAAGGAATATGTAAACGAGCTAAATGTTTTTCCGGTACCGGACGGTGATACCGGAACCAACATGACGATGACGATTCTGTCAGCGGCTCGGGAAGTGGAGCAGCTTGAAAACGACGATATGAAGGCAATTGCCAAGGCAATTTCTTCCGGTTCGCTGCGTGGTGCCAGAGGCAATTCCGGGGTGATTTTATCACAGCTGTTGCGGGGCTTTGCCAAAGGGATTGAGCAGCATCGGGAGCTGGATGCAATGATTATCGCGGGGGCTTTAAACCGTGGCGTGGAAACTGCTTATAAAGCAGTCATGAAGCCAAAGGAAGGAACGATTTTGACGGTAGCCAAGGAAATGGCCAATAAAGCGGCAGAATTAGCTTTGGAAGATAATGATATTTTGGAGAACTTTCCCAAGATTTTAGAGCATGCTCAAAAAGCGCTGGAAAACACACCGAACCAATTACCAGTACTGAAAGAAGCGGGCGTGGTAGATGCCGGCGGACAGGGGCTTTGCTATATTTTAGAGGGTGCCTATAAGGCATTGGCTGGCGGCGGCGAGGTTAGCTTTGATTTTGGTGAGCAAATAGCCGGCAGCGGGAAAAAAGAGTTTAACCATGTTTTTCAGGAGGCAACGGATTCGATTGAGTTTGGCTATTGCACCGAGTTTATCATTAACACGAAAGAGGGTGCGGACAATGAAAAGGATTCCGAAGCGCTGAAAGCTTATTTGGAAACCATCGGTGATTCGATTGTGGCGGTTTGCGATGATGATTTGATTAAGATTCATGTTCATACCGAAAATCCGGGTCTGGCTCTGCAAAAGGCTTTAACGCTTGGCTACTTATCCAATTTGAAAATTGAAAATATGCGGATTCAGCACACCGAGCAGCTGATTAAGCATGGACATGAAATTGCCGCACAGCAGGCGGAAGTCAAAGCCGAGCCGGAGCGGCCGATGGAGAAAAAAGAAAACGGCTTTGTAGCGGTTTCAGCCGGTCAGGGAATTGAGAATGTATTTAAGGATTTGGGGGTTGACGTGGTCATTACCGGCGGTCAAACGATGAATCCCAGCACCGAGGACTTTGTGCAGGCCATTGAAAAAATTAATGCCGATACGGTGTTTTTATTTCCCAACAACAAAAATATTATCTTAGCGGCCGAACAGGCAGTTCATTTGGTTAAAGACAGAAAGGTGGTTGTCATTCCGTCCAAGACCGTTCCGCAGGGAATCGGTGCCCTGATTGCCTTTGAGGAAGGGGCAGCGCCGGAAGAAAATAAGGAAACCATGCTGGAAGCAATGGCAGCGATTAAATCCGGTCAGGTTACCTATGCTGTCAGAGATACGCAGTTTGAGGGCAAAACAATTAAAACCGGCGATATTATTGCTCTGGATGAAAGCAAAATTTTGGCGGTAGCTGGGGATGTTGATACGGCGGTTGAGGAACTGGCAGCGGCACTGGTAGATGAGGACAGTGAAATCATCACTCTTTATTATGGAGAAGACGTTCAAGCGGAAGTGGCCGAGCAGGCGGCGGAGTCTCTCCGGGAAAAATATCCGGCGGCGGATGTGGCCGTTCAGTTTGGCGGCCAGCCCTTATATTATTACCTTATTTCCGTAGAATAGAGCTTATTATCAGACGGAGGGAAGGGTTGACGGCTGACTGAAAATCCGGCGGTCGAGGTGCTGCTGCGGGAGCGGCAGTTAGCGGATGAGTGGCCGGAAAATTAAAAAGAATTCCAGTTCAGGCAAGCTTTTTCAAAAATAGAAAAAGCTTGCCTTTTAACTCAACTCTCTCAGGGTTGCATTGCGGCACTGAATGAGGCTGTACTTTTGTCTGGGCGAGCACCTGGCTTTGAATGAAGACGTGCTTTTGTTCAGGTGAGCAAGCGGCACTGAATGAAGCTGCGCTTTTGTCCAAGCGGGTAACTGGCGCTGAATGAAGCCGTACTCCTGTCCGGACGAGCAATCTGCCTAAAAAACTGGTTTTATCAAACATGGGAAAGCGGAGTTTTTAAAAATCAGGTATATTAACAGCGGCTGAGTTTGTGGATTCAGTGCGGGAAAGTTGAGAAAGCAAGCAGTGATTTTTAACGGTTAAAGGAAGCGGAGGTAGAAATGCAAAAAGCAGTCAGAGAATTAAAAGGAGTCGGCGCCAAGACGGAAAAGCTGCTGCAAGGCATGGGCATTTTGACTTTTTATGATTTGCTGACCTGCTATCCTAGGGGTTATGATTTTTTTAGCGGTGTAACCGATATCGCCGGAATTCAGGAAAAGGAAGAAAATTATTTGCGCCTGAAAATCGTTTCCCAGCCCAAACTTCAATACTTCGGCAAGCTGACGGCACTTAGTTTTTATGCAGCCGACGAGTCGGGGCAGCGACTGCGGGTGATCTATTTCCGACAGCCTTATCTGGCGAAAGTGATGCTGCCGGGACGGATTTTGATTTTACGGGGTCGGCCGCACCAGCAGAAAGCAGAATGGCAGCTGATTAATCCGGCAGTAGTTACCGAAGAAGAACTGGCGGAACTGTCGGCTTTTCCCCTTTCCGCCAGATATCCTGTCCGCAAAGGCATCAGCGAAAAGAAATGGAAACAGTATTTAAAGCAGATTTTATCACTGCCAGAGGACGAACAGCCGGTCAAAGATTATATCGAAGCAGCAGTGCGGGAAAAATACGGACTTTTGCCTTTATGGGAAAGCTACCAAAAGCTGCATTTTCCCAAAACCAAGGCGGAGGCGGAAACTGCCCGTAAACGGCTGGTTTTTGATGAGTTTTATTTTTTTCGGGCTGGGATGGCAAAAGCTGACCGGGAGCAGCCGAATGATTTTCCGCTGCGGTCAGGGGAACTGGCTGAGCGTCTGATTGCCGGCCTGCCGTTTGCCCTGACGGCGGATCAGGCGGAAACGGTTGCCGCCATTGAAAATGATTTGCGCAGCCGGCGGCGGATGGTTCGGCTGGTACAGGGTGATGTGGGCAGCGGCAAAACGGCAGTGGCGTTTGCGGCAGCGGCCATGCTGATTGAAAACGGCTATCAGGCCGCATTGATGGCACCGACGGAGGTGCTGGCGGTGCAGCATTTTCAGGAGGCGGAAAAAAGGCTGGCGCCGCTTGGCATAAAAACGGTGCTGCTTTTAGGTTCAGCCAAAGCCAAAGAAAAAAAAGAAACTTATGAGCAAATGGCGAGCGGTCAGGCACATTTTATTATCGGCACGCATGCTTTGATTCAGGAAAAGGCGATTTACCGCAATTTAGGTTTGGTTATCACCGATGAGCAGCATCGTTTTGGGGTGATGCAGCGGGAGCACTTAAGCCGGAAAGGCGTTCGGGAAAAGCTGCCGCATATTCTGGTGATGAGCGCTACGCCGATTCCTCGAACTTTAGCTCTGATTTTATATCAGGATATGGATATTTCCGTGATTAAAAGCATGCCGACCGGGCGCATACCGGTGCAGTCCTTTTTGAGAAGCGGCAGCGCCCGCGATAAGATTTACCGGTTTATGGAAAAGGAAATCAGGAGCGGCGCAGCGGCATATATTATTTGCCCGGCGGTTGAGGATAATGAGGAACTGGCGCTGACCGGAGTCATCAGTTACGCGCAGGCGCTGCAAAAGAAATATCCGCAGCTGCGGATGGCGTATTTATACGGCGGTCAGCCGGAAAAAGAAGAAGTCATGCGGGCTTTTGCCGCCGGGGAAACGGATATTTTGATTTCAACGACGGTGGTGGAGGTCGGAGTCAATGTACCGCGGGCAACCGTGATGCTGGTTGAAAACGCGGAGCGTTTTGGGCTAGCGCAGCTTCATCAGTTAAGGGGCCGGGTCGGGCGTGGCAATCGGCAAAGCTATTGCATTTTTTTATCGGATGCCAAGGATTCAGCAATTCGGGAAAAGTTGGAGTTTGTAGCGGCGCATTGGTCAGGCTTTGAGATTGCCGAGTATGATTTGAAGATGAGAGGGCCGGGGGATGCATTTGGCATCAAGCAGCATGGACTGCCGCTGCTGCAACTGGCGGATTTGTATCAGGATTTGCCGGTGCTGGAGATGGTTTCGCAGGCGGCTGCGGAAATCAGTGATTCGCCGGAACGTCAGCAAATGCTGGAGCTGTATTACGGCGGCAGCCGGGAGATTTTGTCGATATAATAATTTCCCTATATTCGGTGGGATGGTTTTTAGGGAAATTCAAGTATTCATCTGAAAACATAAATTTTGACAGGCAGACCGCCCGCCCGGGCAGAAGCGCGGAGCGCTTCGATCAGGGCAGACCGCCCGCCCGGGCAGAAGTGCGGAGTGCTTCGATCAGGGCAGACCGCCCGCCCGGGCAGAAGTGCGGAGTGCTTCGATCAGGGCAGACCGCCCGCCCGGGCAGAAGTGCGGAGCGCTTCGATCAGGGCAGACCGCCCGCCCGGGCAAAAGCGCAAGTTGCTTCAATTAGGGGCAGACCGCCCGTTCGTCAGAAAACGGAGCTTGCAATCAGGGGAAAATTAAGAGTAAGGAGTACACAATGAGAGTAGTGGCAGGAGCGGCCAGAGGGATTCCGCTGAAAGCGCCGAAAGGCGATCAGGTCAGACCAACGGCTGACCGCTTGAAGGAAACGCTGTTTAATATGATTCAGGCGGAAATTTATGAGCGAACGGTATTGGATGCCTTTGCTGGTAGCGGAGCGCTGGGGATTGAAGCACTCAGCCGGGGAGCATGTTGCGCTTATTTTTGCGAGAAAAACAAAGCGACAGTTGAGGTGATCAAGGATAATTTGCAGCGAACTAAGCTAAAGGAGAAAGCACAGGTTTTGACCGGTGATTTTTCAGGCGGCTTGGAAAAAATCCAGAACGCCGGTGTAAAGCTAAATCTTGTTTTTTTGGATCCACCCTATCAGGAGGAGGATTTGTACCAGCGGGCAATCAAGGCTTTAATCGAAAAAAAACTGCTGGCCGAGGATGCCTTGATTATTGCCGAAACAAAGAGTGGTTTTGACTTTTCTTTTTTAGAGAAATATGATACAATAAAAGTTGAAAAATATAAAAAATTTAAAACCAATCAATATATATTTATGCGCTTTAATGTTTAAGTCGGTAAAGAAACAGTTGTCTATAAGGCAAACGATGTTTTTGACGGCAGGTTATTTAGGCTTATTGAGGGACGGAACGAGGAAATAATATGAAAAAAGCAGTGTATGCCGGCAGTTTTGATCCGCCGACTTACGGACATATGGATATTATTGTTAGGGCATCTAAATTGGCGGATGAATTGATTGTTGCCGTGGCAGTGAATCCGCATAAAACATCATTATTAAGCTTGGAAGAAAGAAATGAATTGCTAAAGGCACTGACCAAGGATATGCCGAATGTGAGGGTGGAATTTTTTACCGGATTATTGGTTCGCTTCGTCGAAAGAGAAAATGCGGATGCCATTATTCGGGGATTTCGGGCGGTGTCTGATTTTGAGTATGAATTGCAGTTAGCGCAGGGCAACAGCCTGCTCAGCCCGCAGACAGAAACGGTATTTCTGGTGTCTAACGCCAAATATTCCTTTATCAGTTCTACTTTTGTGAAAGAAGCGGTTTTTTTTGGCGGAGAAATTGGTGATATGGTGCCGGAATTATCCAAACAGGCGGTATTAAGAAAGATGGGAGTAAAGAATGAACAGCAAAGTGTTTGATATTATCGATGATATGGAAGTGTATGTAAATGACAGCAATGCCTTGCCGTTTCAGTCCAATAAAGTGGTGGTGCGAAGCGATGTGATGGATGAGTTTATCACCCAAATCCGGCTGGCGCTGCCCGAGGAAATCAAAAGAGCCAATGCGATTATTGATGACCGGGAGCATATGATGTCGATTGCCAAGGAAAAGTTAGCTGAAATAGAAGAAGAAGCGATTAACCGGGCAAAAGCTTTGGTTGATGAGCATGAGATTACCCGGCAGGCGCAGGCCAAGGCGGAGGCGATTTTGGATAAGGCCTATAGGCAAAGCGAAGAAATCCGCCGTGAGGCGTATCGCTATACCGATGAACTTTTGGAAAAAGCACAGAAAACAATCACCGCTTTACTCAATCAGTCCAATGCCGATTATTCCAAGTTTGAAAAAACTTTGGCCGGCCAATTAGATACGATTGAAGAAAACCGCGAGGCTTTAAAGGAATAGATATGGCTGCTGTCAAATAACAACCGGATTTCTTTGCTCCGGCGGCAGAAACGGACGCTTGTATTTTTGGGCAGTCAGCCGGGCATAAAGCCGATCGCAGCGCAGTTCATTCTGCCAGCGAACCAAAGCGGCGGCGGATAGTTTTTTGGCGTGCCGAGTATTGGTAATTACTGGCAGACGTGAAACTTTCTGCAAGCGGCGCAGCAGCGGTGCGGCGGAGCGGCGCAGGCCGAGAATCCGCAGATAACTGTTTTCTTCAGTCGGCGGCAAGGGCGGGCGTTGATTTAAGAAAATATTCAGGAGTGCTCGTTTAACGGCGGCAGCGGGGAAGTTGCGGGAGCGGCAGGCGCTGATATAGTCGGCAAAGGGCAAGTCTAAGTCCAAAGCAGTCAGCAGGCGGTTCATGAGTTCGGGCTTTTGCTCACGCAGATGGAGCAAAGCGGCCGAATCCTGCTGCATTAATAAGAATTGAACAAACGGATAGATATCCTCCGGGAAAATCGGTCCGTTTTTTTGTGCTTTGGCTGCTTGCAGCAGTTGAAAAGAAGCGGCCGGCAGAGCGGTGCTTAATTTGGTTTGGTCGTTTGCCTGAAGCAGACGGCGGATGGCGGTGGCGGATAGAAAAGTATTTGGCTGGTAGTTTTCGTCCAAATAGCTTTGTCCTTGCCTTTGAATTAAATGCGGCGTGATTTGGCTGCGGACAGCCGTCAGCGCCTTTAAGTATTCAATGGATAAGATATTATTAGAACCTTTGAGAATCCGGCTGTAACCGGCATTGGGGAACAGGCTTTCGATTGCTTCCTGCCGGGCGGCGGCATAGGAGCGGCCGGTTTTTAAGCTGCTTTTTAAAGCTGCCGAAAACTCGGTGCTTTCGGCGGTCAGAATTTCGGCTAAGGCTTGCAGCGGCGGCAGGTCAGGACATTCCGCACCAAAATAAAGCTCGTCAACGACTTGACTTTGCTCCAGTAAAAAAACTGCTTCGGTGGCAAAGTACTCGGCACTGGCAGCAGCAGCGGAAACCGGCAGTTCCAGTACCAAATCAATGCCCGCTGATAGAGCCGCTTCTGTTCGCAGCCATTTGTCAAAGACTGCTGGCTCGCCTCTTTGCACAAAATTGCCGCTCATAATGGCAATCACAAAATCAGCTTTAATGTTAGAAAGCTGATAGGCATGACCAAGATGAAACGGGTTATATTCAGCGATAATGGCAGCGGTTTTCATGATTTTCCTTTCTGTGATAAGCGTTGAAGCCGCTGTTTGCAAACGTCAGATCAGCGGCATCTTTTTCTTCTACATTTCGCAGCCATAAACGTTCGGTTTGTAAAAACAGCATGGCAGGCCTCCTTTCATTTTGGCTTGGGCTTATAGCTATAATACCATAAATTTGATATCAGCGCGAGAAAATTCTGCGGCAATTCTTGCATGGAGTTTGAAAATTGTCTATAAACCGAAGCCTTTTGCCAAGCGGAAAAACAAAAAATCGAAAAGGAACTTTTATTCCCACATACTTTGTGCTATAATTAAAAGGATATAAGTTCAACTTTGCAGAAAGTTGAACTGTAAACATACGCAGAGCAGAGAGCTTGAAAGGAGTTGCAAATGAGTTTTATTGATGGAATTAAAAACAAGGCAAAACAAGACCTGCAGACAATTGTCCTGCCTGAGGCAATGGATATCCGTACTTTGACCGCGGCCGAACAGGTAATGAAGGAAGGCATTGCGAAGGTTATTTTAATTGGAAACGAAAAAGAAATCCGGGAAAAAGCAGGAGACTTAAACCTTACTGGTGTTGAGATTGTGGACCCGCAAGGCTTTGATAAGTTAGACAGTTATACCGAAAAATTATTTACTTTGCGCGAGAAGAAGGGTATGACCCGGGAAAAAGCCAGAGAACTTTTACAGACCGATCCTTTGTTTTTGGGCGTAATGATGGTAAAAATGCAGGATGCCGACGGTATGGTAGCCGGAGCGGTCAACTCAACCGCCAATGTGCTGCGGCCATCGCTGCAGATTTTAAAAACGGCGCCAAATGTTAAGATTGTGTCCAGCTTCTTTATCATTTCCGTTCCGAACTGTGATTTGGGCGTAAATGGCACCTTCTTATTCGCTGACTGTGGCTTAAATCAAAGTCCGTCAGCCGAGGAGTTATCCTCCATTGCCGGCAGTTCGGCTGAAAGCTTTAAAATGCTGATTGGCGGAGAACCGATGATTGCCATGCTCAGCCACTCGACCAAGGGCAGCGCCTCACATCCGGATGTCGATAAAGTGGTAGAAGCAACTCAGATTGCACAAAGAGAATATCCGCAGTATCAAATTGATGGCGAATTGCAGGCGGATGCAGCTATTATTGCCAAAGTCGGCCAGAGCAAAGCGCCAGGCAGCAAGGTAGCGGGCAAAGCCAATGTGCTGGTATTCCCGGATTTGGATGCCGGCAATATTGCATATAAATTGGTGCAGTATTTGGCGAAAGCGGAAGCATACGGCCCGATTACGCAGGGAATCGCTGCCCCGATTAATGATTTATCCCGAGGCGCAACGGCTGAGGATATTACCGGAGTAGTAGCGATTACGGCTGTTCAGGCACAATATAAAAAGGCACAGGCTTAAAAGGAGAGAGGAATGAAGATATTAGTTATTAACTGCGGAAGTTCATCACTGAAATATCAATTGTTTGACATGACCAATGAAACTGTTTTGGGTAAGGGTCTGGTTGAGCGGATTGCCATTGATGGCTCTAAATTGGTGCAGACAGTTGGCGAGGAAAAATATGTAGTAGAAGAAAATATGAAGGATCACAAAGCGGCAATGAAGCATGTCTTTGATGCTTTGCTTGATCCCAAGAAGGGATTGATTTCCTCGCTGGATGAGATTAATGCAATCGGCCATCGGGTGCTGCACGGCGGCGAGGAATTGACCGATTCGACGATTATTGACGGACATGTTAAAGATGTTATTCGCGAATATGTTAAGTTTGGCCCGCTGCACAATCCGGCTAACCTGATGGGCATTGAAGCCTGCGAAGAATTGGTTCCGGGCAAGCCGAATGTGGCGGTGTTTGATACCTCTTTCCATCAGACGATGCCAGCCAGCAGCTATATGTACGGGATTCCGTATGAATACTATGAAAAATACCGAATTCGCAAATTTGGTTTTCACGGTACCAGCCATAAATATATCACCCGCCGGACGGCTGAACTGCTGAAAAAGCCGCAGGATGAGATGAATATCATCACGGTGCATCTGGGCAACGGTTCTTCGCTGGCCGCGGTCAAAAATGGAAAATGTTTGGATACCTCGATGGGACTGACTCCGCTTGAAGGTCTGGTTATGGGGACTCGCAGCGGTGATTTAGATCCGACGGTTCTGACCTTTTTAATGGAAAAGGAAGGGATTCAGCCCAATGATATGAACCAGATGTTGAATAAAAAATCCGGCTTTTTGGGTATTTCCGGTGTGAGCAGCGATGCCAGAGATTTGGAAAATGCGGCAGCCAGCGGCAATGAGCGAGCGAAGCTGGCGCTGGATATGTTTGTCAACCGGACCAAGCGGTATTTGGGTGGTTATATGGCTGAGCTGGGCAAGGTTGATGCAATTTGTTTTGCTGGCGGAATCGGGGAAAATTCGGCGGAGATGAGAGAGCGCTTAGTAGGCGATTTGGAGTTTTTTGGGATTAAATTAGACCGAGAGAAAAATAAGACCAGAAGTGAAGCCCTGATTTCGGCTGATGATTCCAAGGTTGCGATTTGGGTAGTTCCGACCAATGAGGAACTGATGATTGCCAGGGATACTTTGGATTTGGTCAGAAAATAGTGCTGCCGCAGTAAGAATAAGCAAACAGCAGAACAAGCAAACAGAAAAAAACGAGATCAAAAAGGCACTGCCGGAGATTCCCGGACAGCGCCTTTTTGATATGCGTTTTTAATTTTTACTTCTTTTAATAACCGATTTCGTAGTAATATGGCCACCATTCCTGACAGGCTTTGAAAATGTTATCGGCCGGATAGTAGTAATCCTTGCGGCTGTCCGGATTATAGGTTTCAAAACTAATCATACCGTTCTGGTTGATATAGCCTTTGATAATGACAAAATGTCCAGAACCGACAGAAGCATAATCCTCGCTCAAATAATAACCGTCCAGGCAAACCAAGATAATCCGATTTTTGTTTAAGGATTCTACCAACTGAGAAATCTCGTTAAAGTTTTTCCGGTCATAGGGCACTTGATAACTGCCCATAACAGATTCGATATCGTCGGTGAACCACCAGCCGCCGTTTGGCCGAATCCAGGAACGAAGTGTTTCGGCAGTAACGCTATTGGCTTGGCTGAACCATTTCAGAATCATCGAAGTAACAGACGGTCCACAGTTTTCATGGCTGTAAGGGCCGGTTTGATTTTGATCGACGAACCATTCATAGTTACGGTTGACATGTTTTTCGACAATTCCGTTATTATCGTTATTAGCGATATTACTGTTATCATTGTGATTAGAAATATCAGCAGAGGTAAGTTTTTTGCGGAATGAAGGAACAGCCATTCGAGCGGCGATGGTAGCTACTTCCGCCCTGGTGATGCTTGAATTTGGATAAAAGCGTAAAGTCTTATCGCCGGTCATAATACCACAGGAGTACATGCGCAAAATACTGTCTGCTTCAAAGTCGCCGTCATTAACATCAGGAATATTGAAAAGTGTGATATCGGGATTGATCTCTTCATCCGTATCTGGAAGGATTCCATTATAGATAGAAGCAAAGTCCGTCCGGTTAATGGGTGCATTATAATCAGAAAAATAGGAACCGTTTAAAATTCCGAAACTAATGGCAAAATCAATATAGCTTTGATACCACGGCCCGGTCTGGGCAGGTTCGGTTGGGGTGTACTCATTATAAGTTTGATATAAACGGACGGCCAAAGTAACGGCTTCGGCCACGGACAGATTGCCGTTTGGGTTAAAGGTATAAGCGGAACTGCCTTTCATTAAACCCAGTTCATAAGCCACCTTTACACCGGAGTAAAACCAAGCATTTTCCGGTACATCGGCAAACGAAGAATAACTTTGTTTGGTCGTAAAGTTGGAATAACTGGTTGCGTCCGCAGGTTGGATAAAACTAAGTGTCAGGATAAAAACCAGACAAATTACGATATGTTTTTGTAGTTTTTTCATAGAACCTCCTAAGAATAGATATATTATAATTTTTAGAAACTCTCCGCCCTTCGTTTTTATCCGGCTGTCCTGTTCCCGGGAAAGATACGGAAAACTGCTTAAAGCGGTACAAAGAACAAATTTAGTATAAAGCAAAAGAACGGAAATAGCAAGCCAAAAATTTAGCGGAATTTTAAGTTTTGGGGAGCGTGTACTCTTCATTGTTTTTTAACTTGACAGCCGAATTCTTATAGGCTAAAATAGGGAAAGCAACGCCGCCGGCGGCGGCGATTACAGTAAAACAGCACAAGAATTATTTTAGCAGGAAGAGGAAACGATGGTATTTTCAAGTCTTTTTTTTATATTCGTATTTTTGCCGGTGTGTCTGTTGGTGTATTATCAAATGCCAACCCGCAACGCCAAGAACTGGGTACTGGTCATAGCGTCTTTGATTTTTTACGCTTGGGGTGAGCCGGTTTGGATTACTTTATTGATTTTCAGTGCCACAATTGATTATTTTCATGGCTTGATTATTGAAAGCCATCGCGGTCGGTGGCAGGCCAAAGCGGCAGTGGTCAGTTCTTTGGTGCTGAACTTAGGCTTGCTGGCAGTATTTAAATATTCTGGCATGATTGCCGGTACGATTGCGGCGCTGACTGGCCTGCCGATGGAATATAAGGGCTTTTCCCTACCGATTGGAATTTCTTTTTATACCTTTCAAACAATTTCTTATACGATTGACGTTTACCGGGGCGAGGCCAAGGCACAGCATTCTTTTTCCAAGTTCATGCTGTTCGTATCACTCTTTCATCAGCTGGTAGCCGGGCCGATTGTCCGCTATGTCGATATTGCCAATGAAATTGATAATCGGGTCTTTAAGCTGGATGATTTCAGCAGCGGTGTCAACCGCTTTATTTTGGGGCTGGCCAAAAAGGTAATCATTGCCAATACAGCCGGAGCTTTGGGCGAAGGTCTTTTAACGGTCGGCGGTCAAAATGCATCGGTGCTGGGTTCATGGCTGGGGATTTTGTTTTTTTCTTTTCAGATTTATTTTGATTTTTCCGGCTATTCGGATATGGCAATTGGCATGGGCAAGATGTTTGGCTTTACCTATAAGGAAAACTTTAATTACCCCTATGTTTCAACCTCGGCTACAGACTTTTGGCGGCGCTGGCATATTTCGCTGGGTTCATTTTTCCGCGATTATCTGTATATTCCGTTAGGTGGAAACCGCCGCCATGTTTTTCGCAACTTGTTTATTGTCTGGTTCTTAACGGGTCTGTGGCATGGCGCATCATGGAACTTTGTGGTATGGGGGCTTTATTACGGTGTGCTGATTGGGGTGGAACGGATTTTGAGCCAGACAGTCGGCTGGAAAATGCCGAGGGTTTTCGGCCATATTTACTGTATATTCATTACTTTGGTCGGCTGGGTCTTTTTCTATTTTGAATCGTTAAAAGAGGGGCTTGGTTATTTGCGTCAAATGTTTGGTTTGGCGGGACTTCCGGTTTGGAACTTGCAGCTTGAAATTGTGTTTACCAATAATCTTTATTTTATTATTTTAGCATTAATTGCCTGCACGCCGCTTTTTGCATTTGTGTGGAGGCGGCTGCGGCTGGGCGAAACACCACTTTTACTGGTGCTCAACGGTGGGCTTTTCTTTGCGGCGGTAGCGATGCTGGTCGGTCGAACCTATAATCCGTTTTTATATTTTCGCTTTTAATCAGTGGTAACAAAGAAGGAAAAAGGGAATGATTAAAAAATTAAATGTTGTATTATTTGTGTTAGGTCTGCTGGCGATGGGCATTATGAACTTGTTTTTATATAACAAGGCGGAGATTTCGGCGGCGGAGAACAGGACATTGGCTAAGTTTCCAGAATTTTCGACGGAAACTCTTACAAACGGTGATTTTTTCAGTGGGATTGAAACCTTTTATGCCGACCGCTTTATGTTCCGGGATAGTTGGATTGGTCTGAATGATAAGCTGATGGCCTTAAAAGGAATGGCCGGTGAGGATGAAGCTGAAATTTTGACTTTAAAAACGGGCGATCAATTTGCGGCTGATCCAGATAAGGCGCAGGAGCAGGGGAAAGATGCGAAAGAAGTTCCTGCTGCCGAGCATGAAAAGTCTACAGATACGGTCGAAACAGAAACGATGACCGCTCAGGCTGGTTTGGTCAGCAGCATCAGCGATTTGAACGATCGGGTCAAGCTTTATGCCCGGCGGCAAATTGCCGAGTATTTAGCGCGGCATCCAGAGGAAACAAAGCCGTCCGCTGCTGCTTCGGAGCAGGCAGCACCGAATATGGAAACGGTCATTGAAGATACCCAAGATAATGAAGCTGGCGAAGTCAAGAGCAATTTTTTGGTGCTCAAAGATGCTGCTTACGAAATATTCGGCTATCGGTCAGCGTCCTGTCAGTTTTACGCAGAAAGCATTAATCAGTTTGCTGCTAAAATGCCGGAAACAATGCGGGTTTTTTCGCTGGTAGCACCCAGTCATATTGAGTTTATTCCTAATAAAAAATACCGGGAAATGGGCAGTTCACAGGAAGAAGCAATTCAGGTGATTAATAGTTTTTTCAGTTCGCAGATTACGCCGGTTGATGCCAGAAGTTCACTGCTTTCGCATTATCAGGATTATTTATATTTTCGCTCGGATCACCACTGGACGGCAAGGGGAGCGTATTACGCTTATGAGGCTTTTGTGAAGGCGGCCGGTTTTTCGCCAGTTACTTTGGATAAGTATGAAAAAAAGGAGTTCCCGGGATTTTTAGGTACCCTGTATGATAAGACCCGAAGCGCCAAGATAGCGGCAAATCCCGACACGGTTGAGGTGTTTATGCCGTTAGTCGAGTCGACCTTTCAAATTCATACTTCCAAAGGTGGTTTGCTCAACTGGAATGTCATCAATGAAAATTATGGCAAGCCAAGCTTTAAGAATAAATATTTGGTGTTTTTAAGCGGTGATGAGCCGCTGTCGGTGATTACGACTAATGTTGATACTGACCGGAAAATCTTGGTGTTTAAGGATTCTTACGGCAATGCTTTTATTCCGTTTTTGATGAATCATTATAAGGAAATTCATGTAGTTGATCCTCGGCATTTTCAGGCAAACGCTGCGGCCTATGCGGTGGAACAGGGCTTTGATGATGTACTGTTCCTCAATTATGCTGTGGTCATTGCCGGCAATCAGAACTTTGCTAAAAACATTCAACGGGTAACGCAGTAAAAATAGCACTCTGCTAATCTTTTTTGACCCTATCCCGCTCGGAGAGCGGATGCCCCTGATCGAAGCGCTACGCACTTCTGCCCGGGCGGGCAGTCTGCATGGACTCACTCTTGTGATTTGCTTTGCAAATCGCAAGAGTGAGTCCATGCAACGAGTCTAAAAAAGATGGTTCTGGCGAACATGGGAAAGTTGAGTATTTTATTAAGAAAATTCTTGATTTTTTGACAGTATCAGGTATACTATAAAGGAAAGGCAAATGGATGTTGCGTATGCCTTAGTTTAAAAATTGTGCACAAAAGCATTTTGAAAGGAGATTAATCAATGAAAGGTTATCTTGAAATTACAGATGTACTTGCCAGAGAGGTATTGGACTCAAGAGCAAATCCCACGGTCGAGGTGGATGTTACCGTATTGAACGAAGAAACCAATCGTCTTTATTTGGGACGGGCATCGGTTCCTTCGGGAGCATCGACTGGTGAGTTTGAGGCGGTTGAACTGCGGGATGGCGGCGAGCGCTACATGGGCAAAGGCGTATTAAACGCAGTTGATAATGTCAATGAAATCATTGCCGAAGAATTGATTGGCTTAAATGCCTTGGATCAAAGATATATTGACGAATTGATGCTGGATTTGGACGGCACGGAGAATAAGTCGAAGCTGGGTGCCAATGCTATTTTGGCAGTTTCGATGGCGGTGGCTAAGGCAGCAGCAGCAGCGCTGAATATGCCGCTTTATCAGTATTTGGGCGGTTTTAATAGCTATACTTTGCCGGTACCGATGATGAACATCTTAAACGGCGGACAGCATGCCGATAATACCGTTGATTTTCAGGAGTTTATGATTATGCCAGTGGGCGCAGAGTCGTTCAGTGAAGCACTGCGCAGCTGTGCGGAAGTATATCATAACTTAAAGTCGGTTTTGAAAGCCAAAGGCTTATCGACGGCAATTGGCGATGAGGGTGGTTTTGCACCTAATTTGGCAACGGCTGAGGATGTACTTGACCTGATTATGGAAGCCATTTCTAAGGCTGGTTATGAGCCGGGCAAGGACTTCCGGATTGCGCTGGACGTAGCAGCTTCGGAGCTTTTCTGCGATGAATGTGGCAAGTATTATTTTGAAGGGGAAACCGAGGCCAAGGGCGGCGACAAGATTTACCGGACGGCACTGGAAATGGTTGATTATTATGAGAAGCTGGTTGACAAATACCCGATTATTTCGATTGAAGATGGCCTGGATGAGAACGACTGGGAGGGCTGGAAACTTTTGACGGAACGTTTGGGCAAGAGAATTCAGTTAGTGGGCGATGATTTATTCGTTACCAATACTGCTCGCTTATCCAGAGGTATTGAAGAAGGCTGTGCGAACTCGATTTTGATTAAGGTGAACCAGATCGGTTCTTTGACCGAAACCTTTGATGCTATTAAGATGGCAAATCGGGCAGGCTATACTGCGGTTGTTTCCCACCGTTCCGGTGAAACCGAGGATGCAACGATTGCCGATATTGAAGTAGCGGTTAATGCCGGCCAGATTAAGACCGGTGCACCGGCCAGAACCGACCGGGTCGCTAAGTACAATCAGCTGCTTCGGATTGAAGAAGAATTAGATGACATTGCTTACTATCCGGGATTGGATGCTTGGTTTAATTTAAAAAATAAATAAGCGGGAAATAAGTCGTAGAATTTAAGAATATTGCCGGAAAGACTGAAAAATCAGAGTTTTCGGCAATATTTTATTTTTTGGCGCAGAGCAGAAGCAGAGCTGGAAACGCATAAAGTACAGATAAATAGACAACAGCCAATAAAGAGAAGTATAAGACATATCTTCTCTTTATTGGCTGTTGCCTGTAGACATATAAAGTTTATTTGTTCCTTATGCTTCTTCGTTGGAGTGACGCGGATTTTCGGAAACGACCATCACTGCCTTGATGACTTCAGATGTCAAATCAGTTTTAAACTGACGGGATAAAAGATTGGTTTTGGAGAAAGCATAGCCCTTATCGCTGACAACATAGTGAGGGTGTACTTCATTTAAAATCAGAGCAGCTACATCCATCCGGCATTGTTCGCATTGACAAAAATCCGGCATTTTTTTCAAAGTATCGCTTAAAATATCCAAGACAAAATCTTCCATTACATTATGAATTTGCATAAAATCCCCTTTCTGAAATGAATGTTCAAAGGTAATGATCAGTTGTTTTTCACCAGAAAAGAAATTGTTCTTTTGAGTATGGAAAAGTCATTCTCAAAGCTGCTAAATCACCTAAATAGATCAAGACCTTTTGCAAATGCTCCCGATTCCAAGAAGCCTAAACTAATTATAACAGTTTACACACAAAAAAACAATAAAAATCTTAAAATTGTGCCGTAAGCTTTTGGGCTATTCCGACAATTTTTTGGAATAGCTTTCCCAAAACAGACTTCTATGGTATACTATTCTTATTTCCAAGAGCGGCGAAACCTTACACTTATTAGCTGCAAGCGGATGGAAAAAGCAGGACATCGATAGGCGAAGGCTGTACGAGGGCGATATAAAAGAGGTGGGAAACGGTAACGATGATGAAATTATACATTGCCAAATGGCAGGAACAGCTATACTATTATACCGCAGATGATTATGACCATATTTACGACCTTTATCCGCAGTCAATGCTGGCGGAAACGGCGGAGGGAAATATTTATATCGGGGTGGTACAGGAGAAGAAAAATGCCATCAGCTCGGCCTTTGTCAATATCGGGGAAGAAAATATCGGTTTTTTGCCGTATCGGGATGTGACAGCGGAAATCAAAAGCGGAGATTCGATTTTGGTGCAGGCGGTGCGCAGCAGCAGCGGTCAAAAGGGAGCCAAGCTGACCATGAAGTTTTCTTTAGAAGGTTCGTTTGCGGTTTTGCTGTCGGGTGAAAATAAACTTTATTTCAGCCAAAAAATGGAAAAAGCCAAAAGAAAGCATCTGGAGGAGTTTTTGCAGGACAAAGACCGACACTATGGTTTTATTATTCGCTCCGGCACCGAAGAGAAAGAGACGCTGTGGCAGGAAATGCAGGCCTTGCAGGAGCAGGCAAAACGACTGGAAGAGCGGGCAAAATACGGGAAAGGCCCTTGTCTTTTACGGGGCAGAGAGGATTTGGATATTTTAAAAAACTGCAAAGAAGTGGATGAGGTTTATACAAATGACCGGACAAGCTTTGATCAAGCGGTGGAATATGTCAAACAAAATGGCCTGTCCTTAATGGTGCATTATCGGGAAGTGGATTATGCTTTGCGTCATGACTTAGCAGGAGCTTTGAAAGAAGCGGAGAAAAAGAAAATCTGGCTGCCCGGCGGCGGTTATTTGATTCTGGAAAAAACCGAAGCAATGAATGTGATTGATGTCAATACCGGTAAAACCAAGGGCGGCAAGGAGCATGAAAAAACAGTATTTAAAACCAATTTAGAGGCGGCCAAGGAAACGGCCAGACAGATTCGGCTGCGGAACTTATCCGGTATGATTTTAATTGATTTTATTGATATGAAAGAGCCGGCGCATCAACGGGAACTGCTGGCGAAAATGGCGGCGCATTTGGCGGCTGACCCCGTCCCGGCGCTGGTGCATGACCTGACCAAATTAGGCATTATGGAGCTGACCCGCAAGAAAAAATATGACAGCTTGGCGGTGTGGGCGGAGCAAAGGCGAAGTTATGGAGAGGAAGGAGATTAAAATGATGAAGGCAGAAGAACGGTGGATTGAGCGGGACGGCAAACAAAAAAATTATTTCAGAATATGGCATCCGGAGAAACCGGCGGTGGGGGTTGTTTTGCTTTTAACCGGTATGGTGGAGCATGTTCGGCGCTATGATGAGTTTGCCCGCTTTTTAAATGAATACGGCTTTTTGGTGGCGGCCGGTGATCACCGCAGTCAAGGGCAGACCGGACTGAAAAACGGCCGGTTGGGCGCTTTGGAAAAGGGCGGTTTTCGCCGGATTATTATGGATCAAAAGTATTATGTTGATATGCTGCGCCGGGAGCATCCGGGGCTGCCGATTTTTTTAATCGGCCATAGCTGGGGTTCGCTGATGTGTCAAAAATTCATCCAAAAATACAGCGATAGTATCGACGGCGTGGTTTTGCTGGGGAGCTTTAAACAAGAGCGCTCGAAGATTTGGGCTGGACAAATCTTTTTGAGATTGATTATGCTGGCGACTGGCGAGTATTTTAATTCGAAGCTGGCCAATGATTTGGCTTTTTTAAGCAATAATAAAAAATTTGAAAATGAATTTTCTAAATTTGCTTGGCTGTGCAGTGATTTAAATGAAGTGCGCCGATACGAACAAGATCCGATGTGCGGTTATCTGGTATCGAATAATTTTTTATATGAATTATCCGGTGCAATATTGCAGCTTTACCACTCGGAGCAGCTGCGCCAGATTAGAAAAGATTTGCCGCTGCTCTTAATTTCCGGCGGCGCTGATCCGCTTGGCGGAAATGGCCGGTGGGTTATGGATCTTTATTTAATGTATAAAAAACTGGGCATAGAAGGGGTACAGCTAAAGCTCTATGACCAAATGCGCCATGAGGTTCTGCATGAGAAAGGCAAAGAGGAGGTTTTTGCCAAAATTTTAGCATTTTTGCAGAAAAACGTTACTGCTTAGGCAAGCAAACCGCATGCCTAAACTGAAAAAATGCCGGAAAAAATAGAAATATTTTTATCAAATTAATTGCCAAGTCGAAAAAAGTGTGTTATGATACTGCTTAGACATCGATTTTCCCTTGATTAGGGGAAAAGGTGTCGGAGTATTTTAAATTTTTAGGAGGTCATTTCATATGTCAGAAATGGAAAATCAAAGTTTTGAAGAGATGCTTGACCAGTTTTCGGTGCAGATCCGGAGAGGTGAAGTCATCACAGGTACCGTAATTTCCGTAAAAGAAGACGAGATTTATGTGAACATCGGAGGAAAATCCGACGGAATTATTCCCAAGAGCGAATATTCCAATTTCCCGTCAGTTGATTTACGTAACGAAGTACAGGTCGGACAGGAGATCCGGGCCAAAGTGCTGCGTATTAACGATGGAGAAGGCCAAGTGCTTTTAACCTATAAGAGATTGAAAGCAGACGAAGGATATCGTCGGGTGGAAGAACTGTACAAATCGGGAGAAAAGGTTACTGCTAAGGTCAATTTAGTGTTAAGCGGCGGTTTAGTGGTAATTATTGATGAGGTTAGAATCTTTATTCCGGCTTCCTTGATTTCCGATGAATATGTTTCCAATCTCAATCAATTCAAGAATCAGGAAATTACCTTTGTCATTACCGAATTTAATCTTAGAAAGAGCCGCATTATCGGTAACCGCCGGATGCTGCTGGAAAAAGAAAAGAGCGCTAAGATGGAAGAGGTATTTGATCAGCTCCATGTCGGCGATGTTATGACCGGTGTTGTAAAAAATATTACCGAATACGGTGCGTTTGTCAATATCAGCGGAATTGACGGTTTGGTTCATATTTCTGAACTGTCATGGGGCAGAATCCGCTCGCCGAAGGATGTTGTCAAGGTTGGCGAAGAAGTCAAGGTTCGTATTTTGGAAATTGATAAAGACAAGCAGAAGGTTTCCCTGTCGATGAAGTTTGATGATGAGAATCCGTGGAACGGTGCAGAAGTCAAATATGCGGTTGGAAATACTGTCAGCGGTCGGGTGGCCAGAATGACTGATTTTGGTGCATTTGTTGAATTGGAAAAGGGTGTTGATGCCTTACTGCATGTATCCCAGATTTCGATGAAGCATGTGGAGAAGCCGTCCGATGTGTTAAGTGTCGGTCAGACGGTAACTGCCAAGGTAACCGATTTGAACTTAGCAGATAAGAAGATTTCCCTTTCCGTTAAGGAGCTGGAGAAAGAAGAAGCTGGTAAGCAGGCGGAAAATACGGCGGCATCGGCGGAAGAATCTGCGGAATAGTTTAGGAGAGATAAACGGATGATGGATTATGAGAAGTTTAAGGAAGAAGTTTATAAAATATCAACGATTGACTTGTCTGCATATAAAGAAAAGCAGATGAAAAGACGTTTGGATGCGTTGATTAGTAAACATAATTATGATGGCTATGAACCATATGTGAAAGCATTGCGTTTAAAAGGGGAGGTTTACGAAGAATTCGTTACCTACATGACCATCAATGTTTCCGAGTTCTATCGTAATCCGCCGCAGTGGAAAATATTAGAAGAAAAGGTTTTGCCGTATTTGTTTCAAAAAACGGGCAGCAAAAATATTAAGATTTGGTCGGCAGCTTGTTCGACCGGTGATGAGCCTTATTCTTTGGCGATGCTGATGAGTAAGTTCGTACCGCTCAAGCAAATCAGTATTTTGGCGACCGACATTGATAAGCAAATTTTAGAGCAGGCACAGGTGGGCTTGTATGCGCCCAAGAGCATTGTCGGGGTGCCGGCTGATTTAAAGGCAAAGTATTTGGAAGTAGTCGGTAAATCGTATAAGATTTCCGATGAAATTAAAAAATGTGTAACCTTTAAGCAGCATAATCTGTTGAAAGATCCTTATCCGAAGGGTATGGATTTGATTGTATGCCGAAATGTGCTGATTTATTTCACCAATGAAGCCAAGGATGAAATTTATCATAAGTTCAATCTGGCTTTAAAGCCGGGCGGCGTACTGTTTGTCGGCAGTACCGAGCAAATTATCGGTTATCAGAAGTTTAATTTCAATTCCGAGCAGACTTTCTTTTATAAAAAAGAAGGTGAATCGACTTTTGCCAAAGCATAATCTCATTTTGGCGATGAGAGAGCAGGGGCTTATAGTTGCTGTGCTGGGGAGAGTTTGCTCTCCAAAGGCATAGCAACTATAAGCCTCTATTTGCCTAAACTGTCAGCAAGCTGCTATTGGCATGAGCGCTACATGAGCGATTCGCTGCAAGCGAATTGCGAGTGCTTATCTGAACTGTTAGCAAGCTTTAGGGCAAGCAAGAGTTATGGTTGCTAAACAAGGGAGAGCTTGCTTGAACAGAAACCCATTTCGTAATATCAGAAAGGAGAAAATATGTATTTAATACCGAAACCGCAGCAATTGGAGATGCAGACAGGCAGCTTTATGATTGGCTATGACAGCTATGTGCAGGTGGATAAAGGCGGTGATGGGCTGCTGAATCAGCAGGTTTTGCTGTTTTTGGAAAAATTAGGAAAAAACTTAGGTTTCCCGCTGCTTTTAACCAAAGGCCAAAGTCAAGCTGGCGATATCAAGTTGATTTTAGAACGGGAAAAGGGGCAGGCCTATACCATCGACAGCAGGGGAGAGAATATTGTTTTAACCGGCGGTGCAGAGGGGCTTTGGCATGGAATGCAGACGATGTTGCAGATTACGGCGCAGTGCGGGGCAGATTTTCCCCGGCTGTGGATTGAGGATGCGCCGAAGCTGTTAAACCGCGGACATTATTTGGATGTAACCCGTGGCCGGATTCCAAAGGTAAAGTGGCTCAAGCAATGGATTGATCGGCTGGCGTACTATAAGATTAACCAGTTTCAGCTATATATGGAGCATACCTATTTGTTTCGGGATTTGACCGAGCTGTGGCGGGATGATACGCCCTATACGGCAGCGGATATTTTGGAACTGGACGCTTATTGCCGGGTCAGAGGGATTGAGCTGGTGCCGTCGTTATCCAGTTTTGGCCATTTATATAAGCTGCTGTCAACCAAAGAATACCAGCATTTGTGTGAATTGGAAAACATCGGTGATCAGCCGTTTTCGGTGCTTGGCCGGATGCAGCATCATACCATTGATGTAACCAATCCCGACAGTCTTAAACTGATTCAGTCGATGCTGGCCGAGTTTATGGAGCTTTTTCAATCTCGGCAGTTTAACCTCTGTGCCGATGAAACCTTTGATTTGGGTACTGGACGAAGCAAGGCCGAGGCAGAAAAGCTGGGCAAAAGCCGATTGTATATCAATTATGTTAAAGAATTAACGGAATTTATTGTCGCCTGCGGGCGCAGGCCGATGTTTTGGGGAGATGTCATTGTCGGTTTCCCGGAACTGATAAAGGAACTGCCGCCGGAAACGATTTGCCTGACATGGGGATACGCTCCGGAGCAAAGGGATTATGAAACCATGAAAATGGCTGAGGCAGGAGCAACTCAGTATTGCTGCCCGGGCTGCTGCGGCTGGAACGAACTAATCAATGTGAATTGGAATTCGTATCGTAATATTAAACAGATGGCCGGACACGCCGCTAAATATGGGGCGGTGGGACTTTTAAATACGGATTGGGGTGATTTTTTGCATGTCAATCATCCGGATTTCAGCATTGCCGGAATGATTTACGGTGCAGCTTTTTCATGGAATCCGATTGCTGGCGAATATGAGGAATTAAACCGGCAAATTTCGAAGCTCGAATATGAGGACCGTTCGGAAAGCTTGCTGGTACTGGTTGAAAAGGTCAGAGTCAATACTGCTTTTTCTTGGCAGGATTTTTGCCACTATGCCGAGCTGGCAAGACAAACGGCATCTAATTTAGAGTTTCAGCAAAAGCATATTGAGGATAATTTATTACAGTTAGCAGATACCGAGGAAAAATGCCAAAGATTGGCAGATATCAAACAAGCGTTTTACCAGCTGCAAAAAGAACTACCAGTCGAAAGGAGAGAGCAGCTGTATCCTTATTTGGTAGCGGTTGACGGGATTCGGCTGCTCAATCAAATCGGCCAATATGTGATGGTAAAAGATGGTCGCATCAAGGCGGCGACTGTGCTGGATGGCCGGGTGTTGGCCAAAGAGTTGGATATTTGGTTTTATCATTATAAGCAAGTTTATCGGAGTATCAGCCGGGAAGCGGAGCTATACCGGATGCAGGAGCTGATGAATTTCTACGGCGACCGGCTGCGCAGCGGAAAATAGCGGCGAGATACCGTTTAACGAGTTGGGTAAAATAGAAAAAGGGCTGTTGTCTCATAAGCATTGATATCAAGATATTGTGTTGTTACAGACGAATCTTTTCAATATCTTATATCATGAATGGAACAACGCCCTTTTGCTTATATGCAATCCGAATAATACTTTGTCAATGCCGACAGAGGCAGATATCTTTTTTTGTCAGAATAGCTAATTTGAAACAGCGGCTCTTCGGATAAAAAGGGCAGGGCGGCAGGCGGCAGTTCTAAAAAGGCATCCGCCTTTTTAATGTAGGCGGTTTTCCTTGTGGCCTTGCGCCGGAAAGCCGGTTCGACGAATTGAGCAACGCTGCTGTGAACGGCGGTATCTTCCTGCGGCAGATAGTAATAGTTTTCCGGGTCAGGCAAAAAATGATAAAGTGTTCTCTGCCGAACCGGATAACGGCGCAAAAAGCTGTCGGCCATAAGCGGAGAAAAGCAGCGGCTGTCAAAGCAGCGGTTTAAATAATCCTGCCAAGCCGGATTGTAAAAGGTAAGCGGCTCGACTTGATCCGCCTTTTCCACATGAGGGAAAGCGTCAAAATAGGGAAACAGAAAATGCTTTAGCCGGGGCGTTTCCAAAAAAGGCAGAAAATGACCCAATAAAAAGGTAGCCAGCAAATCATCTTCGTTGTGAAGGAGCAGCAGCGGCAGAAGCCCGGTTTCCCCCTGTAAATACCGCTGATAGACAGCAATCAGCTCGCCGCCGCCTTTTTCATCGCGGCGATGGAGCTTGACCGCCTGTTCTATGGTTTTCAGCTTGGCATTGGGCAAATCAAAATACGGCCGGCATTTTTTCCATTCCAAGTAAAAATCCAGCTGCGGCAGCTCACCCAGCGAAGTTGGCAGGCAGGCGTTTCCATAGCGGCTGATTAAAAAGGGAATATCAAAGTTTTTGCCGTTAAAATGAACCAATAGGTCAATGGCATTGGTTTGCATGATTTTTTCCAGTGTAATCAGGAGCTGATCTTCCTCATACATTTGTTCGGCCAGAAGCTGGTGAAAATAAAACTCACCTTCATACCGATACACACAGCCAATCGCATAAATCATTGCGTTTTGCGGCGAAAAGCCGGTTGTTTCAATATCCAGAAACAAAGGATTTTGAGCCGGATAGGGCAGTGTCGGCAATGAAATATCAGGATAGCGGGCAGCTAAGGCTGTCATTTTTTTTCGATTTTCAATCATAGTGTTTATCCTTTTATGCTATTGAAAAATATAGCGGCTAAATTGTCATAAGTTCATTTTACGCAAAGTGAAAAATTAAATATCATTTTTTTCCCTGATCGAAGTGCTGTGCGTTTCTGCCCGGGCGGCTGCCTGCTTAAAAAGACTATTTTAAAGAATAGGCGAAAGTGGGGTTAGTCACTTACAACACCGGGCTGAACAAACGGGCGACAGCGGCACGAAAACGGGTGA
>CAUUKX010000009.1:0-34224 GCA_963545585.1 uncultured Lachnospiraceae bacterium
CTAATGCAGCCCTTACACTTCCGGCGACCGAGCAATCTTGCTCAAATTCTTCCAAGTGATACAACCGCCAAGCAAACTTTCAACTCGGTCCCGGCGACCAAACAGTCTGCTCCGAGAGGCAGCGAATACAAAGTATTCGCGTTCGACAACAACGCCAACTTTCTAATGCAGCCCTTACACTTCCGGCGACCGAGCAATCTTGCTCAAATTCTTCCAACTGATACAGCCCCCAAGCAAACTTTCAACTCGGTCCCGGCGACTAAACCACTGCGCACCGCCGATTTCCATGATATGGCCATCTTTAAGCAGGGCATTGCCTTGTAGCTGAACATTTTAACACCGTTTTGTTCAGGAAATTGCACACCTGCGGCAGAAGTTTTGACAATATTAAATGCCCGCCGGGCAAAAGCACGGAACATTTTGAGTCAGACGAACTGCACGCTGCATAAAAATGCACAAAGCTTCAACAGGACAGACTGCATACCTGCTGGAAGTCCACCATGCTTCAGCAGGGCATTGCCCGTCAAGAAAAAATATGTAGTTTTTAGACTATGCCCGGAAATGGGGCTTGGAAAAAAATTATAGACTGGCTGCAAACGGAAAATATGAAATGCCCCTTCAACTTCAAATGGGGTTATTCTGCGAGTTATTAACTCAAAGAACTGCTCTGACCGATACTCGTTATTTACCTGTCAATCATTGCCGGGTCAACGATCCGCACGGCTTTGGGAATGTATTTTTCCCGACGAAAATATTTCTCCCGGCTCTTGATAGCCAGAAAGCTCAGCGCTGTCAGGCCGAAACCCAACGCAATCGCTACCAACTCCTTCTGCGCTGGAAAAAGTGCTTCTCCCAAAAAACTGCCTCCAATAATACCTAACAGCAGAAAAATCAGCGGTATACCATATAAAATACTGACTGCCGACAAAAAACTGTCGCCATCCAGCCGAATCTCAACCATGTCGTTCTTTTGGGCGGCACAAAGATTCAGAGCCTGAAGCTTTAAGGTTTGGCTTTCAGCGCCCATGCTACAGGCATGACAGGAGCCGCAGGCAGCGTTCCTGACCATGCGCAGGATAACTTGATCGTCTTTTACTTCTATTACTTGTCCTACTTCCATTGGATTCCCTCTCATCTTTAACTCAATATGTCAAAAGTTACCATTCAGACAAGTTCTCCGGCCATAGCGGCACTATCGTCCGCTTGTTGCTTACAGTTCAGACAAACACTCGTAATTCGCTTGCAGCGAATCACGAGTGTTTGCGTTCCGCAAATAGATAATAATACTTACTATGCCCTTGGAGAGCAAGCTCTCCGGCCATAGTAAGTATTATTATCTGCTTGTCTGAACTGTTAGCAAATCTCGAATTACTTCGCCGGCCAGATAAAAACCGGCTACCGGGGGTACAAAGCTGATTGATGCCGGTGTTTTTTGTTTTAGCACCGGTTCTGCTGTTGAAAACACGGTTTTCACGTCTGTAATCCCCCGGGCTTTTAATTCCCGGCGCATCACTTTAGCCAGCGGACAGACTGTCGTCTGCGTAATATCGGCGATTTGAAATCTGGTATTATCCAGTTGATTCCCAGTTCCTAAGCAAACAATAATCCGAATATTCTTATCTTTGGCGTCTGCAATCAGCTGCAATTTGGCCGTAACATTATCCATCGCATCCACCACATAATCGCAGCCGCTGATATCAATTTGCCCCGTACTTAAATAAAATTCCTGCTTAACATCAATCTGCAAATTCGGGTTAATATCCAGACAACGCTGCCCCGCCACTTCCACCTTTGGTTTCCCGACCGTTGAATGCAGTGCATAAAGCTGCCGGTTCAGATTCGTTTCCTCAATGACATCCTTATCGACCAGCAAAAGGCTGCCGATTCCGGCTCTAACTAAAGCTTCCGCTACAAACGAACCAACCCCGCCCAAGCCAAAAACTGCTACTTTCTTTTGGCGCAGCGTCTGCATTCCTGTTTCGCCAATCAGCGCCGCCGTCCGGTCAAATTGTGAGGTCATCTGCCTTTTTTCCTTTCTGCCTAAGATTTTTCTGTTATTTTCTTATACTAAATCCTCCGGTGCAATTGCAATAGACGGATAATGATTTAATTTGGTTAAATCCATATCCAGCGGCACACTGTAAACCATATAATAATTCTGCGGATTTTCTTGGGTTAATTCCGCCAGCTTTTTTTCAGCCGCTGCTCTGTCCTGCGTGGCATAAACCACTGAAACCACACCGATATTTTTATCCGCTTCTTTCTCCACCCCGCCGCACAGGATTAGCTTTAATTTGGCTTCTCCGTTTAAACCTTGCTGAACATAGGTTTCATAATCCATATCATCCTCCGCTGTAAAGTCTTATAGATCAGTAATAGATGCCACACCCTGCACACTTTCCCAATCCGCCTGAAAATCCGCCACTGCTTTTTCTACCGCCGCCATAGTAAAACAAGTATGCAGCATTGCCGGCTGAACCGTTGCCGCCTGTGCTCCGGCTAAAAACGCCTGATTAACCTGAGCGATATTTTTAAAACTTGCCGCTAAAATCTTGCAGGTGGAATGATTTTCATCAATCATCTGCCGAAAAGCCGAAATGCAGTCTGAAAAATCAACATCCAGATTAGCCATTCGATTGCAGTAAGGAGCAATAAAATCCGCCCCTGCCATAATGGCAGCAAACCCTTGAATTTTGGTGTAAATGGCCGTTGCCGTTATGCCGACTCCCTTTCCTTTGAGCAGCATCATCGCTTTTAAACCTTCTTCTGTAACCGGAATTTTGATATAAACCTGCCTGTCCACATTGCTTAAAATGGCTTCCGCCTCTGCTGCCATTTTTTCGGCTTCGGTTGCCAAAACCTGAACATGAAGCGTTTTTTCTATGCCAATCAATTTCCGAATCTCCCTTAATCGTTCAAAAAAAGGGATTTTTCCTTCTGCCTTTAAAATGCTCGGATTGCTGGTAACGCCGGTAATCGGATAATACTGGCTGAATTTTTTTATTTCTTCCAAATTCGCCGTATCAAATAATAACTCCATCTTATTTCCTCTTTTCTCTGCTGTTTCTGCCGCAGCCACGATATTTTGCTCGGAAAGCCCCGCCTTCTTTTGGCACAGCATCTGCACCACCATTTCGCCAATCAGTGCCGTCCGATCAAATTGTGAGGTCATCTGCCGTTCTTCCTTCTTGTATCAGACGTCTGTTTTGTTATATTGCCTGCTCGGTTCGATCAATGATATCGTC
This sequence comes from uncultured Lachnospiraceae bacterium, assembly GCA_963545585.1. Taxonomy (GTDB): domain Bacteria; phylum Bacillota; class Clostridia; order Lachnospirales; family Vallitaleaceae; genus W11650. Next base: position 3,246 of record CAUUKX010000009.1, read on the forward strand.
CTGTGTCTGCCGAGAAAGCACATTGAAAAAAGCACTGTAACCAGCCACCCGAACAATCAAATCCCGATGTTTTTCCGGACAAGCCTGCGCATCCAATAAGGTTTGCCTAGATACGACATTATATTGCACATGATAGCCATGCAGGCGGTTAAAAAAGGTACGCAGCATCAAAATCAACTTTTGCTTGTCTTCTTCCTTTTCCAATACCTGGGGCGTAACTTTTTGATTAAGCAATACACCGCCGGTGATTTTATCGGTCGGCAATTTGGAAATGCTTTTAAATACTGCCGTTGGTCCATTTTTATCCATCATATGAGCCGGCGAACATCCCTCCGCCAGCGGCGTTTTGGCATTTCGCCCGTCCGGCGTAGCCATCGTGCCTTGCCCCTGTCCTACATTGGCTGAAATACTGGATGTTCCGGCATAACGAATCCCGCCGATCGGCCCGCGCTGCCATCGGGTATTGGGATATTTTTTAATTTCATCAATATATTGATTATATGCGTCAACAACCAATTGGTCAACATAATCTTCATCATTCCCATACTTGGGTGCTTCGTTAATCAGCATCCGCTGAATTTCTTTTCCGCGGTCGCTTTGAAAATCTTCTGTCAGCGCATCCCAGAGTTCAGCAGTCGTTATTTTCTTTTCTTCAAAAACCAGCTTTTTAATGGCTGCCAAAGAATCCGCCATATTGGCGATACCCACCTGAAGCCCGGAAATAAAATCATATTCCGCTCCGCCTGCTTTTAATGTTTTACCGCGGCCAATGCAGTCGCTTACCAGCGCAGAACAAAGAATATCCGGCACTTCCCTTTCCAAAGCCATATCAATTGTATTTTCCACAATAACGCTCATTCTGGTCAGTTCCCGAATCGTTTTATCCCATGCTTGCTCGAGTTCGGCATACGACTTCATATCTTTAAAATGTCCGCATCCTTTGGTAAAGCGTTTGCCGGACGTTACATCCACTCCATCATTCATCGTAGCCAGCAAAATTCGAGGGAAATTCAAATAACTCATACCGGTACAGCGATAGCCCCACTTACCCGGCACAGCCGTTTCCACGCAGCCAATCGCGCTGTAATCATAAGCATCTTCTTCTTTTACACCCCACTGAATAAACGAGGGGATAATGATTTCGTCATTGTTAAGCGCCGGCATTCCAAAGCCCAGCTTCATAACTTCAACACATTCGCTCATAAACCGATTGTCCAAACCGGCATGATAGCGCACTGTCAGGTTGGGCTGCGGAAGCCTTGTCTGGGCAACGCTGCGCAGCACTAAGTATGACAGCTCGTTAACCGCATCTTTTTTATCCCTTGTCTGACCGCCAATCGTAACATTTTGGTACATCGGACTGCCGGCACTGCTGGCGGTATGTGCCTGACTTCGCACCTTGTTAATCGTCAGCGTTTTTATCCATAAATTCGTCAGCAGTTCGACTGCTTTTGCCTCGGTAATCCGCCCAGCCTCCAAATCAGCTTTTAAATAAGGATACATATATTGATCAAAACGACCGTAGGACAAAGAATGACCGTTCGACTCAATTTGCAGAATCAGCTGAATGAACCAAACCGACTGAACGGCTTCGGCAAAGCTTTCCGCCGGCTGGTAAGGCACTTTGGCACAAATCCGGCTGATTTCCAGAAGTTCCTCCCGGCGCCCCGGTTCGGCCAAAGCCGCTTTTTCTTTTGCCAGCGCAGAAAAGCGTTCAGCGTAAATCTTAACGGCCTCAATCACAATCAGCACTGCCTTATAAAACTGATATTTATCAATATTTTCCGGAACGGTCAAATCCAAAGCCGCTTTGGCCTGCCGCGTCCTTTGTTCATATCCCGCTAACCCATCGCTCAGCACTCGTTTATATTCAACCGCCAAATGCGCATCGCCTGCGTTCAGCTTGCCCTCCATGCCAAAAAATCCGGTTTCCATGAAAACTTCCGTTTCTTCCGGCAGCAAAGCCCCACCCTTAGCTCTTAAATTGTTGTTTTCCCAAAAACCGGCAATGGAGCGCAAATCTTCCTTGGTTTTCTCGGTGATATAAAAAACATCACCATCCCGTTTTTCAAACAAATCCAGCTCTTTTAAAACAAACTCTAATGTATATTCCGGGAAAATCGGTGCAGCCATATTAGAAGATGCCTGATTTCCGACAAGCATCGTTTCTTCTTCGATATAAATTGACATCTTTTCCAAAATATTTTTCAGCATCAGCGCCCGCTTCATAACACTCGGCTGATTTTTGTGTTTTTGACAACTCTCTGTCGCCAGCAAAGCCCGTTCGGCGCATATCATCGGTTTGGTATCTAAGACCTTTTCCCGAAAAGTTTTCATTCGTTCCGTTAATGTTCCAAAATAATCTGCTTTCATATTCTTTTCTCCCTTCGTAATTTTCCATCCAGATATCTGCTTATACTATATCATTTTGCTTTCGTAATGTCAATATTTTTATTTCTTATGAAGCTAAAATATTTTGTTTTGCAACCTATTTACTTTCGATAAAGAATGTGTTATATTGGAATTGGTTAAAAATAGGGAGGCATGATTATGAAAGCAATGGTTTATAACATTCAAAAGTTTAGTATTCACGACGGACCGGGGATTCGGACAGTAGTTTTTTTTAAGGGCTGTCCTTTGCGCTGTCTTTGGTGTTCCAATCCGGAATCACAGACGGCACATCCGCAGCTTTTTTGGAATCAAGAAAAGTGCAGCCACTGCCGAAAATGTGAAACAAACTGCCCGGACGCAGGGATTCGCTTTGTCGATGATCGGCTTCGTTTTCAGTATCAAAAAGGAATCGACTATCAAAAATGTGTTCAACAATGCCCCACCGGCGCGCTGGAATCCACCGGACAACTGATGACGCTTTCTGAAATAATGGACGCAGTGAAAAAAGATATGGACTTTTATGAAGAATCCGGCGGCGGTGTTACCCTCTCCGGCGGCGAAGTTTTAGTCTGGAGCGAATTCGCCGGTAAGCTCCTGCAAAAACTGCACGCTGAGAAAATCCATTCTGCCATAGAAACTACCGGCTACGCCGCAGAGCCTGTTTTTCAAAGCATTGCCGCTAATGCCGATTTGCTGCTCTTTGACCTAAAACACCACAACAATGAAAAACACCGGATTTATACTGGCGTACCCAATACTCCAATCCTGCAAAATATGAAATGGGCAATTAAACAAAACATTCCTCTGCTTGTCCGAATCCCGGTCATCCCAACCGTGAATGACCACCTGACCGATGCTGCGGCCTTTTGCACCCTGCTCAAAGAAATCGGAGCAAAACAAGTGGAACTGCTGCCTTTTCATCAATTTGGCCAAAAAAAATATGAACTGCTTCAATTAGAATACGCTATGAAAGACATCAAAACGCTGCACCCAGAAGATTTAACGGATTATAAGGAGGTCTTTGAGCAGTCCGGTTTTGAGGTAAAACTTTGATCCACCAGCGTAATCGCCACGTCGTGCTCTTTTAAAGCCGCCAGCGCCTCGGCCGGTATTCCGGTATCCGTTATCACGCCTGCTACTCGTTCAAAGCGAAGCTGCATCACCACCCCGATTTGATAAAATTTACTGGAATCTGTTAATAAAATCACATTGCGAGCCGAGTCTGCCAATGCTTTCATCGCCTCTGTGCGCATCATATCACTCCCGGTAAACCCAAACTTAGAATCAAATCCGTCTGTACCAATAAACAGCTTATCGACATGAAACTCCCGTGCGCAGAGCCGAACCAAAGGACCAACCATAACCTGCGATTCTTTCTGATATTCCCCGCCCAACAAAATCACGCGCGCTCCGCCATTCTCCCGAACGTACCCGGCAATAAATGCCGAATTGGTAATAATCGTAATATCCTTGTCGCTTCGCGCCAGCTCTCCCGCTAACAGCGCACAGCTAGAACCCGACTCAATCATTATGGTTTCGCCGCTGCTGACCATAGCCGCCGCCGCCTTGGCAATTCGAACTTTTGTTTCATAACGAATCGCCAAACGATTATTGATATCATCTTCGTTCCGTCTGACTGCGTAGCCATGTTCTCGGCTGAGCAGCCCTTTCATTTCCAACTGATCCAGATCTTTGCGAATCGTAACCGATGATACCCCCAGCATATCTGCTAAGGAATTTACCTCTATTTTAACAGCTTTGTTTACAATTTCAACAATTTTCGTATGCCGATCATTCATCCCGTTTTCCCCCTGCTTTTTCGCTTTCCCTTACCAAAATTCCGCTTTCTGCAATTTACCTAACGTTCCCGCTTATCGCCAAAAGACGCAGCCTTCCTGAAATGGGCGAGCCCCCCTCGAAACCCCCGCCCTCTGCGCGGCTCTGCAAACTGCCTAAAAGACTGTTTTGACAAAGATGGGAAAGTTAAGTTTATATAAATAATAGGAAAATTAAATTTAGTATATCACATAATTTTAAATATGGCATATAAAAATTTGTTACAGTTTAGATAAGCCGTTTGTAATTCATCGAAATGCCACCGAATTACTCATATAAACGTTAAGCAAATGGATACTTATGCTTGATACTTCCCATGTAGGCAAACTTTCCGGTGATATCAAGCAATCTGCTTTCCTGAACTGCTGCACGTTTTTCACGACAAAGGGGCTGTTGCAAAATACAGACTTTACACAAGATATTGCGATAAATCGCAACGATTTTTCCTAAAGCTTATGTAAAAATCTTAAAGTGCAACAGCCCCCTGAGAGAAATTTTTAAAATCTCCCTTACCAGTTAATATATGCAAATTATTTTACACAGGCAACTTCTGTCTTGCCCGCTTCTGCCTGCATACCACTTTTATATTCTATTTCCGGCAGCCGATTGTTTTCTAACAAAATCATGATAACATCAGAACAATGTCCCTTTTTTTCAATGAGGTCTTTATCAAACTTCAGAACCGGATCGCCGGCACAAACTCTTTGCCCGACTTCTACCAAAGTTTCAAATCCCTCGCCATTGAGCGAAACCGTATCAATTCCTACATGCAGCAAAATATCAAAACCCTCCGCCACATGAATTCCGACCGCATGACCGGCCGGCATAATTACGTTAATCTCTCCGGCAACCGGAGCAGTAACCATCCCATTTTCCGGCCGCACAGCAATTCCATCGCCCAAGGCGAGGGAAGAAAATGCCGGATCCGACACTTCTGTCATTGCAATGACCGTACCGCTGGCCGGTGCAAGCAGCTTTACTTTCTCCTCTGGCTTAATCAGCCCGGCTTTAACTGCTTCTATATATTCCGCCAGATCCGCTTTGATAATGGATACATGCGGGCCATAAATAACCTGAACCCCGCCGCCGCTTTTAATCACCCCTTTCGCGCCGGTCTTTTTTAATATGGGCTCATTGAGCAAATCCATATTTTTCACCGTGCAGCGCAGCCGAGTGGCACAGCAGTCAACATCCAGCACATTATCCAGTCCCCCCAACCCTTCCAAAATCATGGGCGAAAGAGTGTCCTTTTTTTCACAAGAGCCACCAGCTTGACCGGCTTTCTTCTTATTATAATCCGCTTTGGTATAAAGCTGAATATCTGCACCGTCCTCTTCCCGTCCGGGCGTCAGCAGATTCCACTTGAGGATGCAGAAGCGGAAAATAAAATAATACCCCACAGCATAGGCCAGATAAATCGGCAGAATTGCCAGCCAATTCGTCTTAGCATTTCCCTGCAAAAGTCCATACAGCGTAAAATCAATCAGGCCGCAGGAAAATGTCGTGCCAATGCAAATATTAAACAAGTGTGTCAGCAAAAAGGATAATCCGGCAAACACACAATGCAGGCCAAACAATGCCGGTGCGATAAATAAAAATGTAAACTCAATTGGCTCGGTAATGCCGGTCAGAAAAGAAGTAAGCGCTGCCGAAAGCAGCAGTCCGCCAACAATCTTTCGGTTCTGCGGCTTAGCCGTCCGATACATCGCATAGGCCGCTCCGGGAAGCCCGGCCATCATAACCGCATATTTTCCGGTCATAAACCGGCAGGCCTCCACGCTGAAGTGGCTGACCGATGGAGAAACCAACTCCGCAAAATAAATATTCTGCGCACCCGCAACCGTTACGCCGTCAATGATTGCTGTTCCGCCCAGTCCTGTCTGCCAAAATGGAATATAAAAAACATGATGCAGACCAAAAGGAATCAACGCCCGTTCCATAAAGCCAAACAAAAAGGTTCCCGCATATCCAGAACTCGTAACCAAACCGCCAACCGCATAAATGCCATTTTGAACCGCCGGCCAGACAAAAAAGCAAACAATACCAGCCAAAGTATACGTTAAAATACTGATAATCGGTACAAACCGAATACCCGCAAAGAAAGACAGCGCCGCCGGAAGTTGCTGCTTATAAAAGCGGTTGTGCAGCGCCGCTACGCCTAAGCCAACTATGATTCCGCCAAATACCCCCATTTGCAAAGAATCAATTCCACATACGCCGGTCAACATTCCGTCCAGCACTTTGTCTGAATAGCTGCCGTCCGGCAAAATATAGCCGGTTAAGCGCAGCATAGCATTAATTGAGGCATGCATGACAAAAAAAGAAACTGCCGAAGCCAAAACCGCTACCGCCCTTTCATTTTTGGCCATTCCCAGCGCTACCGCCATGGCAAAAATGATTGGCAGATTGCCAAAAATAACGCTCCCGGCCTGCGAAAAAATCGTCAGCAGACCATTCAGCAAGGTTCCTTTGCCTAACAAAGTCTCCAAATGATACAGAGATATCGTTGATTCATTGGTAAACGATGCTCCTACCCCCAAAAGCAAACCAGCCACCGGCAAAATGGACACCGGCAGAAAAAATGACCGCCCCACTTTTTGAATTGTCGCAAAAGCAGCCCCCTTCGTTTTTTGATCTGTCATACCTGCCTCCTTTTTGTTTGTTAAAAAATAAATTTCATTTGAAATAATAATACATTACATATATGAATTTGTCAATATTTTTTTACATATAATTTATATTTTTTTCATCTGAAATCTATTTTATTATTTTCGCAAGGATGACATTTCATTTTTGCTGCCGTCCCCGCCATACCCCGCCTGCCTGACTGCCGCCAAATAATCCCTCAGCCCCAGTTCCCGATCTTCCTTCATCATTTCCATTTGCAGAAAGAGCCTTGCCTGTTTTTGAAAGAGACTTCTAAAAAAATCTAAATCCTGTAAGCCCTCTTTATCCCTGATCGGCAAATAGCAAAACCGCCATTCACCGCTTTCCGGGAAATAAGCTGCCGCGCTCGGCCCGATTTGCAGTCCTTCGGTTGTTAACAGGTATTCCGGTAAAATTCGCTCCAACTCCAAGAGCTGACGAACATAAGTCTCAGGCTGCTCGATTGTCTGTCTTTCACTGGCTGCCGCCGTAAGGTCAAAGTCTAAGACCGCCTGCTCGCCCTGCCAATGAAGCACCGGCCTGTGCAAACCTTTAATATCACAGTATTGCAGCATTTTCAGTTCATATTCTTTCAACTCCGTCCGGGTCAGGCAAAAACGCTTCACTTTCCGTCCTCCGCTGTCCAAAAATATTTTGCCCGATTTCGGCCAAATCAACAATTCCTTTTTCTCTTCGTTTCTATCCTCTGGTTTTTCCTCTGCCTTCGTCTCTGCCCAGTTCATTTCTGCCTCCTCACTCGCTCAATTTTCTCTTATTTTCTCCTATTGTTTTGTTACGGTTTGGGCTGCGTTCCTAATTCCTTGATATCAATTCCATTAAAAATACTGTCCAGCAGCTTAAAAATCTGGGCTTTAAAGGCAAATGCCAGTGCCACGATGACCACGATGATTAAAGCAATCTCGACAATTCCCATGCCCTTGTTATTGACTAAAACTTCCTCAATCCGCCCAAAAAACTGCTGCTGCCAAATAAACCACCGGCATTGCTGCTGAAGCAACCAATTCCTGCCGTTTTCATAACTTTTCTGCTCTTTTGTTTTCATTGCCTTTCCTCCTTGCTTGTGTATTCGTTTCCTTAATTTAAGTTAATTTTTACTTACTCTGCTCCACGTTTATCTTATTTGCCAAGCTCTTTCCCTAAGTGTTTCCTATTTCTGAAACAATCCGTATTTCTGCCCGGGCGGGCGGTCTGCCCTGATCGAAGTGCTCCGCACTTCTGCCCGGGCGGGCGGTCTGCCTAACTTTTTATTTGGGGTTTACCTGCGGCATTATCCATTGTTTCCCCTATTTTTTAAAGAATCACTTTTTACACCCCTTCAAAAGCCGGAAACATCGTTAAAATAATGATAATTATCAAAAACAGCAGCATCGGGAACAGCAGGCGTGAGGTGGTTTTCTGCATGTACTCATGTCCCTGCCGCAGCCGGTCGGCAAACAGCTTATCTTTTAGCTGTTCCAAATACAAAATACTTTGCTCGTCCCCTCTTTCCTGCGCCATCAGCAGCAGCCGCTCAAACTGCTGAATATCCGGCAGCGGACAAACCCGATAAAACACCTGAATTACGGCGGCAAACGGCTCCTGATGATACAGCCCTTGCCCGCAGGTTTCCAGTGCCAACGCAAACTCCGAGCCAAAACCGGCCGTGCTGCTGCAAATACCGCTGACTGCCGCAAACGGACTCTTGCCGCATTTTAGAAGCAGCACCAAATGCTGCATCATCTGGGCAAAATCCCTTAAATATCTTTTTTCCCGCTCTTTTTGCTTTTCCCGAGCCGCTGCCCGCGACAAAATAGATAAAAACAGGGCGGCGATCACAAAGCCCCACACCATACCGCCAAAACTCCCCCCACTTTGCAGCGCCGTCCAGTGCAGCCGCCCGCCCGCTACTTCTGCCGGTAAGGTCAGCTCCGGTGTTTTCTCCTTTTCTAAGTTTGTAATTGCCCATTTCAGCTGTTTCGTTAAGAGTTTTTGGACATATTCTTCCGTAAAATCTTCTGCCCGCACGGTTTCTGCAACTTCGACCGCAGCACTTTCCTCCTGATACCGCAAAACTGCCCGGATTTTGATTTCTCTTTGCCGCTTCGTCCGAAACAGATCAAAATAATTCCACTCTCCTTCTGCCAAAAATAAGTCTGCCGGCTGGTATTGATATTCTACTTCTATCCCCCGCCACTGGTTCGGCAAGTATCTGGCTTTTTCAATTTTGGCTTTCTCATCCCGCCGCAATATTTTCACCTGAAACTCAGCCGCTGCTGCCTCTAATTTACGACGAATAATTTCCCCGGTCTCGTCCTTTATCCCTAAATGAATCGGCAAACTGCCGGAGAATTGTTTTTCCCCCTGATACTGATAGCTTAAAACCACATTTTTTTCCGCTTCCTGAAAACCCGGCCGCACCAACGCACTGATTTTTTGATTGTCCCGACTGCAAAAAGAGAGCAGCCCGATCAGCGGCAGAATCAGCAGTAAAAGCAAAATCTCCCTTTGCTTTTCCGGAAAAAAGAATTGCAGCACCGCTTGCGCTTTGCCTCGTATTTTTTCCATCTCTTTCTCCCCTTTCATCTCGTATTTTTTGCTCCCGGAGTTAACAGCTCATCTGTTATTTCTATTTTCAACTCAATTTCCCCCGGGCAAGTGGCGCGCAACCTGCCCTGGTCGAAAGCTCCGCTTTCTGCGCGGGCGCGCAACCTGCCCTGGTCGAAAGCTCCGCTTTCTGCGCGGGCGCGCAACCTGCCCAAACTATATTTCTATTTGCGTCATACTGTAACATAAATATGCCGCCAAAAGATAAATCCCCAAACACACGCCCATCACCATCCGCCCCTGCAAGGTCTGATACATGACCTGCCGAAAATTGGGCGAGAGCGCCTTTAAATAAAGAAGCAGGAACGGAACAAATAAGGTCAGCAGCCGGCTTTCGTATTTGACCTTGGTCAGCATACTGCTAATCTCTTTTTCCATTTGCAGTTTTTTTTGAATTTGAATCAGGCTGTTCTGCATCAGTTCATGCAAATTGCCGCCGCTTTGCAGACTGGACTCCAGTGCCGCCGTAAAATATTTCAGTCCTTCCATCGGCTTCTTCTCGGCCAGCTCGCTAAAAATATCGGCTGCCGAAACATTCATCTCCAACTTCCGAATAATCCAATCCTCGGCCGCAAACAATCCCCCGCCGCGCAGCGCCTCGCTCATCCCCGACTCCAGCGACCGGCCTAAACGAATATGACTGTCCAGTTCCGTTAAATATTTGCCAAAATCCTCTTCCCATTTTTGCTTTCGCTTTTGCTCTAATTCCTCGGCCGCCCGCTCCTCAGTAAAAACGAGAAGCGGCAGCAGCAGTGCACCTAAGATCAAACTTTCAAAAAAGAGCCAGCCCAGCAGCAAGGCAGCCGCTCCGCCCGCCGTATAAAAAACGACTTTTTCCTTGGCTGTCAGTCGCAGTTTCGCTTTTTTTGCCTTCGCCTCTTTGCTTTTGCTTTTCTGCCTTGATTTGTCTGCTTCGTCGGCTTTTATCTGCTCCGGCTCTTGCTGCCTTTTTTTATGCCAAAACCACCCTTTTGCCGCATCTGCCCAATTCCCTTTCTTTGTTTCCGGCGGGCAGTTTCCGACTGTTTGCAGCTTATGCCCTTCGCCGCCCTGTCCGCTGGTTTCTGCCAGTTCCGCTTTTATCCGCCATTTTTTCCATATCGCCGTCAATCCGCTCCCACCTTTCTTTTAACTGAAAATCCGCTTTTATTTTTTGCAGGCAATCGACCGCAAAAGCATAACGGTAAATCGTTTCCAATGTAACTTCTCCATTTTTTATGCCTTTGACTGCGGCAATTTCAACAATCCTTCTGCCCCGGCCATGAATTTTTTCTAGATGAATAAATAAATCAATCGCCGAAGCAATTTGACTGCGAATGGCTGCTACCGGAATTTCTACCCCCGATAAAACCATCGTTTCCAAGCGCTTAACCATATCAGCCGCCGAATTACTGTGCCCGGTTGACAGCGAGCCACTGTGGCCGGTATTCATCGCTTGCAGCATATCAATCGCTTCTTCGCCCCGCACCTCACCGACAATGATTCGATCCGGCCGCATCCGCAGCGCTGCTTTAATCAGTTCACGGGCATTGATTTCCCCGCCACCGGCAAAACTTTCCGTCCGGCACTCCAAATTGACCTGATTGGGAATCTGGTCAATTCGCAGCTCTCTGGCATCTTCAATGGTAATGATTCGCTCCCGCTCAGGAATTGCCGAAGTCAAAATATTCAGCAGTGTGGTTTTGCCGGAAGATGTGCCGCCGGACACAAAAATATTATATTTTTTGCGCACCGCCTCCTGTAAAAACCCGGCCACTTCTTCCGTTAAGGTATGACCCGCAATTAAATCCCGCCATGTCAAAGGCTTTTTCCCAAACTTGCGAATCGTTACCATCGGCCCCTGCCGAGCAACCGGCGGCAGAACGATGCTGACCCTTTCGCCGCTGCTTAAATACAGGTCGCAAATCGGATTTTTTTCATTGACCTGCTTATTCAGGCGGCTGACCATTCGCTGCACGATTTGATTCAACTCGCCCGCAAAATAGTAGCTGTGGAAAACGGCCTCCATCTCGCCGCCCCTTTCCAGATAGAGCTTCTCCTCGCCGATAATCATAATTTCATTGACCTGGGCATCTTCAATATAGGGCTGAATACTGCCGTAGCGCCGAAGCATATCAAATAGCTGTTTTGCCAGCCTGATTTTCTCCGGCAGCGCCAAATTCTCCGCCCGTAATTTTTGACTAATCCTTTGCCGCAGCCGCTCGTCCTTCTGTTCTTCGCTTTCCCCGTCCACCCGGTTTTCTTTATTTTCTTCAATGATGCTCTGATAATAGGTCATCAATGACATAATGTATACCTCCTTACGTCGCCGATGTATCCTGACTGCAAAGCCCTATCCTGATAAAGGTACAAATGTCTTGCCAAGCCTCTATTTTCTAAACCGGCGGTTTTAGCCGAGTTTTTCTTCTATCTTCTATCCCCCGCCAGCCATACGCCCGGTGCAGTCCCTTGTCTAATCACCTTTAAAATTTCCGCCAGCGCTCCTTCCTCGCTGACCGCCGCATAGTCAAACTTGGCCGTCGCCGCAAATTGTTTCCATTTCTCGGCTAAGCGCTTGACCACAAACAGCCTTTCCTTTTCCTGTAGCGGCAAACACCAATTAAGCAGCTCGGACGAGGATAAGTCAAACACAATCTGCTGATAACCGTCCTGCTTCAAAAGCCGCATAAAATCCTGTTTTTCCTCCGTCCGCAGCACTGCCAAATCCTCCGGTTTAGCCGGTCCATGCAAAATGTCCAGCCCGCCCTCATGCAGACAAAAGTCACGAACATTGACCTGACCCAGTGTTTTCCAATAGAACAAAAAATCCGACAGCCGAAACGGAATAAATTCCTGACTGAAGTTTTGATAAGCATCAAAGGAAATCAACAGGGTCTTCTGGTGTCGACTAAGCTCTTTGGCCAGCCGGTAAGCCAAGTCGGATACGCCAATTCCGCCAAAGGGCGAATACAAATAGCTCCGTTCCGGCTCGTCTGTCCCGCTCACTGGTGTTTCCACCAGCCCTAACTGATAGAGCCGCTCCGTCAGACATTTGCAAATCGCACTTAACGGCTGATAACAAAAACATTCGCCTTCCTCTTGTGTTGGTGTTTGCCTCATCTTCAGCGTATTCTTTTGCTGCCACAAATCTGCCGCCGTTTCTCTTTGCTCATCTGGCTCAGCCGGCAGCAGCCAAATCATTTTTTCAGCCAGTGTATCCGGCAGTATTTCATCGCTCTCACAGCTATGAACTTCCCAGCTGCTGCCGCTCCAAGCTAACCCTTCCGCTAATTTTTCCTGATATTCCCGGTCGTTTAAGGCTAAATAAATCAGAATCATATTCCACCCCATTTCTCATTTTAGGCTGCGGGCATCGGCTGTCCACCGAATTCCCAACTGGGAATTTCTTAATTGCTCTCCCGCCGCACCAGCCTTTCGCCTTGTTTTTCTCTTTTTTTATCTTAGCATTTTGACCGGCAAAAGTCGTCCGCTAATTGTGGAATTTGGTTAGAAAATGATTTGCATTTCATTAGAAAATGATTAGAAATGATAAGCTAAAAAGTTACAAGTCCCGGTAATCTGTCGAAAACGAATGATAAGTGTGGGCGTTAAGCAAATATCATGACCTGCTTATCTGAACTTGTAATAAAAAAAGAAGCCTCCGCAGAGTACTTCTTTTTTGTTTATTTTATTTTTCTTCTCTCCACTTTCCCATAAGCGAAAGCAGAGGGCACAACTATCCTGCCTGCTCGAAAGTTCTGCTTTCTGCCCCGGGCGGGCGGTCTGCTCAATAATCTGCCGCACCACCAAAAGCTAAAATCCTTCTATCGCCTTCAGCACCTTATCATAATCCGGATGATTGGCAACCTCTGATACATACTCAATATAGCGAACCATACCCTCTTTATCAATGCCGACAATTCCTCGGCTAAGCAGGCGCATTCCCTCCAGTTCAAAACCATACTTATGGGCAAAATCCAAATCCCGATAATCCGACAGCATCAGCAGATTCTTAATGCCCTCGACTGCACAAAACCGTTTCTGGGCAAAAGGTAAATCAGTTGAAATCGTTAAAATCACCATATCTTCCAGCCTATCCATTTCGGTATTAAAACGCTTCGTCTGGGTTTCACAAACCTCAGTATCAATCGATGGAACTGCACTGATCAGCACGTTCTTACCTTTCAAATCCGATAAATGAAACTCACTCAAGTCGCCTTTAATCGCCTTAAAATCCGGTGCTGCATCGCCGACTTTCACTTCCGTCCCCAACAAAACCGCCGGTGCTCCGGCAAAAGTAACTATATTTGTTCTTCTTTCCATTTTTTCTCATCCTTTCTTACCTAAACTACTCTCATCTTTGCGCTGCTGCCTCCATAATATTCTTTCCATCCTGTTTTTCTTTATTCACCTATGCAAATCGAGCAGCAAAAACGCCTTTTCCATCGGCTGTATCGCCGTCAAAAATTTTATTTTCTCCTCTATCCTTACCTTTCTAACTATTATACTTAATTTTTAAAAAAATGGAATGAATTTTTTTGTTAAGAACGCAACTTTTTCTCTTTGCACGAGCAAACACTGTTTTCATATACCGCTTATCCAAAACTAAAAAACATTTTAATACCAATCCCCAACAAAGAAAAACTGCTACCGAATATTCACTTTTATAAACCTTTCTTCTATGTAATCATGTAGAATTACACAATTCTCGGTTGAAAAAATTTTAATTGATTTATTTTCCAATGGAACATTGATTTTCTCATAATACAATTCGCCATTTTTAAATTCAAGCAAATATATAACCTGATCCAACGTTGTTGCCATAAACCGAACTCTGTCATTCTCCACAGGCAAGCCATGCAATTGACGCAGATAGCCAAAAGGCGCAGAATAAAACGTCCCATCCTGCATATTAAACACCAATATCCTGCCAACCTCATTATTTTCTGTCTGCACCGATGCAATCAACACCTGACCAGAAAAAGTATAGTCCAACATTCTGTACTTTTGAGGAAAGGGAATCCTTTTTTTTATGCCATCCAGATCCATTGCCATAAAATAAGCCTGCTTTTCTTTTGGATTTTCCCAAAAAGAAATAAATTGATTGCCGCTTCGTTCGGTATGACAGTCAAATTTTTGGAAATCGTCTGGAATAGGATAATCTATTTTTTGAAATGCGCCGTTTTCCAATTTATAAAAATTAAGCTCTTTTATTTCCTCATCTGCCGTCCATTCCGATGCCGGTTCCATCAATAAAATTCCAGAATCTAACTTGATCAACTCCGGTATAATCCAAAAAGAATTAACACTTACTTCGGTTCGAATTTCCTTAAATTCTTCCTTATCTCCATACAGTACGGAATAGACAGATTCCGTGTCTTCAAGTTTGATGCCCAGCACAATATATTTCTCATCTGCAAAATAAGCCTCTGACACACAATAATGGTCAAACGAAGCTAATATCTCTATTTTTTCCTGGTCATATATTTTATAGATGCCTATTTGCTCGGTTTGTTCTATAATCCCCTGTGCCATTGGATGTTTATCTGTTCTTTTTTTTTGGACTGCAAATAAAATTCTGCTCCTATCGGCATCTAAAATCTTGATTTTGTATTTCGCTCTGTCTATTTTGGCGGCCTCGTATATGCCTAACTCTGAAAAGGTATAAAATACTGAATTTAGCTTCAGCTTTTTTTCTTCGCTGAATTCTCCGGTTTTATCTGTTTTTTCACTTAGCGGTGCTGTGTCTTTTTGATTTTCGACCACCGTCGTATTTCCATTCCTCGCTTCTTTCGGGGTTGCTTCCTTTTGAGCACAAGAAATCAAAAAAAAGGCTATCACAAATATTACTATCCATCTCATTTTTTTATAAAACATAGCCGTCTCCTTTCCTGATGAACTATCTTTCCATTGCTTTTCCCTAAATTGCCAACTCAACTTTCCCCTGATTGAAATACTCCGTATTTCTGCTTAGGCGGGTGATCTGCCTAAAAAAAGATTTTCTATTTTTGCAAAATATAAGAAAGCGGTTTCTAAATATCCTATTTCTGTATATTTGTACCTATTAGAATCTCTGCATTTCTTTACTGTAAAAATCCAGCAAACAAGCTGGCAAAAACAATCGTCATGATGCCGGCAATCGCTACCGACAAACTGCTCATCGCACCTTCAATTTCGCCAATCTCCATCGCCTTGCTGGTGCCGATTACATGCGAAGCCGTTCCCAAAGCCAAGCCGACCGAAATCGGGTGCTTGATTTTAAACACCTTGCAAATCCATTCGCCCAAAACGCTGCCCAAAATTCCGGTCAGGACAATGGCCGTAACCGTAATAGTCGAATTGCCGCCCAATTCCTCGCTTAAACCAATCCCAATCGCCGTGGTAATCGATTTGGGCAAAAAAGTAACATACTGCTGATGATTCAGCTTCATCACATAAGATAGTGCCAAAATACAAATGAGTCCCGACAATGTACCGGAGAGAACCGCCAGCAAAATAGCCTTGTAATTTTTACGCAGATGATGAAACTGCCGGTACAGCGGCAAAGCTAAACAAATCGTGGCCGGTGTGATAAAATACGTTAAATACCTCGCTCCCCGGTCATACTGCTCATAGGAAATCCCGGTCAGGCGCAGAAATAAAATAATAAAAGCAATCGACAACATCAATGGATTAAGCAGCGGCGTATTCCAGCGCTGCCGGAGTTTCAGCGCTCCCCAGTAAGTCCCGACCGATAAAAACGAACCAAAAAACAGCGAATTTTTTAAAATCTCATTCATTGCCCTGCTCCTTTGTCAAAATCAGATCAGCTACCTTGCCAGTCACTACCGTTACTACAACCGTGCTGATAAAAATCAGCGCCAATGCTTCCAACAGAATCGACTTAACCTCATCAAAAATATTCATCAAATTCACTCCCGGTGCGATAAACAGCAGCGGCAAGCAAACCAGCAAAAAATCACCGGCTCCTTCCACTCTTTCTGGCTTCAGCGCACCAGTCTGCAAAACCAAGAATAAAATTACCAGCCCGTAAACACTGGCCGGTACTGGCAAGCCCAGCAGCCGGTATAGCAGTTCAGAAACAAAAGTAATCCCCAAAATAACCCCTAATTGTTTTAATTTTTCCATAATTTTACTCTCAATTTTTCCCTGTGCAAGAGGCTTTCCTGCGCTGGTGCACAACGGTCTTTTACCGTTTCTCACACCAAAAAATCGAAGTTCTCCTTTACTAAAAATAACTTTAAACGCCCAAAAACCACTCTTTCCGGTTTCGCCCCAAAGAGTGGTTTCTTTGCTTTTTTTCAAACATGCCGTTTAGACAAGAATTCCTAATGCACCGAAATATCGGTGAGTTGTAAGTGCAGCGTTAAGCAAATGAATAATTATGCTTAATTCGCTTCCAGAGAGCAAACTTCCCCGGCATATCAAACATAAAACATCTGCCTGCCTAAACTGTAACCAATTTACAAACGAACATCAATATTGCTGCCCAAATGAGGATTGACACTGCGCTCCATCGCAGCGGTACTTTTTTCAATCATCTCAACCAGCGCTTCGCCCTCCTGTTTCATAACATCCTTCACGTTTTTGGCAAAACCGATTGCCCAATCGCTTCTGGTCTGCGCCAATTTCATTACACTAATCGTCCCTGCGTCCATTTTCTTCCTTTCCGCCGCTTTCCCTGCGGCTCTTGACGTCCTTAATTGAGTATACTTTATCAACAGTTTCCGCTGCATTTGACCGAAAAGCAGTTCTGAGCAAAGCCTTTAGAACTTTGCCAGATTCGCCAAAAACTTAGGCCTCGGCCAAATCTTCTTTCAGCGGAAAAATCAACTCATATACTACTTCTTTACTTATATCGTCATTATAGACTCGGTACTTTACCTGCTGTGCTTTAAAAATTTCAGAGGCAATCGCCAAACCCAGACCCGTACCGTTTTTTTTAGCCTTGCCTTTATAAAAGCTGTCCCAAATATAGGGCAAATCAGCCGACTCAATCAAAGTCCCGTCATTGCGCAGCGTCAGACAGGCTTCCGTCGCCGTCCGGGTCAGTTCCAAACAAATCCGATGTGCTGCGTGCTTAATACTGTTGCTTAAAATATTACTAATCGCCTGTTCCAGCCGAAAAGCATCGCCACATAGAGAAACCGGCATCAGCTCCACCGTAATTTCCTTGTTCTCTGCTTTCATAATCCATTCCTGTTTTTTGAGCAGCTCGCAGACAAGTCCAGCCAAATCAATTTCTTCTTTTTTATATATGGTCAGACCCGACTCCAAGCCAGACAAGTCCAAAAGCTCCTTGACGACTTTGCTCATTTTTTGACATTCGTCTAAAATAATCCCATAATACTCGGCCTGCTCTATTGGCTCAGCCAAACCATCGTTTAGCGCTTCGGTATAGGAACTGATAACCGAAATCGGGGTTTGCAGTTCATGCGAAACCTGCGCAGTAAACCGCTTACGCAGCTTTTCCAACTGCTGTTTTTTGGCCAGTTCCGCCGTTAAGTCACTGATAGTTTTTTTCAAAATCAGTGTAATCTCATTTAATGTCGCCCCCAACTGCCCGATTTCATCGGCTCGCTGGCCTTCATAAGCCACGTCAAACTCCAACCGGCCAATTTTTTGGGCTAATTGATTGAGCTTAACCACCGGATCGGTAATTGACCGCGCCAGCCAATAAGCGACCGCCAAGCTAAGTAAAAAGCCCAGCGCCAACCCCTTCCAAATATACGCCCGAAAGACCTCCAGCGTTTCGTCAATAGTAATCACCGGAATTTCTAACCAAGCAAAGCGACTTTCATCCATTTGACTTAAATAGCCAAGCCACAGCGAATTGGCCACCGGATAATTGGTTCGAATCACCACAGCGGTTTGATCGCCGTAGCGAATTTCCCGAACCGTCGTGCCCTGATTGTAGACATAGCGCTGGTTCTTATACAAAATCAGCGCCCGGTCAGCCGTAACATCTAACAGCGTAATCCGGCCCTCAAACTGATACCCTAAATAGTCCAGACTTTCCTCGATTTCGCTGTCAGTGCCGGCCATTTGCAGCTGCATTCGGATTTGATTGCCCGTCTGAATCATTTTATCAATTTTCTGCCGATAATACCGGCTTTCAATATAAGTATTCAGGCCTACGCTGAAAATCAAAGCCAAAACGGCAAAGGCCGCCACGAAAGAAAGCAGAACCCTAATTTTAAGCGATTTCATACTATCTCCTAATCTAAACGATAGCCCATTCCCCGAATAGTCTTAATCCGTTCGCCCTCGCTGCCCAGCTTTTGCCGAAGCCGCTTGACCACGGTATCAACCGTCCGATCTTCGCCATCGTAGTCATAGCCCCAAATTCGGTTCAAAATCTGATCGCGGCTTAACGCCTGCTTTTGATTATTTAAAAAATAAAGCAGCAAATCGTATTCCTTCGGTGTCAGTTCCACCTCCGCACCGCTGACCGCAACTAACCGCGCAGAAGGATTGACCGCAATCCCGCCGCTGGCTATGATTTCTTCCCGGTTTAATTTTCCGGCTCGGTTTAAAAGCGCTTTCACCCGGGCAATTAGCTCCCCCATTCGAAAAGGCTTTGCGACATAGTCGTCCGTCCCCAGCCGAAAACCGAATAAAGTATCCTCTTCGCTGTCTCTGGCGGTCAGCATAATGACCGGCACGGCCGAATCTTCCCGAACTTTTTTCAAGACATTCCAGCCGTCCAACTTCGGCATCATCACATCTAAAATCAGCAAATCGATATCATCACTGTTAAAAATCTCCAGAGCCTTGACTCCGTCTTCTGCTTCTAAGACCCGAAAGCCCTCGCTGGTCAAGTATTTGACCACTATTTTCCGCAATCTTTCTTCATCTTCGGCAATTAAAATATGGATTTGATGCATCTTTTGCCTCCTGATTCCTTCCTTTCCCTTTACCCGCCAAGCTTCTATTTGAGCGAAACAAAAAGGTTTATTCCGTCTGCTTTCAGCCTGCAAAAAGCGTTGCCTTTTCGATTTTACTTAACCAGCTTTCTCTAAGGAAAAAAACTTGCCGAAGCCGATTTTTTCTAAAGTGAAAAGCAGGATAATGCCTAATAACTGAGCCGAAATAAACTGCCCAGCCCCAACCGTAAACACCATAAAATAAAAGGCATCCGGCACCTGATAGGCATAGCGTAAAATAAAGGGCACCACCAGTGCGTTTAAAACTACCGCCGGCACTGGCACCAAATAACGGTTCGTCCGCAGCCGGTAGGCCAGCGCCGCCGCCGCCAGCGTGGTTAAAGAGCCAAAAACAATATCAAGGATATCTGCTCCGCCTAAGATATTGCCGAGCAGACAGCCGATAAACAGTCCCGGCACTGCCGCCGGCGTAAAGAAAGGCAAAACCGACAGCATTTCGGCAATCCGAACCTGCAATGCCCCAAAGGAAATGGGGGCAAAGGCCACAACTAAAACAACATAAAGCGCAGCAATCATCGCCGCTTGGGTCATAAATTTGGTACTTTTTTTCATTTTTAATTCCTCCGCGCGCACCAGTCCTGATTTACCGCGCAAACAGTCCGGGCAACAGGAGTTTTAAGAAAAATCCCGTCAAACTGCCTCCCGGCAGTGCCGCTTTTGCTTGGCCAGTATTTCCGGCGATACGCTTAGTTTTGTTTTAAGTGAGGATGGTCGCGAACTCACTTTGTTGCTAAAATTAAATTATATCATAAAGCAAGAGAAAATAAAATCCCATGTCCGATAAATTTCAAAAAAGGCTCGCCCTGCCGGACAAGCCCTTATTTTTAACATTATATCTTCTTTATCAAGTTTTTCAAGGCTTCTGCCGAAGAATCGGAAACATTGAGCGCCGCCGCATTCTCCTGCCGAATCTGCTCCTGGATTTCCTCTCGGTAGATCTTAATATGACCCGGCGCCTGAATGCCTAACTTAACCTGCTCTCCGCTGATGCCGATTACCGTCACTACGATATTATCGTCAATGATAATCGACTCACCTATGCGTCTTGAAAGTGCCAGCATATTATTCCTCCCTTGTCTGCTTAATTCTCTGGTACAAATTTTCCCGAATCGGATAATCCCCTTCTTCAATCACAATCTGCGCTCCTTTTTTGGTCGCAAGATTGAGCACAATCGGCGCCCGCAGATTAGTCGTCATCTGTTCAATGTCTTCCGGAACGACCGTCACCGTATAAATATTGATAATCTCCGGATCAAGCTCACCCAGCTTTTGAACTTCCGCATCCGGCAAATCCGGCTGATACTCCGGGAACCAAATCAGAGGATCAATCAGCGGCAGACAGACATGAACCTCATGTACCGACTGTAACCAGCAAAACGGATCATCATC
The DNA here is from genome assembly GCA_963545585.1 of uncultured Lachnospiraceae bacterium. Taxonomy (GTDB): domain Bacteria; phylum Bacillota; class Clostridia; order Lachnospirales; family Vallitaleaceae; genus W11650. The sequence goes on from CAUUKX010000009.1 coordinate 24,038, forward strand.
CGCCTCACCATCATACAAAATGGCAAATTCCTTTTGATCTTCAAAACCAAAAATGCCCTGCTCAAAATGAATCACCTTGGTTTCATCAATCTGAATCTCTCCAAAGTATTTTGTTTGAATAACCATATTTTCTCCTCTCGTATTCTGGTTCATGCATTGGTTACCTTGCTTATGCCGTTATCAGCGCAGGAAATCCAGCAGCGTCGGCTGAATCATCTTAGCTCCGGCCGCCAGCGCCATAGAATAGGCACTGTCGACACTGGACAAAGTGGTAATCGCTTCCGGGATATTCGTATCCTCGGTATCCGACAGCAATTCCTGAAAGTTTAATTTATCATCATCCAAACGATTGACCGTCAGCATCAGGCGGCTTTCTTTGGCACCGACCAAGGCAATTTCATTCGACATATGATCGGAATGTTTTTGCATCTTAGCGGCAAAATCCCGATACCTCTGCCCCAAAAGCTTCAAGGCAATCTTATCGTTTTCCGTCAGCTGATCATCCGGCTTGGATAAAAGTTCGGTATCACGAATAATTTCTTCAATGTCTCGCTTCATATTGGCCGTAAAGACATCTTTTGCTCGTGAATTGACCGTAAACTTCTGATTATAGCTGATCTGGTAGTCGATATTTTCTTCCTTCTGCTCAAAAACAGTACCATCTGGTGCCGTTGTATGAAAATACATCTCCGGCCGCAAATCGCCCTTAGCAAAGTCTTTTTTCTCATAAGTAACGGTCGTATTGGCAAAGGTGTCGGCCTGCGCCTTGGTCATAATCAACTCGCCCGTATCCTTTAAAAACTTAGGTCCAGTGGAAGCGTCATACGCACCGGGTGCATCGGAAGTTGTCGTTGTTACCGCCGGAACCAAAGGCGGCGTCATGGTCAGGTTATCAATATTAGAATAACCCAAACGAACCCGATACACGTCATTGGTCGTATTGTTAAAGGCTTTTTCTATCTTCTGTACATTTTGCTTGGTAAACTTTTCCTCAATCTTATACGGCGGCGTAAATGTCTCCTTTTTCTCAAACATCACCGACTTATCCGTCTTATAACCAGAGAAAATATAGCGGCCGGCATAAGATGAGTTGGCCTGCGTAGCAATCTGTTCCTGCAACTCTTTAAACTCACTGGCAATCGAACGCCGATTGGCAAAATTGAGCACATCATTCGATGCCTGTATGGATTTTTCATACATCCTTGAGTACACTTCCTTGGTTTTTTCCATTGCTCCCTCGGTCATGCTTACCCAGTTGCGGGCTGCTTCACCATTGGTCTTATATTGCATGATTTCACTTAATGTCGTGCGAAATTTCAAGATTCTGGTAGCAGCAATCGGATCTTCCGACGGTCGGCTGATTTTCTTCTGGCTATAAATTTGATTACTCAACCGCATGCGATCTAAGGTCCGCTCATTCAGAGAATATATTAAATTTTTATGAATCATAGTGCTGGTTACTCTCATGGCTTACCTACCTTCCTATGTTAATCGTTGTTTCATAAATCTGATCAAACACGCTCATGGCTTTGGCTGAATATTGATAAACCCGCATATAGGCCATCATTTCTGAAATCTCTTCATCTTCGTTCACGCCAGAAACGGACATCCTTTGAATCTCCACCATACGCATCAAATCACTGCTACTTTCCCTAAAAGAAGTCGCCTGCGATTTATCAATACCCAATTCACCCATATAGGCCTGCACAAAGTTATCCGGCGTACCCCGGTCAAAAAACTTGGTATTTTGCCGCAAACTAATCATATCATGAAGTAGCGCCGTATCACTCTTATCGCCCACCGGCTTTTTCGTATAATGCAACTCCAATTTTTTCAAGTCAGCAGCAATCTCTGGATTTACTGTCAGATTATCACTGTTGATATTCTGCACCCGAACCGTTGTATCTTTTTGCATCCGGCTGTCCGTTCCCGGCAGCGGTGTTGCCAAAGTAAATGTCCGCTCATATTTTTTTGAGCCGTCCGGCAGCGTTACCAAAGTCGGCGCCGAAACCGCTGTATATTCTACATCCTTGCCATGTATCGTCAATTTTCCCTTGCTCGGCACTTCACCCGCCTCATCGGAATAAACCTTTAAGTTGGTTACCGACCCAGTCGTATTGGCGGCCACCTTGCCGGCATAATTGCCTTTTCCGACAAACAGCGGTAGGCCGGTATTTCCTCTGCCCTTTTGATGAATCTCATTCATTTTTTGCGCATATACTCGGCTCAGTTCATTTAAGCGGCTCAAATAATACGGAATCCCACGGAACGCCCTATCCTCGCCCATAATAGCATATTTGCCATGCAGTCCGGCCGGCGCCGGGTTCTTCAATTTAAACTTAATCTCTTTGGTTGCTTCATTAATTTCATAATCTTCATATTCAATTTCTTTGCCATCAATCGTCAGCTTACCTTCCTTGGGCAAATCAAAACGATTGACATTTTTAACCGTCAAGTCCATCGCCCCCGGCACACTGTTCACCTGTCCGCGGAAATTGCGGTTATTAGCGCCATCGCGCAAATCAAACAGACCTTTCAGCTTACCAGCAAAGCTGCTGGCGCCGACATTCAAAGGCTGGCCAGTTTTCCAGTAAACATCAAGTAATCCGGCATTGTCCTCGGGATTATTTAAATATTTACGCGCCCGTACCTCTAAGTAACTGGCGTTAGAACCATGTACTAACTGCGCACCATTAATACTGACATGAAAAGTCTTTTGCCCCAGTGCATCAACATCTTCCCGGGTCGTAACCGGTACAATCTTGCTTAATTTATCAACCAAACGATTTCGTTGGTCGCGCAAATCATTGGCTTTGTGTCCGCCGACTTCCGAGTCCTGAATCTGCTGGTTGAGCGCTGCAATCTGCTCGGCATAGGAATTAATCTGCCCTACCATGCTTTTTATTTCAAAATTAATATCATTTTGTAAGGTCCGTAATTTTTTAGATGTATCATTAATCGCATCAGCAAAGCCTTTGAGCAGCTGCATTACATTGGTTCTGGCCGCATCCTGATTCGGCGCAGTAGTCAAAGTTTGCAGGCCAGCATAAAGCCGATCTAAGTAGGTCGATAACCCCTTGGAATAAGGCTCATTAAAAATCGACTCCATTTGCTTTAAAAGTTCCTCTTTGGATTTGTATTCGCCCAAATCCTTGTTAAAGTTGCGGTACTTGCTGTCCAGATAGCTGCTCCGATACTGATCAACTGTTAAAATCTCCGAGCCAGTACCAACCATCCCTCGATGGAGACTGCGCATCGGCCGGCTTGCTCTTTGAACTGCGTACTGGCGGCTGTAACCTTCTACTTTTGAATTCACAATATTATGATTGATGACATCCATATTGCCCCGAGCGGAAAATAATCCCTGCTGGGCTACGCCAATTCCAAAAAATGATGATCTCATTTTCTGCTCCTTTCCTTTTTACACTCTGCCTACCGGCCAACTAAACCAGTTTGATTAATCAGCCGATCCATCATCGAATCAATCACGCTGACTAAACGAGCTGAAGCGTTATACGCATGCTGATATTTAATTAGATTACCAAACTCCTCGTCCTCTGACACCGAACTGACCGTGCTTCGCTCATAATCTATTTTATTTAGCAAAGCTTCACCGCCTTTTAATTTGCTTTCCACCGACTGCGCCCGATTAGCCAAGTCGTCAACCATGCTCCGATAATAGGTGGAATACGACTCCTTGGCAGTTGCCCCCGGCTCAATCCGCAGACGGTTATTGTTCCATTGATCAATCATTTTGTTGATGACATATTTGGAATCAGCAATATCATGAACATTTTTGGACAAGGCCAGCTTATTATAATTATTCAAGATTTCTTCATTGATTTTTAAGTTGGATGCCGAATACAGACTGAACTCATTGGCCGGGTCCTCAGCTTCATACAGCCCGCCCGTCTGGGAATGATGCGGAATATATTTGCGGACAAAGAGTTCCTCGCCCCGCGAAGCATTGCCGTTTGCATCCTTTAAGCCATATGGTGCGTTGGCTGTATCTAACTCCAGCTTACCCGGCGTAGCCGATGGTTTTTTCGGCGCCAGCAAATTGTTAATCATCGTTACAATATCATGCACCAAATTGTCAAATTGTGCCTGCATATTCATAACCGCCGACGGCTTGATATATTTCTCATAATAGGCCTGATTCTGCATTTCCGTATAATTAGCAGCATGATCGCCCCTAGCTAAAAGCAGACCCTTTAATTCACCGGAATTATTGTTGTACTCCGGCCCGATTGGGTTGTCTGGGGAAATCAGTTTATAATATTTGGGCGGGGTCGCATTCGTATCGCTTAAATGCGGCCAGTAGGGATCAACCAGCTGGCTTTTCTCACGCGCCTGTGTCAGTCCCAACTCAAAAACCCTGTCCTCTTGAACAAAAGGAACTCCTTCAATTGACACATTGACCATGCCATTTTTATCTTCATAATAACGGGTCTGTACCAAACCGGAAAGCTCATCCAGCAAAAGATTGCGCTGATCTCGGTAATCATTGGCATTCGCCGACAGTCCCGGCTGATCTCGGCCAACCTCTTCACCGGAAATAATCCGATTCAATTCTTTAATCTGCTTGCCAATTTCATTGATTCGATTGACTTTTTTCTTAATCTGTTCGTTTAAATTAAGTTGATAATCTCTTAACTGCTGACCAATCAAATTGGCTTTTTCCAAAAACTGACCGGCATTTTTAATAAATACACCGCGTGTTTCCAGTCCGTCTGGGTGTTTCGCCAGTTCATGCATCGAACTGTTTAAAGCGTTAAGCGCACGACTGAACTGCTGCTGATACGGTTCGCCCAAAATCGTCTGCAACTCCGACATCGCCTGTTCCATTCCAGAATAAAACTGCTTTTTGCCATTGGCCACCCGATAGGCCTGATCAAGAAACATATCTCTGGCCTGGCGCACCATTTGAATATCCGTACCCATGCCAACCTGCATCAGGGTCGTGCCGTTCTGGCCGACTTTGGCGTATGACGCATCACCAAACAAAGCCAACTGCCGACTGTAGCCCTTGGTTTTTACATTGGTGAAGTTATGTGCTGTCGTTGCCAGCGCCTGCTGATGACTCATCATTCCGGAAACTGCCCGGGAAAAGCTGCTCATCGAACTCATGGTTTTCTCCTTTTTCTTTTTTGCTATCAATTCTACTTTTACTCAAAGTAGCATCCGTTTCCGCCCAGCAGACAATCTTCTTAAAAAATTATTCTGCCAAACACGGAAAAGTTAAGTTATCCTTTTTATTATCCGGCTTTTCAGCCGCTAAGTAAAAGCGTTTTAGTCGTTACTGCTTGGCATCAAAAATGGAATGCCCGCTGCCATGCTCTTTGAAATCCCCCTGCTTTTTCCGGTATGTCGGGCTGCTGCCAGCGGCGGACAGTCCCGAAAAAGCATTGATCGTGAACTCTAAAAACTCCAGCGACTGCTCAATCAGCATCTTGTTGGTCTGATTCATCTGCTGGCAAGCCTCCAGCGACTGGCTCAAGCGATCTGCTACGATTTTCAGCCTTTCGCTTTCTTCTGGTCTGGCTGCCAAATCTCTGACCAGTGCCGACACCGTGAAAGTTTCGGCATTGCGGTTGGTGACGGTACAGATATCGCCGACAATTGCCTGCCGTTTTTTCTCCAAACGAAAAAGCTGCCCGGCCACAATTTCCTCTTCTTGGGTAATTTGTTGTAAGCCGGGCACATCTCCCTTAATAATAACTTCCTTTTTATTATTCGCTGTTTTTAAGTAGTTCTCGTAACAAATCGCTTCCTGCTCCATGACTGCGATTAAATCATCCATCAAACTTGCCATTTATGCCACCTAAAAGCCTAAAATCTTCTCAGCAATCTGGCTGGCGCTGACGTTATACTGACCGCTTTCGACCTGAGCCTTCAGTCGGTCAACCTTTTCCGCTCTGATCTCCGAGGCTTCCTTTACCGCCTTGCTCGCCAACTGCAATTCCTTTGCAAAATTGGAAAACACTACGCTGTCCTTGCCGTAAGACGCTTCTGCCTTCATTTCCGCCCGCTTCAAAGACTGTTTCCCATAAACGCCCTGAACTTTTTCTGTTCCTACGATTCTCATTTTTACACCACCTTTACGCTGTATATTTTTGCTATATTTATTATCGTCTTACTTTTTGGAATCCTTAACCTTTTTTGTGCAAAAAAACGTTGCTGTTCCAGTAAGTCTCCCCCTAATTCACTAAAATAAAGAACTTGCGAGCATGGGTTAAACAAAATAAGACAGCCGTTTCGGCGGGTCTGCAATCTGCCCGCCGAAACGGCTGTTAAAAAGTTTTATCAAACAAATGACTGTCTTCTACCGACGAAAACGCAGACGATCTTCCTCCGTTTGAGGGGAAAAGCTGCTTTTTAGCGGTGATTCGGCCGGTATTGCGCTCTGAGTAAAGCTTCCTAAGTTCCCGGCCATTTCTGATTTACATTTGGCGCAGAAACGCCCGGTACGGATTTGTGTCCCGCAATGTTCGCACTCAATCCCGACCAGCGAATCCTCGGCAAAAGTAATCCGCTCTTCGCGAATCCATTGCTTAATTTGACGGATATCAACCTGATTGGCTTCTGCCACATCATGAATACTGGAGCGAGGATTTTCCCGCAAATATTGCTTTACTTCCGCAAACTTTTTTTCCAGTTCTTTTTTGCAGTCCATACAAATCGGCTGCCCCGTAATATAATTAAAAATCTTTCCGCAGCGAGCACAGTTCCTAACATCCATTCCTACTCCTCCTATTCATTAAAACTACCGATTGCCATTGTTAAAAAATAAACCTTTTCAGCGCCGCTCTCTTTCAAAAGGTGACTGCAGGCGTCAATTGTCGCTCCCGTGGTGTATACATCGTCTATCAGTAAAATACGCCGAAAAGGAACTTTTTCCTTGCAAAAATAAATATTTTTTAAGTTTTTTTGCCGCTCCTCTGCCGACAGCTCTTTCTGAGCATGTGCTTTATGCCGAGCCGCCAAAACTCCGGTCAGCGGCAGATGAAACCTTGCCGCCAAATACCGCGCCGCCGCTGCCGGCGGATTATAACCCTTTTGCCCCAGTGCCAAAAAATGCTGGGGGACAAAGGCCAGCGCCTCGATTCCCCACTGCCGGACTTCCGTTTCAAACAGCCACTCCATCAATTCAGCCAGCGCTAAAGCCCGCCATTTTTCCCGGCCATACTTCATCACCCAAATTGCGTCCTTAATCTGGGCATAGGGGAATAAAGCGTGCCCTGCTTCAAACTCATGGTCATGACGGCTGCAATCATAGCAAAAAAAATCATCCTTGTAAAGATTTTTTCCGCATTTCCGGCAATAGTTTTCCAAAATCAAGCCCCGGCTCTCATAGCAGTGCCGGCAAATCCCCTTTTCTTCCTGCCGACGCAGCCGTCCGCAAAGCGCACATTTCGGCGGATACAAAAAGTCCAGTGCCCCGCTAATCCACTCCTTCATCAGGCCCTCCTTTGCCGGTAAAGATTCGCTCCATTTCCGCTAAAATCTCAGCCAAACCCGAATACCGGCTAATCTCCCGATTATTGGCAATCATTTGCTCGGCAATCCGTTCCTCGCCGACTAAGACCACATAATTTTTCGCCCGGGTAATGGCCGTATAGAGAAGATTTCGGGTCAGCAGTCGGCTGCCCGCATCAAAAAGCGGCAGAATCACGACCGGATATTCGCTGCCCTGTGATTTATGGACTGTCATCGCATAGGCCAAATCCAGCCCCTCTAAAGCAGCATAGGGATATTTGACCCGCTTTTCTTCGTCAAAGCAAACCGTCAGACATTCTTCAAAATCATTGACATCCTCAATCAGGCCGATATCACCGTTAAAAATGCCGCTGCCTTCCTCCAGCACCTCGCCAGCTGGGGAGGTAATCTTCCATTCCATTTGGTAATCATTTTTGATTTGCATGACCTTGTCGCCTTCGCGAAAAATCAACTCGCGAAAGGCTTTTTCATATTTTTTCTGTGCTGGCGGATTGAGCGCCTTTTGCAGCTCAATATTTAGCTGCGTCGCTCCCAAAGGGCCTTTTCGCATCGGCGTAATCACCTGCATTTCCGTCACCGGGTCAAAACTGGTAAACTTCGGCAGCCGTGTCTTAATCAGTCCGATGATCTCCGCCACCATTTGCCGGTGCTGCGACCGCTTAATAAAAAAGAAATCGGACTTGCCCTTATACTCCATGCTTTCGCCCTGCCGGATATGAAATGCATTGACAACGATTGCCGAATCATCCCGCTGCCGGTAAATCCGGTTTAAACGGACGCTCGGAATCTGGCTGTTTAAAATATCTTTTAAAATATTGCCGGCGCCGATCGACGGCAGCTGATCGCGATCCCCGACCAAAATCAAACGAGCACCTTCCGGCAGCGCTTTTAAAACATGATAGGTCAAGAAAATATCAAGCATAGAAGCTTCGTCAATAATCAGCAAATCGCACTCCAAAGGATAATCCTCGTCCCGCTGAAACTTCTGCTGATTCTTATCGGCCGAATAATAATTTTCCAGCAGACGGTGAATCGTCCGCGCCGGATGTCCGGTTGCCTCTGCCATCCGCTTGGCCGCCCGGCCGGTCGGCGCCGCCAGTTCGACCTGATAGCCAGCCCCGGTATAAAGCCGGATAATCCGGTTGATAATCGTAGTTTTGCCAGTACCCGGCCCGCCGGTGATAATTAGCACATTTTCCCGAAGCGATTGCGCAACCGCTTCTGCCTGCACCTCATCTAACTGCCAGTCTTTATTTTCTCCGGGCAGCTTATCCTGCCCGCTAAACTCATCGCTGATACCGACGGTGGAAAAGCTTTGCAACGTCAGGAGCTTGACCGCAATATAGCGCTCCATCCGGTAATAGCTTTCCAGATAGACCGCTTCTCCTTCTCCTTTTTTGCGGACAACCGCCTGCTGCTTCATCTGCATTTCCATTAAATAAGGCTCTAAATAATCAATCGTAATCTGCAACAGACAGCAGACCCGGCTGAACAGTTCTTCTTTCGGCAAATAAACATGTCCCTCGCCGGCCGCTTCTTCCAGCACATAGCGAATCCCCGCTAAAATCCGTTCCGGCGAATTGCGCGCCACCCCCGCTTTTTCGGCAATCCGGTCAGCCGTCCGAAAGCCGATCCCGGCAATCTCGGCTGCCAGCCGGTAAGGCTGCTCTTTGACCACAAAAAAAGTTTTTTCCTGATAAGCCTCATAAATCCGCAAGGCATAGGTCATGGACAATTCATATTCCTGCAAAAAAAGAAAGGCCCGGCGCATGCTGCGCTGCTCAAAAAAAGCCTCGGCAATTGCCATTGCTTTTTTGTGGCTGATGCCGCTGACCTGCGTTAGCTGCTCTGGCTCTTCCTCCATAATACGAAAGGTATCCTCCCCAAAACGAGCCACAATCTTCCCGGCCAGCACCGGCCCGATGCCTTTGACCGCACCCGAACCCAGATAGCGTTCCATTGCTTTCACTCCCTGCGGAGTCCGGGTAATACATTCCTTAACCTGAAACTGCCGGCCATAGACACTATGCTCGCTGTACTCACCCTGAGCCGTAATCTCCTCTCCGACTGAAAGCTTCAGTGCCGTTCCGACAAAGGTTTCAGCACCGCTGTCCGTCAGCACCTCAAACACGGTATAGCCATTGTCCTCATTTCGAAAAATGATATCCTCAATAATCCCGCTCTTTTTCTCCATGACTTCTCCACTATCCTGTCTGCTGTGCCAGTAATTTCTAACTCAACTTTCTGCTGCCAAAACGCTGCTTGTTTCTGGATGACTTGCCTGTTCGACAACTCCGCTTTCTGCCTATGTGGGCATCCAGCCCCCGAGCGAAAGCTTCACCTTTTGCCCGGGTGGACGGTCTGCCCTGATCGAAAGCTCCGCTTTCTGCCCGGGCGGGCAATCTGCCTAAAAAACTGTTTCGACGAACATAGGAAAGTTAAATCCCCAACTTTCCGCTGCCCATTTCTATTGTCTGCCCATCCAGATATACGGACAGGGAACGCCAACGCTGACGTTCCCTTATCTGTTTTTCACTTTACAATCCGGCTTTTTGTTTTAAAAGCTCGGCTTTGTCGGTTCTCTCCCACGGCAAATCCAGCTCCGGCCGGCCAAAATGGCCATAGGCCGCTGTCTGCCGATAAATCGGACGGCGCAGGTTCAAATCCCGAATAATCGCCGCCGGGCG
>CAUUKX010000010.1:0-33701 GCA_963545585.1 uncultured Lachnospiraceae bacterium
CGAGCAATCAAACCTTGATGATTACCAGTTGGCAGGCTGACGGCAGCGGCAAACTCCGGATTTATTATCAGACCAGTCAGGCGGCCGGTTATGACAGCCGGGAAATAAAAGTCGAAAAAAAAGCCTTCCCCTGTCAGGTCGAGTTGATTTACTCGGCGGCGCCGCAGTCCGGGCAGAAGCCGGTTTTTACGGATATGACCGGCGTAAAGGAAAAGGATGAAGCTATTTTAAATCTTTATTATCAGGGGATTTTGGGCGGCTATCCGGACGGCAGTTTTGGGCCGGATAAGGGTGTGAATCGAGCCGAGTTTGCCAAGATTTTATGTGAAGCCTTAAAGATGCCGCAGAAACAGGCGGCTGGCAGCGTGGTGTTTCAGGATGTTGACAATAGCTGGGCCAAGGGCTATATTTGGGCGCTGGCTGAAAAAAAGCTGATTAACGGCAAGGCGGAAAAGGTTTTTGATCCAAATGGCAGTGTTACCTTAGGCGAGGTGCTGACGCTGTTAGACCGCAGCTTTTATTTGTATCACCGGCCGGAAACGCTGACCGAAACTTTGCCGCAGCACTGGAGCAATTCGGCTTATTTAACCATGAAAGCGCAGGCGGTGGTTAAGCTCGGTGATGATATTTACGCCGCTTACACCCCGAATCGGCCGGCGAGCCGAATGGAGGTTGCCCTTTTTCTGTCTCGGATCTTAGAGCAAAAGCATGACGCTCGCTAGGTTGATCGGAAAATAGCATTCCTTTCGGCGAAATCCATATACCGGTACGGACGACAAAACGCTGCACGTTTGTATTATGGCGTGCAGCCTTTTTGTGGATACAATAGATTAGACGATTATTTTCAGCTGGGTATTTGGCGGAAAGTGGCGAGATAGGGTAATCGCAAACGAAAGCACTAAAAATTTCGTTTTTTAGGCGCGGCTAATTAAAGGGGCGTTTTCAAGGCGGAAAAACTGAGTGATTAAAAAGGGAGTAAATCGGAAATGGATCAAAAAAATGGAAGTTATTTATTGGGCACGGTCGGCGCTTTTATCGGTATGCTGCTGGCGATGGTGCCTTTTGTGATTGTGTATCATTTAGGCTATATTGTTTTTTGGCTGGGCTTTTTATTCATTGTCTTGACTAGCAAAGGCTATGACTTGGCCGGTGGCCGGCAGAACGGCTTTAAACTGCTGGTGGTGTTTCTTTTTAGCCTATTGGGAATTGGGCTGAGCGTGTTTGTCGAGGATATTTGGTACTTAGCGACCGAGTATGTGAACGAGGAATATGGGCTGACCTATGGTGCTATTCCGCAAGTTATTTGGGATACGCTGCAAAGCGATGCCGAGTACCGGTTGGGGAGACTGCGGGATGTAGGGCTGTGCTTTTTTGTAATGCTGCTCTTTTTTATCGGTCAAATTGTCCGCGCCCGGAAAGAAGCCAAAAAGCCAGCGCCGTATGACTTGGGGGCTTATTCGGTAGGAAATGTTCCGGCAGCACCGGGATATCCGCAAAACCAAATGCTGACGGAGACGGACGGCTATCCGGTTAATCCGGTGCCGGAGGGCAGCATCTACCCGCCAGTGGCAGCAGAAGAATATACGCCAGTCGGCGAAGAGGAAAATTAGCCGGGAAGAAGTGAGCCAGCGGGAGGAGCAGGCTGGCGGTTATTAAATCATAGAGCAGGCAGAGATGGAATTTATGCCTGCTCTATTTTTTGTTTTTAGAGAGAAATAAAAAAGTTCGGGTTAAGCATTATCCTGTATTTTTTTAGTTCTAAGTTCCTTAAAATTCTTTGCCAGCATAAATACTACAACTACCGACAGAAAAACATCAATTGCAAGCGATCCTACATATATTGACTGGGTTCCGAAGATTCTGGGCAATAATATCATCAGCGGAATATATAAAAATAACTGTCTGCCAAGTCCTATTATCATTGCGGGCGCTGCCTTTTTAATAGAAGGCCAGAAAGTCATAGCCGTCATAGTAACAGAAAGCAGAGGTGCTATCGACATAAATATCCTAAAGCTAAATATATAGCCCGCATCAAAGTTGACCTGCGGTAGCATGCTTCCAAGTACAAGCGCTGGGCTAATCATTGACACTAACCAAAATGGCAGCATAATAATCAGTGCAGCAAAAGAGAATATTTTAAATGACTTTATGCTTCTCTCATACTGCTCGGCTCCGTAGTTAATACCGGCTACCGGCTGCAAGGCTCTCATAAGTCCATAAATTGGTGTGAGTGAGAAGTTAAATATTCTAAATACGGCTCCGTAAAATGTTATGTCAAGAGTTGTTCCGTAGGTGTTAAGCGCCCTAAGAATAATTATGCCCTGGATAACTCCCATTATGCTCATTATCAAGGATGGCATACCAAGGGAAATAATCTCTTTTATGATTTCCTTATCGGAGCTTATAGAAAATACATTGGCGTTAAAGCTTGCTTTTCCTCTTTGGCAATAAATTACAAAAAGCAAGGCATACACAAACATTCCAATATTTGTTCCCCAAGCTGCCCCGGCAACGCCCAGATGAAAAATGGCCATCAGTATATAGTTTGATATGATATTTACAATAAGACCTGCCCCCATCATAACAGCGGCTGTATTCATCTTGCCTTCTGCTCTGACTATCATATTATAGGCAAGTCCTATAATCCAGAAGATACTTCCAAGCAAAGTAATCCTGAAATAACTTGCGGCATAATTTAAAACATCTCCCTCTGCGCCCAGCATCCTAAGGATAGGTTCCAGAAATAGGAAGCCGACTGCCATCATAATTACTGTCGCTATTATAGAAATTAAATTAGCATTTCCAACAAGTTTTCCCTGTGTTTTCTTATCATTTTTCCCAAGTAAAATACTTAGATAGGAACCTGTCCCCACGCCTACCAACGAGCCTAAGCCAAGGCTGATCTGGGTGAGCGGATATACTATGGATATCCCGGCAAATGCTGTTTCTCCTACCAGTCTGCCGACAAATACTCCGTCAAAGATTACATTTAATCCATATAAAATCATAGCAATAATGGCAGGCAGGGAAAGTTTATAGCAGACTTTCCACAAATTTTCTTCTAATATTATTTTTTTCTCGTTATTCATAATTTCAGTCCTTTTCTATTGGCGTTTTAAATATGCTCCGAACATAATTCTAAGCATTTCTTTCAGTTTTTCTTTTTCTATGTTTTCAAACAGATACATACCGACATATAACGAATTTAACAAAAAAGTAAATTCTTTGTTGCTTATGGAAATATACTCATCCAGTCCTTCTTCCTTGCAAAACTTGATAAAATTTTCCAGACTTTTGTCATATATTTTTTCGAATAATTCTTTAAAATTCGGGTTACTTTGCATTTCTATCAGAAATACGATGTACAGCTTTTTATATGGATTTACATCCAGTACCTTATCCAAAAGACTGTCTATAAGCTTCTCATCACGACTTTTAAAACTGCTTTTCATATACTTCAATACAATATTTTGTCTGTATTCACCTCCGTCTTTTAAGAGTTCTACAAAAATTTCCTCTTTATTCGCAAAATGATGGTACATTCCGCCTTTGGATATGCCGCATTCCTGTACGATTTCATCCATTGTGGTCTTTGCATAGCCCTTATCTGTAAAAAGTTTTAACGCAACTTCTTTAATCTGTTTTCTCCGGTCTTCTCTGCTTAGTCTGCTGCCTCCCATAGTCCCTCCTTACCGACTATATCGTCGGTAAGGAAATGATACTACTTTTCATTTTCTCTGTCAAGTAGTTTGAATAAAAAATACACAACGAACGCATGAATGTAATTTTGCACAAAAAATATTAGCACCTAAATGCAAAGTTGCATAAAAATATTTTGGAAAATAGATTTTTTCTTTTTCAAAAACTTTGTTTCTTAGAATTATACGATTATATGCTTTTGCGAATGGTAAAATGGATGTAGAAGAATATTCATTGTGCATTTTGTATGTTCATGCGTTTGTCGTGAAGAGATGGGTAAATCCACTTGACCTTTTACATAACATGTGTTATTATTAGTTCGTTACAGCGAACAATTTTTTGCGGGAAAGTAGTGCACATGAGTTCATGATTCTTTGACGGAAGCAGAAATACGGCGTTTATTTTAGAAGCAGCTGGCTAAGGAAATAGTTTTTTGAACGGCAGTAATATGTGATTTCTCGAAACAGGTCAAGGTGACAGAAGTTTTGGTGAGAAAATGATATAAGCCGGAATAAAGATACCGGGCAGGTGATTGGGAGTTTATCATGCAGACGAAAAATTTTGATGTTTATGAAGCCTTGCTGGTCAGCGGCCGAGCGGAGTTTTTGGCGTATGGTTTTGAAAAAGCCTCGCTCCGGCAGATTTGTAAGCGAGCCAATGTTACGACCGGTGCGTTCTATTCTTATTTTGAGAAAAAAGAGGATTTATTTGCAGCGCTGGTTGAGCCAATGCTGCAAAGCTATTATCCGCTTTATCATTCAGCCATCGGCTCCGAAATGACGGATTTTTGTGCGACCGAAGGCAATGAATTGCGGATTATTGAATTTGTGATGATGCACCGGGCGGAGTTTAAGCTGTTGTTTGATGCGGCGGCGGGTACGAAATATGAAAGCTTTAAGGAGGACTTGCTTAAAGAGTTTGACCGCTCGCACCAGCAGTTTTTTGACCGTTATGCCGGTCGGCCGGTTGACCCGGCGCTGGTTAAGCTCATGGTTAGAATGCGATTTCAGGAATATACGGGATTTATTTACGGAGAGTATGAAATGGAAAAGGTACGGGAGTTAGCCCGGCAGGCATTTATTTTTTTTAAAGCTGGAGTTAAGGAAATGATGAAAGAAGTAGCCAAAGTGGAAAGATAGTCCAACTTGTGAGAAGCAGGTTGGGCTTTTTTGATAACATTTTATAACGAGTGTTATTTTTTAAGCAACTACAGAAAGGAAAGAAGAAAGATGGACAAACAACAAAACTTTACTAACAATCAAAACAATCCAGAAAAACCGGGAAGTGACAAAAAAATGAAAACCAAGGATTTAATCTATGCCGGGGCTTTCGGGGCAATTTATATTGTGCTGATGCTAATTATCGTTATGGGTTCCGGCATGATTCCCATCTTGTATCTGGTTGCACCGCTGACGGTGGGCTTAGTCTGCGGTACGGTCTATGAACTTTGTGTTTTAAAGGTACGGAAGTTTGGAGCGGCCTTAATTTTAGGCGTTTTATTTGCGCTGATTGCGGCGGCTGGTAATGTGATTGGCCTGATTGCAGCAATTGTGGCGGCGCTGGCAGCGGAACTGATTATCAAAGCTGGCAGCTACCGCTCAAAAAAGATGTATCTGGCTTCTTTTGTTGTCTTTAACCTGAATATGGCCTGCCCCTATATTATGCTGTTTTTGGCGCGGGATAAGTTTTTAGCAATTGCCGCTCAGTATTACGGTCAGACATATGCCGACGGACTGGCGGCGCTTGCGCCGAATTGGATTTGGCTGGTGACGGTGGGTTGTGCGGTTTTGGGCGGCATAGGCGGAGCTGCGATTGCCAATAAACTGATAGAGAAGCATTTTGCCAAGGCGGGGATTATTTAAATGAATACCGGGATTTACGGGCAGAGCGCCAAAGGCTTAATTCAGCTGGATCCGAGGACTAAACTTTTGATTTTCTTTGCCGGCAGTGTCTTTAGCTTAAACAGCTATGCCATGCTGCCAATGCTGGTTTACGGCACGGCGCTTTGTCTTATTTTAGCGCTGTGCGGTAAGCCTTGGCTGGCGCTGAAAAGTTATCTGGGCTGGGGAGTGGTAATGTATTTGCGCTGGTGTGTGATGTCCAGTCCCGGTGCGCCTTTTTTGGAAATCATAGTAACCACTCTGACGATGTTGGTTTTATTTAGCTTTCCCTTTTTGCTGGGATTTTTGCTGCTGGTGGAAACCACTCGGCTCAGTCAGTTTTTAGCCGCTTTTCAGGCTATGCGCCTGCCAGTTAAGCTCATTATTCCGGTGGCGGTTTTCTTTCGTTTTATTCCGACCGTTCAGGAGGAATGGACAGGGATTCGTAAAGCCATGGCCTTTCGGGGAATTGCATTAAGTCCGGCGGCCATTATCCGGCAGCCGCTGAAAACGATTGAGTACATTTTGATCCCGCTGCTGCTGAGTTCCATTGCTGTAATGGAAGAACTGGCGGCGGCAACGCTGGCGCGGGGCATGGATTTGGATATCCGGCGTTCCTCGTATGAACAGGTAAAGCTAAAGGCGCTCGACTATTTGGTAATGGCGTTTTTCATCGGTTTAAGTGCCTATTTGCTGGCCAGTGGCAAGGGCCTGACTTGATGGATAAAAAAGCGAAGAAATACGGAGAGAATGATGATTCGATTGGATAAAGTAAGTTTTCATTATGGCGGCGAGCATGGCAGCGGCGAAGGGGTCGAAGCGATTGATCTGACCATTGGTTCCGGGGAGTTTGTGGTTCTGTGCGGCCGGAGCGGCTGCGGCAAAACGACAGTTACCCGGCTGATTAACGGTCTGGCGCCGCAGTTTTATGCTGGTGAGATGAAAGGAACGGTTGAAGTCGGCGGCGTGTCCGTCAGCTCCGAGCCTTTGTCGCATACTGCCGCCTTAATCGGCAATGTTTTTCAGAATCCCAAAAGCCAGTTTTTTAATGTCGATACAACCGGCGAGTTGGTTTTTGGCTGTGAAAATCAAGGTATGTCGGCGCTGGAAATTGGGCGGCGTTTAGAGAAAACGGTGACGGAAATGAAGTTGGAGGGATTGACCGGCCGTAATATTTTTGAACTGTCCGGCGGGGAAAAGCAGCAGATTGCCTGTGCTTCCGTTTACACCGTTGCGCCGCAGGTTTATGTATTGGACGAACCGTCGTCCAATCTTGACCAAAAGGCAATTCGGCGACTGCATGATATTTTGCAGAAAATAAAGCAGGAGGGTGCAACTGTGGTTCTGTCCGAGCACCGGCTTCATTATTTAATGGATTTGGCTGACCGGTTTTTATATATGGCGGATGGCCGGATGGTTCGTGAGTTTACTTCGGAAGAAATACAGGCTTTGCCGGATGGCGAGTTAGAGCAGCTGGGGCTGCGCTGTACGGATTTGACGAAACTAAAGAGGAATCCTGCGTTTCAGCCGGCTTTTTCCGCTGCCCCCAAAGCAGCGGTTGAAGCGTTGGACTTATCCTGCCACCGGGCGGATACGCAAATCCTGGATATGGAAAGTTTGGCTTTGCCGGAGGGCAGTATTGTAGCCATGATTGGCGATAACGGCTGCGGCAAAAGCACGCTGGCCGAGTCGCTCTGCGGTGTAATCCCATCCGGCGGAAGTGTGGCTTTTGCCGGAAAATATTTAACGAATAAGGAACGTTACCGCCGGAGTTACTTGGTGATGCAGGACGTCAACCGCCAGTTGTTCGGCGAAAGCGTCTGGGAGGAAGTTCGGCTGAATGCGGCGGTGTCCGAGGCGGAAACGGAAACTATTTTGCAGGCGCTGGGCCTGGCGGCAATGAAAGACCGGCATCCGGCGGCTTTATCTGGCGGGCAGAAGCAGCGGGTGGCGATTGCGTCTGCTTTATGTGCCGGCAAGGAGATTTTGTTTTATGACGAGCCGACCAGCGGCCTTGACCGGCAGGGGATGGAACGGTTTGGCCGGCTGCTGCAAGATATGCGGGAAAAGCTGCTGGCGTCGGTTATTATTACACATGATCCGGAGTTGATTTTTACCTGCTGCACCCATGTTTTGCATGTGGAAAACGGCCGAGTACTGGCGTTTTATCCGCTAAATGAAGAAGGCGCAGAACGGGTACGCTATTATTTTTTAAAGCAAGGCGGCGAGAGTGTCAGCCCCAAACGGGAAACATTAGGAAAAATCGGTAAAATCCTGCAGTATGCCGGTAAATACCGAAAATATACTTATTTGGCGGCAGCGCTAATGACGGTTGGCGCAGCTGTTAGAGTGCTTCCTTTTTTGGCGATTTATCGGCTGCTGGCGGCGGTGATTGCCGGACAAAGTATCGGTATGCGGGATGCGGCGGTGGTTATCGCAGTGGTGCTGTTTGGTCAGTTGGGCTATACTTTTTTTTATACCTTTGGCTTTCAGTATTCCCATCTTGCCGCGTATCATACACTGGAAAATATTCGTCGCCATTTGCAGACCAAAATGGAGCAGCAGCCGCTGGGCGATATCCTGAATATCGGTACCGGTGCGGTTAAAAAACTCTTTATTGACGATATTGAATCCATCGAGCTGCTGCTGGCGCATTTGATTCCAGAAGGAATCGCCAATTTGACTGTACCGGCGGCAGGGTTTTTACTGCTGGTGGCGGTGGACTGGCAATTAGCTTTGATGACGCTGCTGATGCTTTTATTTGGACTGGCTGCATCCGGCCAGATGTACGCAGTGGGTATGGATCAGATGAGCAGTTATTTTGCGGCGGCGAAAGGTCTGAATAATACGATTATCGAATATGTGAATGGGATGGAAGCAGTTCGGATTTTTAACCGGCAGGGCGAGGTCGGCAGAAAATATGCCGGAGCGGTCAGCGGCTATCGGGATTTTGCTTTGGCCTGGTATAAAATATGCTGGCCGTGGATGGCGCTGTACGGCAGTTTGTTTTCTAATATCTTGCTGTATACTTTGCCGTTTGGCGCACTGCTGGTGTTTCTGGGGCAAATTTCACTTTCCCGCTATGTGCTGTCGCTTTGCTTAAACTTTGCCATTGGCCCGCTGCTGCTGCACTGCATCAGTTTTATGGGGTTGCTGCCGCAGGCTAATTATAAGATTCAGGCGCTGGAAAAAGCAATGGACAGAAGGGCTTTAAAGACGGGTGAGCAGGCGTTTACCGGGCAAGGGTATGATATTTGTTTTGAGCAGGTACACTTTGGCTATCAGGGGGAAGAGGTCATTAAAGGGATTAGCTTTCAGGCACTTTCCGGGCAAATGACGGCGCTGGTTGGGGAAAGCGGTTCCGGCAAAAGTACGCTGGCACGGCTGCTGGTACATTATTATGATGTCAGCGGCGGCCGGATTTGCTTGGGCGGTCAGGATATTCGGGAAATGAGTTTGGCGGCTCTGAACCAGCAAATTGCCTATGTGTCGCAGGAGTTGTTTTTATTTAACCGCAGTATTTTGGAAAATATTCGGATCGGCCGGCCGACGGCCAGTGATGAAGAAGTGAAAACCGCTGCCCGAAAAGCGGGGTGTGAGGAATTTATTTTAGCCTTAGAGCAGGGCTATGATACGCTTGCCGGCAGTGCCGGAAGTTCTTTATCCGGCGGACAAAGACAGCGGATTGCTTTTGCGCGGGCGATTTTAAAGGATGCGCCGGTGATTGTCTTAGATGAGGCGACGGCTTTTATTGATCCGGAAAATGAGCAGAAGATGAATCAGGCTATCCGGCAGATCATTACTGGTAAAACGGTGATTGTAATTGCCCATAAACTGCGGCAGATTGCCGGGGCGGATCGGATTATTTTATTAAAGGAAGGAAAAGTTCATCGCTGCGGCCGGCACGAGGAATTAGTCAAGGACTGCGCCCTGTATCAAAAGCTGTGGGCAGCTTCAGAGAGTGCGCAGGCATTTTGTTTGAAAGCCGGGAAGGAGGCGGAGGCATGATTGCGTTGGTGCATCGGATTGTTAAGTTTTCGGGCAAGTATGCGGCCAAAATCCGAATTGCCTATGTGTTTTTCTTTTTGAAATCAGCCTGCGCCAATGCTCCGGTCATGCTGGCCATGTGGCTGGTCAATTTGCTGCTGGAGAAGCGGGCGGCGCTTCCGGATATTTTAGTGGCAGCCGGGGCGATGATTGGCTTCTTGGCGGCACAGGCAGTGTTTCAAAACCTGTCGGATCGCTTTCAGTCGGCAGCCGGGTACGAAATCTTTGCCGATAAGCGGCTGGAGTTGGGTGAGCATTTGCGCCGGCTGCCGATGGGGTATTTCACTGAGGGAAATATGGGGCGGATTAGTTCGATTTTATCCGTCGATATGGTGTTTATCGAAGAAAACAGTATGAATTTAGTAGCCGGTGTGGTCAGTGATATTTTCAGTCAAATCATTTTAACGGCTTTTTTGTTCCTGCTGCATCCGCTGCTGGGGGCGGCGGCGCTGGCAGCGGAAGTGGTAGCTGTTTTGCTGGCGCAGGGGATGCGGCGGAGTGATTTGGCTAATTCTTTGCACCGGCAGCAGGTGCTGGAAGAAATGACGGATGCCGTTTTGGAGTATACGGCCGGGTTTGCGGTCAGCCGCAGCTTTGGCTTGACCGGCGAGAGTGCGGCCGGTTTGCGGCAGAACTTTCAGGCGATGACGGCGATGAACCTGTCCTTTGAGGAGCAGCATATGCCGTGGGAGCGGGCACTGGGGCTTGTCTATGGGCTGGGAACGACTTTGATTTTGGGAGCAGGCATTTATTTGCAGCAGCAAAACGCTTTGCCGGTGGGGCATTTTATTGGTTTGCTTCTCTTTTTATTTCATATTTTTGCGCCGATTCGGCATTTGTATGAAGGTGTCAGCCGGATGTCGATCATGCAGACGGCGCTGGATAAAATTGAGCGGCTGCTGGCAGAGGAAGTTCTGCCGGATAGCGGCCGGGAAAGTCTGCCGGAGCGGGCGGAAGCGGAAATTGAGTTTCGTCAGGTGTCTTTTGCTTACGGTCAAAAAGAAGTTTTGCATCAGATTTCTTTTACGGTTAAGCCCGGACAAACGTTGGCTTTGATTGGCCAGAGCGGCAGTGGCAAGACAACGGTTGCCAATTTACTGGCTCGGTTTTGGGATATTCAGAGCGGCGAGATTTTGCTCCGGGGCAGAAATATGAAAACGCTGCCGATGGAAACGCTGCTGGGGCATTTGAGCGTGGTCTTTCAAAGGGTATATTTGTTTCGGGATACGGTTTATCAGAATATTGTCATGGGTCGGCCGGAAGCCAGCCGGGAGGAAGTGGTGGAAGCGGCGAAGAAGGCGCGCTGTTATGATTTCATTATGCGCCTGCCCTACGGTTTTGACACCATAATCGGCGAGGGCGGGTCAAGCTTATCCGGCGGCGAGGCGCAGCGGATATCCATTGCCAGAGGGATTTTAAAAAATGCACCAGTCATTATCTTAGATGAGGCGACGGCCAGTATTGACGCCGACAACGAATATTATATCCGGCAGGCGTTAGCCGAGTTGTGCCGGGATAAGACGGTTATCATTATTGCTCATCGCCTGAATACGATTCGCGGTGCGGATCAGATTTTGCTCTTAGAGGACGGCCGGATTTGCGCCGGCGGCAGTCATCAGGAGTTGATGGACAGCAGTGAAAAATACCGGCATCTGACGGCTTTGCAGGAGCAGGCCGGCGGCTGGAATCAGGAGGAAAATCATGAGTAAAAACGGGCGGCGGATGATGGGGCTGATTTTAATGATATTCAGTGTTTTTGGTATTTTGGGCGGAACCTTTATCAAAGGCGAGATGTTTGCGGCATGGCTGGCGCCGGTCTTGACCGGACTGGGCGTTTTGCTGCTGGCGGTCGGGGTGGTTTTTTATAAGGTGCTGGAGGATGGCGGGAAGTAAACCGCCGTTTAGGTTTGTCTATTAAAAAAGATAACGAAAAAGTCAGGATAAAGCTATATTTATTCTGGCTTTTTTTTGAAGACTGAAAGGGATGATTAAGTCTGAGAGCGGTTTTAACACAAGGGGCTGAAAGGACTGAAGAGAAGTACCGAATAAAGATGCAGACCGCATGGATACGGATTAATAAATAATATTGAAAAAATTAAAAAATATGATATTATTATTTACGGAAACAAACCGTATTCCTATGTTTTTTAGGGGAAATGAAAAGGGATATGCGGTTTCATGCTGAAAATCTGAAAGATAGTAAAGATTGCCGGATGAGCGCTGGAAAGCAAATGGAGTAAATTCATGGAAAAAGAGAAAATACTAAGAAATAAAGCCTTTTTATATTTAACCGAGTTTTTTGCTGGTATGTCCGTGATGGCGGTGGAGTTGGGGGCCAGCCGGCTGCTGGCGCCGTATTTCAGTTCGTCGCAAATTGTTTGGACGATTATTATCGGTACGATTATGATTGCTATGGCGCTGGGCAATGTCTATGGCGGCCGGAGCGCCGACCGCAACCCCAATCCAGATAAGCTGTATGGCCGAATTGTGCTGGCCGGGATTTGGATTGCGCTGATTCCGGCAGCAGGCAAGTATGTTATTTTAGCGGTATCGGCGCTTTTGATTTTTACCGTCAGCAGCGGCTTTTTAATGATTGCCGCCTTTGCCGCCTGTATGATTATTTTTGTTTTTCCTCTGTTTTTGCTGGGAACGGTGACACCGTCGCTGGCCAAATATTCAACCGATAGTCTGGCTGAAAACGGCAAAGTTGTCGGCGCACTGGGAGCATACAATACCATTGGCAGCATTATCGGCACCTTTGTGCCGACCTTTGTAACCATTCCGGCGGTGGGCACGTCGATTACCTTTTTGCTGTTTGCCGGAATTTTACTGGTTTTGGCGGCGGTTTATTTTATCAGTGTTCGGAGAAGACGGCGCAAACTGGCGCTTGCGGCCGTAGTTTTTATGCTGTGCTGCGCTTTGGGCTATTCGGATTCCTTTGCTTTTTGGGAAATGGAGCTAATTTATGAGGGCGAATCGGTCTATAACTATTTGCAGGTCAAAGAGGACGACCGGCAGGTCATCCTGTCAACCAATGTTTTAATTGGGGTGCAGTCGGTTTATATGAAGGAGGAGGAGCTGACCGGGCTTTACTATGACTATGCGCTGGCCGGGCCGCTGATGGTCGCGGGCAAGCGCCCGGAGGAACTGAAGGTTTTGATACTGGGCATGGGTACAGGTACTTATGCGCTGCAATGCCGGCATTTTTACAATGGAATTACCCTTAAAGGCGTTGAGATTGATGAGCGGATTACCCGGCTGGCTCGTAAGTATTTTGCTCTGCCGGAGGATATCAAGGTAACGACTTACGACGGCCGGGCGTATTTAAATACTGACCCGGAAAATTATGATTTGATTTTGGTTGACGCATATCAGGATATTACGATTCCGTTTCAGATGTCGTCGGTTGAGTTTTTTTCACTGGTTAAAACACATTTGAATGAAAACGGCGTCATGATTGTCAATATGAATATGCGGGGAACAGAGCCCGGCAACATTAATGAATATCTGGCGGATACGGTTGCTTCGCTTTTTGCCTGTGTCAAGGCAGTGAATGTGCCGGGAATCTCTAACCGGGTTCTGTTTGTTTCGGATAATACTTCTTTGGCGGAAGAATTGGCGGAAAAGACAAAAGCGCTGGAAAATCCTAAGCTAAAGGTGCTGATGGAAAAGGTGGCTGATGGCTGTACGG
Source organism: uncultured Lachnospiraceae bacterium (assembly GCA_963545585.1). Taxonomy (GTDB): domain Bacteria; phylum Bacillota; class Clostridia; order Lachnospirales; family Vallitaleaceae; genus W11650. Next base: position 13,318 of record CAUUKX010000010.1, read on the forward strand.
ATTATCAGGCGGGGAATTATATTTTAACCGATGACAAAGCGCCGGTGGAGCTGCTGGGCATGAGAGTGATTGACCGGCTGATTCAGGAAGAGGCTGCTTACTACAAGGGAATTTATCAGGAAAAGGGCATCAAGGGTGTATTGGAGGCGTTTTAAATCACGCCCAGCAGCTTCCACCAGAGAGCGGCCAGCACAGCCTGAGCGAAAACCGCCGCGCTTAGCGGCAGACCCAGGCGGATGGCTTCTTTTTGGCTGTACATCCCATTTTCCTCACCTTGACCAACCAAAATATTCAGATGATGAAAAGGCAGGATATAATGGGAAGCGACTGCCAGATAAACGGTCAGCGCCACGAATAAAGGCGCGATGCCGGCCGCTTCGGCTGAAATCAGCACCGAAGGAATGACTACGCCCATAACGGCAATGACCGAAACCATAAACATATCCAGCCAATATTGACGCCGTGCAGGGCATCGGTCAGCCATAAAACAATGGCAATTAAAATCCAAAGCAGTGTTCTTTTTTCGATGGCTGTGACCGGACTGAGTGCGGCCTGCTTGCGCTCAATTTCCGGAAGATTAATGCTGACCGGGCAGCTGGGTTTAAACAGCAGTAAAATCAGCGCCAGCGTAATCAGGGAAGCGCCGGCTGGCCGACACGCCCATATATTTAAACCAGCCCAGCCAACTGTCAGCCATGCCTTTGCCAGCGTAGGAAGCAGCCAGGGGATTAATCACGCTGTCGCCGGTCAGGAAAATCAAGGAAACCGGAACGGAAGCGGCAAAGACGGTGAAGCCAATCTTGACGGCGTCAGCCTTGGGGATGCCGGCGCTTTTAATCACTACCGCCATGACAGACATGATCAGAAAAGCCTGCGGCCAAGGGTGAGGGATCAAAATACTGAGAATCAGGGTCAGGGCAAAGACAGAAAGAATAATGCCGGTATAAGAGCGGACAAAGCGTTTAATAAAGCCATAGGCCAGGCGCTCACCCAAGCCGGAATCCTTAACCGCGCCGGCAATCAGATAAGCGCCGATTACCAGCCACATGGTGGAAGAGAGCCGTATCAGGCTCGAAAGACCAAATCGGGCGTAGCCACGCCGAAAATGATTAAGCCTGCCAAATACAGTCCGCTGATATAGCCGGACTGGGCAATATTAGCCGCCCACCAGATGACGGCCATCAGGCTGAGGGCTAAACATTTTTATAAGCGGCAGTCGGACTGGCCGGATAATTCCGGGCTCAAATCAATTTCTTTAATACAGTCAAAGATATGGCAAACGGTATCGTTTAATTCACGGTGCCGTTTTTTCATGCGGATTTCCAAATTCCAGGCCAGCGGCTCGCACACCGGCAGCCAAACGATCGGATCACCGGACTTAACGCTGGCGTTATAAAAAATTCGCGGCAAAACAGCAACGATTTGCGAATCCTGAACCGAACGGATAAGCATTTGACTGGAAAAAGCGTTAATCGCTACCTGCGGCGAAATTTGCCGCTCCATCAGCTTGCTGAGCACCAGCATTCGGGTATGGCTGCGGATGGGCAGAGCCAGCGGAAAATCCTTGAGCTGATCCCAGGTGACAGCCGAAAGAGCCGCCATAGCTTACAATCGTTTGGTTTAGAAACAGCAATAGGAAAGGGGCTGCTGCAAAATATGGACTGCGCACAATATGTAGTGGCATTTCAGGGAAATGTAATCCTATATATTGTACAAAAATCTTAAAATGCAACAGTCCCTTTTGCTGCCCTTGAAAGGGGCAGGCCGGCATTTTATGCGTCTAAGGGCAGTAAAAATCCGGGGATTTTTCCTTGACTGCGCGGACAATTAACAATATTTCCGCCCCAAGATGTGGACCTCGGGCCAAAAAGTCCGCCAAACATTGACAACAGCTGACGATATAGGTATTTTTAAAGAGAAAGATGATTTGCCCAAGCCAAAACAAAAAATCAGATTAATGGGAAGAGAGGTAAGGAATGAAAGGGAAATTTTCAGAAGCAATGCGTAAATTTTCAGGAGCGGTAATTGTACCTGTTAAATTTATGGCAATTATGGGACTTTTTTTGGCTTTATCCGTAATTTTACAGTTAAAGTTTATGCCGGACTTTGTGCAAAGCTTTGGCCAGTTGATTAAAACTATGATGGATAGTATGCTGAATAATTTGTCTTTGATTTTCTGCGTGGGAATTGCGGCTGCTCTGGCCAAGCATAAAAAAGTAGAAGCGGCGATTGTTTCTTTGATTGCGTTTTTGCTCTTTTTAGCGGCCAATAACGCATGGCTGTCGATGAATGGCATGCTGGCGGAGGAAGGAGCGGTCGGCTTATACGGCACCGGTCAGGGCGTGGTTCTGGGCTTTCAGGTCGTGGATATGAACGTCTTTTTGGGTATGATTTTGGGCTGCTTAGTCGGATATTTGCATAATCGCTTTTCCAATAAGGAATTTCACGATATTTTTAGCATTTACGGCGGAACGCGGCTGACCTTTATGATTTTAACGCCGATTATTTTGGTACTGGCGGTGGTGCTTTGCTATGTTTGGCCGGTCATTAACAGCGGGATCAATTCTTTAACCGGTATTATTTTAACGACCGGATTGTTTGGTGTGTTTATTTATGCTTTCGGCAATCGCTTTTTGGTGCCGACCGGACTTCATCATCTGCTGTGGATGCCGTTTTGCTTTACCGCACTGGGTGGCAGCGCGCAGATTGGCGGGAAAATATATAACGGTGCGGTTAATATTTTTTACGCACAAATGGCCAACCCGGAAAGTGTGGTACAGTTAGACGCGTCGCTCCGGTTCGCTACCTTTGGCTTTGCTAAAATTTTTGGTTCGGTGGCGGTGGCTTTGGCCATTATTTACTGCGCGGATAAAAAGAAAAAGGAAGAAGTCAAAGGTATGCTGCTGCCGTCGATGTTTGTGGGAACAATGGCGGGAATTACCGAACCGCTGGACTTTTCTTTTTTATTTGCCTCACCGCTGCTGTGGCTGGTACACGGCTTATTGGCGGCAATTTCGGAAACGATTTTATGGGCGCTGAATGCCAGAACCTATATGCTTTTTGGTGTGATTGACTCGCTGGTGTCAAACTCAGTCTTTAGTCCGGCCGTAACTAAGGTGTACATAGTCATTCTGGTCGGCTTGATTATGGGGGCAGTCTGGTTCTTTACCTTTGTTTTCCTGATTAAAAAGCTGGATATTAAAACGCCGGGACGGGAGACGGACAGCGGAGAAGCGGAAGAAGCGCAGTCAAAGCAGGAAGCTGCAAATGACGGTGTGGCTGTAGAACAGGAGATTATTGCCGGTTTAGGTGGTGCGGAAAATATTGACACGGTGACGAATTGCTTTACTCGGCTGCGGATAACGGTTAAGGATATGAAAAAGGTTGACAAGGAAAAGTTGGAGCAGCTAAAAAAAGTAAAGGGCGTAGTGCTTGGCGGGAGCGAAGCGCAGATCATCATCGGTATGGGAGTGCAAAAGCTGAAGGATAATATCACAGCGATTTTGGGTTTGGCGGAATAAGGCTGAAAATAGGCGTCCGTGAAAAGCTTTAGCAGAAGGGCAAAGTCTTTTGGCAGGAGAAACTTGAAGGAAAGAATAAGGAAAGTGAGGACTAAAAAATGGAACGAAAAAAACAATCGGTAGTGATTGCCGGCGGCGGCAGTACCTACACGGCCAGTATTGTAATGCTATTGATTGAAAATCAGGATAAATTTCCGCTGCGGTCGTTAAAGCTGTATGATAACGATAAGGCGCGGCAGGATATTGTGGCTGGCGCCTGCGAGGTAATCCTGCGGGAACGGGCGCCGGAAATTCAATTTTTGGCAACGGTAAACCCGGAGGAGGCTTTTGCCGATGTAGATTTTGTAATGGCGCATATTCGCGTCGGCGGCTTGAAAATGCGGGAAAAGGATGAGAAGATTCCGCTGAAATACGGCGTAGTCGGACAGGAAACCTGCGGCCCCGGCGGTTTAGCCTATGGAATGCGCTCTATTACAGGAGTAGTTGAGATTATTGATTATATGCAAAAGTATTCGCCGCAAGCGTGGATGCTCAATTATTCTAATCCGGCGGCGATCGTGGCGGAGGCGACTCGAATTTTGCGGCCTGACGCCAAAATCATCAATATCTGCGATATGCCGGTGGCAATTAAAAAGTCTATGGCCGCTATTTTGGGCTTAAAGAATGAAAATGAGATTATTGACCGCTATTACGGCTTAAATCATTTTGGCTGGTGGACGGAAATGACCGATCGCGAGGGCAACGATTTAATGCCTCGCCTAAGAGAGTATGTCCGCCAAAATGGCTATGCGGCGGCGGTGGGAGAAGAAGAAAATCCGCTGCTCAGCGAGGACAGCTGGCTGGCGACTTTTAAAAAGGCCAAGGATGTTTACGCAGTTGACCCGGAAACAATGCCGAACACTTATTTAAAGTATTATTTGTATCCGGATTATGTGGTTGCTCATTCTAACCCCGACTATACCAGAGCCAATGAGGTAATGGATAATCGGGAAAAGAAAGTTTTTGCCGAATGCCGCCGGATCACGCAGGCGCAGACGGCTAAGGATACCACTATCAAAGCGGGAGAACATGCGGAATTTATTGTTCAGTTAGCGGGCGCTTTGGCGTATAATACCTATGAGCGGATGCTGCTGATTGTCAGAAATAACGGAGCGGTCGCCAATCTGGACAAGGACGCAATGGTAGAGGTGCCTTGCCTAGTCAGTAAGCGCGGGTATGAGCCGCTGTCCATGGGAGAGATCCCGTTGTTCCAAAAGGGAATGATTGAGCAGCAGGTGGCAGTTGAAAAGCTGACAGTTCAGGCATATATTGAAAAATCTTATCAAAAGCTTTGGCAGGCATTTACTTTGTCCAAAACCGTACCCAGTGCCAGTGTCGCCAAGCAGATTTTGGACGAGATGCTGGAAGCCAATAAGGGCTGGTGGCCGGAACTGCACTAAGACCGCACTTAAAAGCAAGGCGGCAAGGAGGAGGATATGCATTTTTTTGACTTAATCAATCAAAATTATCAGGAATTAAGTGAAATTGATTTGCAAATGGGCAGGTATATTTTGGACAATCCGAAGCAAGTGCAGAAAATGAGCGCCCAGGAGTTTGCGGCGGTCTGCCTGTCCTCCAAATCCTCCGCCGTTCGCTTTGCGCAAAAGCTGGGCTTTACCGGTTTTGGAGAATTGAAAAATTATCTAAAATGGCAGAATAACGAAAAGGAATATGGTCAAGCTTTACGGTTTAAAAAGCAGCTGCAGGACGATATCAGAAAAACGCTGGACTATACGGAGCAAAGCAGCTGGCGGGAAATTTACAGCCGGTTGGACGCTTGTCAAATGGTTTATGTTATTTTTACCGGTGTTACGCAGCAAAGCCAGGCGGCGGAGCTGCAGCGGCTGTTAGTGCTGATTGGCAAGGGGGTTCAGTGTATACCGGCTTCGTCGCAGCTGAATGAATTTCGCCGGATTATGGAGCGGCTGCGGGCAACCGATTTGATTTTTATTTTGTCCCTGTCGGGGGAAAACAAGCATTTGCAGAATATTGTAAACGCTTTGTCGGTCAGGCAAGCCAAGATTATATCCATCACCAATCTGCGCGACAACTGGCTGTCCGGCAAGGCGGATTTTAATCTGTATGCGTTCAGCAGCCGAAGCGTCCTGCCAAGGGACTGGTGGATGCGGACAGCGGCTTCTTTCTTTGTCTTGATTGAGGCCTTTATTTTTGGTTATGTTGATTATTTGCGGGAGGTAGGAGAGGAAAAAGAGGGCGGAGAAGAAAAGATTTGAGAGTAAGCCTTATTCCTTAAAAAATTCAGAATTAGAGTAAGCTTCATAACGGGAAGTAATGAAAAATAGTGAAAGCATAGTGAAAAAATAGTGAAATTTTAATGGCGGTAAAGCACCATTTCTGATATAATATTACGTAGTAAAGGCGGGAGTGCAAGATGTGAGAAAAATGGCAGGGCATGCTCGCATGCACAAGCACAGTTTTCGAGCAGCTGATACGAGCAGCGATGCAGAGAAAAATTCGTGAGGATTTTTTTATGCACATACGCCGAATTTACTGGTAAATACAAAATATCAGGAGGTGCTTATTTTATGCTGAAAGTACGGCTGAGCAATGAAATGTTAAAATATATTACCGCCATAGAGGAAAACAAATATATGCTGTCTATGGTAAACCTTCCGCGGGCGGCCGCCAATAGGCTGCGCAAGAATTCAAAGAAAAAAAGTTCCTATGCCTCGACTAAGATTGAGGGCAATCCGCTTTCCGAGCAGCAGGCAGATGAAGTCATAGAAAGAGATGAACGCAAGCATTATCTAAAGCCGGAACAGGAAGTGCGTAATTATTTTCTGGCGCTGAATTATTTGGAGGAAAAAGCAAAGCAGAAAGAAAAGTTTTCGCTAAAGCTTATTTTGGATGTGCAAAAGTATGTAGAAAAGGGAGTGTCAAGGGAGAAAATCGGACTGCGCGGTCCGATGCCGCCGGGAGTGCTGTTTGCGGTGTATGATGCGCAAAGCGGGCAGCCGGATTATATTCCGCCGGAGTATAAGGATATACCGGAGCTTTTGGCTGAGCTGACAGACTATGCAAACACGACCGACGACCATCCGCTGATAGTGGCTGCGGTCGTTCACTATCAATTGGTAACGATTCATCCGTTTGAAGACGGCAATGGCCGAATGGCCAGGCTGCTGTCGGGATATATTTTGGACATCAATGGATATGGTTTTAAAGGGATTGGTTCGCTGGAAGAATATTTTGCTTATGATGTGGAGGAGTATTACGCGTCGCTGCAAATGGGGCTGCCTGCCTTGTATTATTCGGGCAGAAACAATCCACCGCATCCAGAGATTTGGCTTAACTATTTTCTTAGAATGATGCTTTTGTATTCCCGTAAGGTGTGTACGTTGTCAGAAAGTGCAGGCGGCGAAGCGCTGGAAAGCAGTCTATCTTACCTGAAAGGGAAAGAAAAAGAGCTTTTGCTGTTTCTGATTCAGCATTACAAAAGAGAGTTTACCCCGATTGAAGTGAGTAAGGCGCTTGGTGTTACCAATAAAACCATTATAAACCGGCTGGCTGTTTTGGTCAAAAATGGCTTTGTTGTTCCCCATATGGCAAAAGAGCGGATCCGTTCTTATCAATTAAGCGATTTCACCAAACAGAATGAGAAAAATATCAAAAAGCGGATGGGATGAGGAAGTTGGGTTTTCAGGTGGTTTTTAGTGGGTTTGTTTTGGCTAACTACTGTGCATTTTGTATGTTCATGCGTGTGGCGAAAAATCATCTTTTCATTGACATTGCCGCTTGAAATGGTATAATAAGATTAAGTTAATAAAGTTTTTATTGATTAAGATGCGGTGGTCAAAAGACTTTGACGCCGATACATTTAATAAAATCGTCGAGAGAATGGAAAGACGCAAAAAAGAAGAAAAGGCTTGTTTTGCGTCTTTTTATATTATTTTCTGAGGAAAGGAAAGAAAAAATGATGGATGTTACGGTAATCGGCGCAGGGGTGATTGGAGCGGCAGTTGCCTATTACCTGTCGCACTACGACTGCAAAGTAACGGTCTTGGAAAAGGAAAATGACGTGGCGGAAGGAACGTCAATTGCCAACAGCGGCATTGTTCATTCCGGGCATGATCCGCATCCGGACACCTTAAAAGCTAAATTTAATGTGGAAGGCAATCGGATGTACCCGGAACTGTGCCGCCATCTGCATGTCCTTTACCGGCAGACCGGTGCTTTTGTAGTGGCGGTGAGTACCGAAGAAACAGAAACTTTAAAACAGTTAAAACAGCAGGCCGCCGATCGGGGAATCCCCTGCCAAGAAATGGATGGGGAAGCCGCCAGAAAGTTAGAGCCAAATTTAAGCGATCAGGTAATTCGGGTCTTGTCTTTGCCGACCACCGGCGTGGTTGATCCGTGGGAGATTACCTTGGGACTGATGGAGGAAGCGGTTCTAAACGGCTGTGAATTAAAGCTGAATGAAAGAGTAACCGCCATTAAGCGGATGAAAGATTATTACGAAGTGATGACCGAGCGGGACGGGCAACAAAATATCTGGCGCAGCCGCTATGTAGTCAACTGCGCCGGAGTGCATGGCGATGATATTTACCGTTTGCTTGCGCCAGCGGCCGAGTTTCGGATTACGCCGCGGCGGGGGGAATATTTTGTGCTGGATAATTCTATTCAGCCCTTGGTCAGCCGGCCGATCTATCCGGTGCCGTCCCAGCTGGGCAAGGGAATTCTGGCGATTCCGACCATTCATGATAATGTCCTGCTGGGGCCAGATTCGGAGGAAATAACCGATAAGGAAAATGTCGGCACGGAGCGGACTCGCTTAGATTTTATCCGGCAGGCGCTGACTAAGACTGTTAAAAACATCCCGTTTGATAAAGTCATCCGCAGCTTTGCCGGACTTCGGCCAACCGGCAGCAGCGGTGATTTTGTTGTTCGCGAGGAAGAAAATTATCCCGGCTTTATTCAGGCGATCGGCATTGAGTCGCCGGGGCTGACGGCGGCACCGGCAATCGGCAGGTATATTGCTGAGGAACTAATTGGGGCTAAGGAAGGCTATCCGCGGAAAGAAAATTATCAAAACCGGCGGCCGCCGGTTCGGCTGTTTGGCAAGAGCTTAGAGGAAAAAAATCAATATGTGGCGGCTGACGAGCGCTTCGGCCGGATTATTTGCCGCTGCGAATCGGTCAGCGAGGGCGAAATCATTGACTGTATCCAGAGGCCGGTTGGTGCCAGAACGGTTAAAGCCGTGAAAAAGAGGGTTCGGCCGGGTTCGGGTCGGTGTCAGGGCGGTTTTTGTGAGCCGCGAGTGGTTGAGCTGCTGGCTCGGGAACTGGGCGTTTCTCCGCTGGAGATTCTATATGACAGCGGGCGCAGTCCGCTGCTAGTGGAGGAAACCAAACAGGCGAAAGGAGCGGAGCATGAAAACGGTTGACTTAGCAATTATCGGCGGGGGTAGCGCCGGCATGGCTGCCGCTTGCGGGGCGTATGAAGCGGGGATCAGGGATATTTTAATTCTGGAGCGGGATAAAGAACTGGGCGGCATTTTGCTGCAATGCATTCATAACGGCTTCGGCCTGCATTATTTTAAGGAAGAATTATCGGGGCCGGAATATGCTGAACGCTGGGCCGATAAAATAGAAGAATACCGGATTCCTTACCGGCTGGATACCATGGTGCTGGATATTTCTCCGGATAAGGTGATTACTTATACCAATGCCGAAAGCGGTTATCAGCAGATTCGGGCTAAAGCGGTGGTGCTGGCTATGGGCTGCCGGGAAAGAACCCGGGGCGCGATTCATATTCCGGGCTATCGGCCGGCCGGGGTTTGGACGGCAGGAACGGCGCAGCGCTATTTGAATATGGAGGGCTATTTGGTCGGCAAAAAAATATTTATTTTGGGCAGCGGCGACATTGGTTTGATCATGGCCAGAAGAATGGCGCTGGAGGGGGCGCAGGTGCTGGGCGTAGCCGAGATTATGCCGTATTCCAACGGGCTGCCCCGAAACATTCAGCAATGTCTGCGGGATTTTGATATTCCTCTGTATTTAAGCCATACTGTCACTAATGTCTACGGCCGTGACCGGGTCAGCGGAATTCAGTTGAGTCAGGTTGATGAGAAGCTTCGGCCGATTGCCGGAACGGAAAAGGACTTTGCCTGCGATACGCTGCTCCTGTCGGTCGGACTGATTCCGGAAAATCAGCTCAGCCAAAATGCGGGTCTTGGCCTATCGCCGAAAACCAAGGGGGCGCTGGTGAATGAAGCCAATGAAACCGAATGTCGGGGCATTTTTTCCTGCGGCAATGTGCTGCATGTGCATGATGTGGTTGATTTTGTCAGCGAGGAAGGGCTGCACTCCGGGCGCAGCGCCGCCGCTTATTTGCAGGGAAAATTAGAGCCGGAGGCAGAAGCCGTCGCCGTGGCGGGCGCGGGGATTGGTTATGTGCTGCCGCAGCGGGTGCGCAAAAATCAGGGAGCGGATGTAACCTTTTCTTTTCGCGTGACCGGGGTAATGGAAAATGTGGAACTGGTTGTTAAAATAGACGGAAACGCGGTAAAATCGGTAAAGAAGAAACATTTGATTCCGGCGGAAATGGAAAGGATAACCTTAACCGCCGACGAATTAAACGGTTTGCAGGGCGAAATTCAGATAGAGGTTCAGCAGCGCGGTTGACGGTTTCGGTTTGACACAGGTTCTGATTTCGGTGGAAAAGGAAAGATAAGCTTAACCGACGAAGAATTAGCCAGTTTGCAGGGCGAAGTTCAAATAGGAGTCCGGCGGCGTGCTGGCCTGGGCGAAAAGAGAAAAAATGCCGGATTTGGCAGGAGGAAAAGAATAGAAATGGATGAAAAGTTTATTTGTATTGTTTGTCCGGTTGGTTGTGAGCTTCAGGTTCGGACGGACGAAGCGGGCAATTTGCAGGCGGTGGCGGGGAACCGCTGCGGCCGGGGGAGAAAATATGCCGCCGAGGAGTGCCGGATGCCCATGCGGATGCTGACTTCAACGGTTCGGGTGGAAAACGGGCGCTACCCGCGGCTGCCGGTGATTACTTCGGAGAGCATTCCCAAAGAGATGATCCCGCAGGTGATGGCGGCGATTAACAGCGTTACGGTGACCGCTCCGGTTAATTTGCGGGAAGTTGTGATTAAAAATGTGTGCGGGCTGTCGGCCGATATTTTGGCCAGCCGCAGTATGGGCGTGATTTAATATGAAAAAGGCGCGGCGGCATAACGATATTTTAGGTTGGCCGGTGAACAAAGATGCAGAGGAAGAAAGCGAAAGTTTTGGGTGTAATTTAGTATGAAAAAGGTGTCTGCATAGCGATATTTTATGTCGGCTGGCGAACAAAGACGCAGAGGAAGAAATAGAGAGTTTTGAACGCGCGATTGGTAAAAACTTGGGAACAGAGTTTTGGCAATAAACGGAGGGAATGGGCATGAGGTATATTTTATCAATTGATCAGGGAACAACCAGCAGCCGGGCAATCTTATTTGATGAAGAAGCGCAGGTAATAGGCATGGCGCAGAAAGAGTTCCGCCAGTATTTTCCCCAGCCGGGCTGGGTTGAGCATGATGCAAATGAGATTTGGCTGAGCGTACTGGCGGTAATGGCTGAGGTCATCACCCAATCCGGTGTCCGACCCGAGGATGTGGCGGCGATTGGAATTACCAATCAGCGTGAAACGGCGGTCATTTGGGATCGGGTTACTGGCATGCCGGTTTATCATGCTGTCGTCTGGCAGTCCCGTCAAACCGAAGAAATTTGTGACCGACTGCGGGAGCAGGGGTGGCAGCAAAAAATCAAGGACAAAACCGGATTGTTAATCGATCCTTATTTTTCAGCGGGCAAGTGGCAGTGGATTTTGGAAAATGTAGCGGGAGTAAGGGAAAAGGCGGAAGCCGGGGAGCTGTTAGCCGGGACGATTGACAGCTTTTTAACATGGAAATTAAGCGGCGGTAAGGTGCATGTTACTGATTACAGCAACGCTTCACGGACGCAGCTTTTTAATATTCATACTTTGCAGTGGGATCAGGAGCTGCTGGATTTGTTTACTATTCCCCGATCGATGCTGCCGGAGGTGAAACCGTCGTCCTATCTTTACGGAGAAACGGCGGAATATCATTTCTTTGGGAAAAGAGTACCGATTGCCGGAATCGCCGGCGATCAGCAGGCGGCACTGTTCGGGCAGGGCTGCTTTGAGGTTGGGATGGTCAAAAACACTTACGGCACGGGCTGCTTTTTACTGATGCAGACCGGAGAAAAGCCGGTCAGTTCGGATAACGGGCTTTTAACCACGATTGCCTGGGGACTGGACGGCCGGGTGGAATATGCCTTGGAGGGCAGTGTTTTTGTAGCAGGCAGTGCGGTTCAGTGGCTGCGCGACGGTCTGCGGATGATTAAGTCGGCGGCGCAGACGGAGGAATACGCTGACAGAGTGTCGAGCAGCGGGGGTATGTATTTGGTGCCGGCTTTTGTCGGTTTAGGTGCGCCGTATTGGAACAGCAGTGTTCGGGGAGCAATTTTTGGACTGACTCGGGGAACGACTAAGGAGCATTTTATTCGGGCGACCTTGGAGGCTATCTGTTACCAAAGCCGGGATATCATGGATTTGATGAAGGCGGAAAGCCGCTTGGAGCTGGATACGCTGCGGGTGGACGGTGGAGCGGTGCAGAATAATTTTTTGATGCAGTTCCAAAGCGATATTTTAAATGCCAAGGTAGAGCGAACTGTCAATCAGGAAAGTACGGCGCTGGGAGCGGCTTTTTTAGCGGGGCTGGCGGTTGGCATCTGGAAGGATAAGCGGGAGATTCTCAGTAAGATCAGTATTGACCGTACCTTTGCGCCGCAGATTAGTCAGCAGGAGCGGGATGCACTGTACGCCGGCTGGCAGCGGGCAGTAAAAGCGGCACAGGAGTTTTGATAAATGACAGGGATTGATAGTTGAGGGGATAAAGTGGAAGCTGCAGAGGAAAAGCATGAGATTGCCAAAAAATAAGATAAAGTGTGAACTTACAAAATTATGGACAGGGGAACTTGCGGCGGTTATATCATTTTGGGTATGATAAAATACGGTTGTCTTACAGTTATAATCCTTTAGTTTTATTGAAACGTATTAAAAATGGAAAACTGTCAAAGAGTAGATTAGCTAAAGAAATTAGTGATAGATAAAGCAAAAGTTGTGGAGACGAAGTTATGAATACTTGGCACGATATAAAAACGCAAGAAGATATTGATTTGTTAATGTCTGTTTACGGTAACTTTCATGACGCTTGTATTGTGTCACTTAACTTTAAGAGTGGAGTTTTCGTCGATGATGATATGGCAATGCTTTTTGGTGGTGCAGAAGAAAGGATATTATCTGTGAAATTTCAACGCCAATGGAGACCGAAAACGATAGAACTTCAGTTTTTAGGCTTGCGTCAGATGCATCTGGTTGGCTGGCAAGATAATTATTCATGTGATATTTTGAATGCAAATTTGGCTTTCCACGACAATTTACTACCCGGAAACCTTCAAAGAGTAATAATATGGTCGGATACGGATTTGTTTCATGTTGAGAAAATAGATAATTCTATTCATGAACCGGCAGATACATATATCGTAGCAAATTTTTTAAAGTGGAGAATTGTAAAGGAATAGATAACTTCCGGTTTATCATCCAGTTGTTCACCGCCAGACCAAATGCTGCGCTTGAAAGATTTCGCCGCAGTCCTTTTAGGACATTGGATTTTGCTGCGCAAAGCCGACCGTCTGCCAGTGAAGCGCCGCAAAAGGAATATGCCCGCTGTGCGGTCGCATTCCTTTATGCTTGCGCGCTTCAAATTGGAAGTTGGGGGATATTATGATTATAAGAAAATTTCTGCCGGAAGAGGCGGAAGAAGTATCAAATTTGATTGCTAAAACGTTAAGAGAAGTCAACACCAAAGACTATACAATCGAATACATTGAAAATAGTATTCACAATTTGCAACCGAAAAATATCTTAGAGCGTGCGAAATGGACTCATTTTTATGTTGTGTGCGACGGAAATCGAATCATTGGCTGTGGTGCAATAGGTCCTTATTGGGATTATGAGAATGAAAGCAGCCTGTTTACAATCTTCGTGCTCCCTGAATATCAAGGAAAAGGGATTGGCCGAAAAATTATTGAGACTCTGGAACAAGATGAATACTTCCTTCAGGCAAAAAGAATAGAGATACCAGCCTCCATAACAGCAGCGCCTTTCTATTTAAAAATGGGCTACACATTTAAAGGTGGTATTACAGAACCGGATGAGGAGTTGTTGATAAGATTAGAAAAGCGCCGATAAATTAGGAGTTGTAGAGGTGTTGATATGGATAGTATCATTTATGTAAATGGAGTTGAATACCAAATTGTTCGGTTATTGGGACACGGAAAGGGTGGGTATTCTTATCTTGCTTTAAAAAATGGAAAACAAGTAGTACTAAAACAGATGCACCATGAGCCTTGTGATTATTACCAGTTTGGCAATAAAATCGAGGCAGAGAGGAATGATTATGAGAGATTGAAGAAGGTAGGTATTCGTATTCCGTTAATGCTTGATATTGATACTGTAAACGAGCGAATTATAAAAGAATACATTGAAGGACCTACAATCTTTAGTATGATTAAAGATGGAAAATCGGTTAAGTCTTTTTTAGAACAAGTAAGAGATATGGCAATACAGGCTAAGAATGCTGGGCTGAATATTGACTATTTTCCTACAAATTTTGTTGTTCAAGAAGGTTTCATTTGGTATATAGACTATGAATGCAATGAATATATGGATGAGTGGAGTTTTGAAAATTGGGGCATAAAATATTGGAGCCAAACGCCAGAGATGATGACGTATTTGAAAGAACATAGGGAATAAAATCTCTTAAATAAATTCCAGTTTATCATCCAGTTGTTCACCGTCAGACCAAATGCTGCGCATTTGCCGCACTTCGTGCTTTCTGTCTGCCGGTGAAGTGCCGTAAAAGGGATATGCTCGCTGCGCGGTCGCATTCCTTTATGCTTGCGCGCTTCAAATTGGAAGTTGAATTGTGGAGGTAGCAGTAGCCATGCTTTATTTAGAGAAAATAAATGGAAAGAATGTCTGGGACATTCTCAATTTGAAAGTATCAAAGGCACAAGAAGAATTTGTTGCCGCGAATGATGTCAGTATCATTGAGGCGTATACCGCCATTACAGCAAATGGGCATGCGTTTCCATTTGGCATATATAATGAAAAAATCCCGGTAGGTTTCTTGATGATTGGTTTTGATATTGATGATTATTGGGATGATGCGCCGAAAATAGCTAAAGGAAATTATAATTTTTGGCGTTTAATGATTGATCAAAATTATCAGAAAAAAGGATTTGGAAGGGAAGCTGTCGCCCTTGGATTGGATTTTATTAAATCATTTCCTTGTGGCAGAGCGGAGTATTGTTGGCTGTCTTATGAACCAGAGAACGATGTCGCTCGTCAATTATATAATTCATTTGGTTTTACTGAAACCGGTGATATGGATGGAGATGAAATTATTGCCGTATTGAAACTTTGAAATAGATTAACAAATTATAATTTGTTTAACGGAACACAGGAGATGAATGGAAAATGAAAGTAAAAAAAATAGGAATTGTCAGCTTATCCAGTGGAATCATGGGAGAGAGTTTTATCGAACATGAACTTAAAATAGGCAAAGAAAGATTAAAAAGATATGGTATAGAGATTGAGTTCTTGCCTCATGCACTAAAAGGGATTGACTTTATAGAGGCTCATCCCGAAAGCAGAGCAAATGATCTTTTAATGGCTTTTAAGGATGATTCAATTGATATGATTTTATGCGCAATCGGAGGAGAAGATACATACAGATTGTTACCTTATTTGTTTGAAAATAACGAGTTGGAAAGCGCTGTCAAACAAAAAATATTTTTAGGATTTTCCGATACAACTATGAATCATTTTATGTTAAATAAAGTGGGTATCAAAACATTTTATGGACAGGCATTTTTACCGGATGTATGTGAACTTTCTAATGAAATGCTGCCATACACCCAAAAATACTTTGAAGAGCTAATTACAACAGGGAAAATAAAAGAAGTACGGCCCAGTGATGTCTGGTATCAGGAAAGAGAAGACTTTAGTGAGAATGCGGTCGGAACTGATATGGAAAAGCACACAAACGCTGGCTTTGAATTATTGAGCGGCAAGCCGATATTTAAAGGAAAGATTTTAGGAGGCTGCTTAGAGTCGATATACAATGTGTTTGATAACTCCAGATTTAAGGATACAGTATTGGTTTGCAATAAATATAAGTTATTTCCAAAACTTGAAGATTGGAAAAATAAAATTTTGTTGTTAGAGACCAGTGAGGAAAAACCGCATCCGGACTTATTTAGAAGAATGATTAATACTATAAAAGAGTATGGAATATTTGATGTACTTTCAGGTGTTTTGGTTGGAAAACCTCAAAACGAAACTTATTATGATGAGTACAAGAAAATTTTATTAGAAGAAATTTCTGATAAAGATTTATCCATTGTCTATAACTTGAACATAGGCCATGCACCACCGAGATGCATTATACCATTTGGAGTTGATGCGGAAGTGGATATAGACAAACAAGTGATTGTTTTTAATTATTAAACCATGATTCCTTTATGCTTGCATGCTTCGACTTAGAATTTGTGGAGGTCAGTTAGTTGAGATATATACTTTTATTGCGTGGCATAAATGTGGGTGCTTACCATAAAAAATTAATGAAGCAAGAGTTTTATAAGGAAATTACAATTAGAAACGGCAATACATTTGAAAAGATAGCAGAGATTTTTGAAAATGAAAGATAAATTTAGGAATTTTGAAGGTAACATAGATGAAGAAAGTAGTAATAAGTGCTGACGGAAACAGAAAAGTATATTCTGTTCCGGATGTTGTCGCAGACAATTTGAAGGAGGTAATCATAGTGAATGAATTTAACGAATTTGTGCGTGAGGTTTTTTCCGCAGCAGGTGATATTGTCATAAAATCCATGATGGGCGGATATCTTGTATACCTCAATGGTAAGCTGATAGGTGACATTGGCGATAATGAACTGTTTTTGAAGAGAACGCCGACATCGGACAGGCTACTTGCGGATTCCGAATTGCGTTATCCGTATGAAGGCTCAAAGACACTGATGCATGTATTTGATAGATTTGAAGATACGGCGCTTGTTCTGGAACTTCTGGATGGTATGTATACAGAGCTTCCGGAAAAGAAACCTGCGAAAGCCAGATGAGAAAGATAAACTGAAGTTTATCATGCAGCTGTAAAATTTTTAGTGTGTTTTTCAGGAACAGGCACAGAAGATAAAAATCATTGTTGAAATTATAACGGAGTTATCGCAATGATACCAAACAGGCGACTCTAATGAAGGGAGTATTCCCATTCGTTAGAGCCGCCTTTTTATTGGAAAAAGCCTTGTCGTATGTAGAAAAGGCTTTGTTCATAGCAGGGCTGCTGACAGAAAACGTACCGGCGGAAAGACGCAGCCGCTGACAGAAAATGAGTGTACCGGCAGAAAAACGAAGCAGCCGACAGAAAAACGAAGCGCACCGGCAGACAGGCGAGGTCTTTGGGCAGGGAAAGCGGAGCAAGAAACAGAAAAAGGCAAGAAAGAAAGTTGCAGCATTGAGATATTAATATTTTTCTTAAAAAAATGAAGGGATAAATTATAAAAATCAAACCAAGCGCAAGAGATGGATTAAACAAATCGAAGAAGAAAATTAAATAAATCAATCAAAACATTAATAAAAGCAAGGAGAAAAAAAGCGAAATTGATTTAATTAATTACGATATTAATATTTTTAATTTTAGTATTGACAAATTTAAGAACATGGATTATAATAACAACATCAAAAGAAATAAAACCAAGACCAATAAGATGGATTCAGGATAGATTGAAAAGAAGGGAAGGAGCGAAAATGGCGAAAACAGTACTGGGCAAATGCCCGATTTGCGGCAGTAAGATGCAGGTGGTTAAGCTGCATTGCGACAGCTGTGATACCAGCTTAAGCGGTGAGTTTGAATTGGATAAGTTTTCTTATTTAAGCAAGGAAGAGAAATATTTTATTGAAGTCTTTATTAAAAAACGGGGCAACATCAAGGAAATTGAAAAGGAACTGGGTATCTCCTATCCGACCGTCCGGCGTAATCTTGACCAAGTGATTGAAGCACTGGGTTATTCGGTGGAGGAAGCGGCCGATGCGCCGGAAAAAGAAAAGGAGAAAATCTTAGACCGGCTGGCTAAGGGAGAAATTACCAGTCTGGAAGCAATGGAACTGCTGGAAGAATATGATGAGGAGAATAGAGATGAGCGTTAATGATAAAAAAATGAAAATATTGGAGCTGATTGAGCAAAAAAAGATTACCGCCGAAGAAGGCATGGAGCTGCTGCGGATTTTGGAGAAAAAGCAAAAAAGAGAAGAGCAGAAGATTAGAAAAGCAGCCGGACTGCCGGTGATTCGGCCATTTAAAAGAGAAGAGCCGCAGCGGGCGGAAATCGTGAAACTATCGGAAAATGAATATGAAGTTTTGCCGGCGGAGCGGAGCGGCCGGAAAGAAATCAAAAAGAAATCCGTGTTAGGCGGCTTTTCCTTGTTCAGCGGCCGAAAGTTAGTGATCCGGGTGGAAGAAAAGGGCAAGGCGGTTGTCAATTTGCGGCTGCCGCTGGGCGTGGCAGCACCATTTATCAAAGGCGCACTGAAAGTCGGTCAGGCCAGTTCGCCGGAGTTTGCCGAATATATGAAATATGTTGACCCGAAAGAGTTGGAACGATATATCAATGCCGATCAAAAAGGCGTATTAGTTGACATTTATGATGAAAAGGACGATGAAAGAGTTTTTATCGGTATTGAATAAAGTTTAACAAATGAAATCTTTTTGCGCGAAAAATAAGCGTAAAAACGGTGTTGGCAGCATGAAATTATAAACTTTAAACCTGACATAATAAACGAACAAAATCCCGTCAAAACGCCATTCGGCTGTTTTACAAACTCACAAACATAGGACTTTCCTTGGCGAAGAGCCAAGGAAAGCGCCGCACATCTTAAAGGAGGAAAATCATGACCTTAGCACAGCAAAGAAGACAAAAATTATACATTATTATAAGTCATTTATTTGGAAAATTAGGCAGCGGAATTTTTAGTTTCGGCATCGGACTGATGATTCTGCGGGAAACCGGCTCGGCCTCGAACTTTGGCTTTTCCCAGATTATCGGGCCGGTAGTTTCTCTGCTCTTGCTGCCGCTAACCGGCAGCGTCATTGACCGGCTGAACCATAAAAAAATCGTAATCACTGCCCAAATATGCAGTATCGGCGGTATCCTGCTGTTTTTAGCGGCGGATAGGGCGGCGCTGCTGCCGAGGCTGAGCTTAATTTATATCCTGCTGACCATTTTGGCGGTGGCGGATTTATTCTTAGAAACAACGTATGAATCATCAATGGTTAACATGGTTGCCGCTGATGATGTTCAGCAGATTTTGTCAATTAAGCAAATCGTGCGGACAGTTTGTATGATTGCAGCGCCAATTTTGGGGGCGCTATTATATCAGCTGCTTAGTTTTGAAACTTTTATTTCACTGGAAGTCGCTTCTGAAATTATTACTTTGCTTTTGGTTTTCGGTATTCATTTTTATATGTTTCAGGATAGGCAAAAGGCAGAGAAAGCCGAAGCAGAGCAGCCGGAAACTTTGTCGGGTCTGCGCGGCATGCTGACGATGTTTAAGGAAGGGCTGGACTTTATCAAAGTCAGCCCGATGCTGAGTTTTCTGATGGTTTTTTCGATGCTGATTAATTTTTTAATGGCCGGGGTCAACGCTGGTTTGCCCTTTGTCCAGATTCAGGTTTTTCAGCTGACCGATACGGAATATGGTATAGCCGGAGCGGTCTTTGCTGCCGGACTTTTGGCGGTCAGCATCGCTTTAGCCGGGCGCAAAGAAATGGATCGGCCGATGTATCAGGCATGGCGTTTGATTATAGTTGTGTTTGGCCTGCTGCTGGGGATTGCCGGGCTGATTTACGGGCGGCTGCCGCATATGCTTAATTTCGGCATGCTGACAGCGCTTTTGGCTGTGCTGGGCGGCTTGCTTGGGCTGATTAATATTCCGCTTAACTTGTGGTCGATTAAAAATATTCCGCCCAAAATGCAGGGACGAGTGTTTAGCCTGATGGGAACCTGTTCCCAGCTTTTGATGCCGTTAGGGATTTTGCTGTTTGGCTTTTTGCTGGATTATCCGGTGCGGCCGGATTTGCTCTTTGCTGTACTGGCGGCCGCTGGCATCAGCTTAACGCTGCTTTTGCCGAAGATGCTGAAGGTATCGCTTAAGGAAATATAAAAAAACGGCGCTGTCAAATTTTACCTTTTGACAGCGCCGGTGAAATAACAATTAGTATTCTCTAAAATAAGAAGGATTATAAAATCGTTTTATAGAATAAGATTCTATCTTCAGAATTCGTTTTTTTTCAAGTTTTTCACCTAATTCAGCAATTCTTATGCTTTCGTGCAGAGCATCCAAATCACCATACTCCAAATCCAACTACCGGTGAATTTCTTTAACACTGCGCAATGGTATTTTTTCGGTCTTTGATTCCTCAAATAGACCCCGGCTGTCATCAACTGTTATAGTGTCTGTTTCGACTGTTTGCGCAAAAGCCGATATTTCAAATGAGAAAATGAGAAATAAGACAGCCAACATAGAATAATACTTTTTCATTTTGCCTCATCCTTTGATATAAAGCATAGAATATCTTGACTTTCTTTTGCAAAAAGGCTTCTTTCTGGTATAAGTGCAAGAAACATTGTTTTTATCAAAATTAGAATAGCGTATT
>CAUUKX010000011.1:0-33513 GCA_963545585.1 uncultured Lachnospiraceae bacterium
CTTTCTGGTATAAGTGCAAGAAACATTGTTTTTATCAAAATTAGAATAGCGTATTTAAAACAAAATATTAATGTCTGGTTTAAAAGTTTATATTTTAGAAAAATATAGGAAATATAAATATAGTAACTCAACTTTTTCATGTTTGTCAGAACAACCTTTTTTATTTAACGGTTTGCGGAAAGTTAGTATTTGACGAAGCCCCAAAAAAAGGATATAATGACGATGTTTATAAAAGACTTTATTAACGTTTCCGCCTAAGCTGTTTGTACTGTCTACCTAAAAAGAGCAGAGGATTTTGCTGAGCGGAAAAGCGATGTTAAAAAAGATAAGGAATTCAATGAATAAGGAATGGAAAAACTATAAAATTGGAATTATCGGCGGCGGGGCGGCGGGGCTACTCGCGGCGGTGCTGCTGGCCAGAGCCGGCTTTGCCGTTACCATACTGGAGAAAAATGATAAAATCGGCAAAAAACTGCTGATTACCGGCAATGGCCGCTGCAATTTGTCGAACCGGCAGGCGGCAGCCGGTCATTATTTCAGCCGTTCCGGCAATTTGGCCGGCGGTATTTTGCGGCGTTTTCCGGTGGAAAAAACCTTGGCGGTCTTTGAAAGCTTGGGCATTACTGCCCGCGAACTGGAAGGCGGCAAGCTATATCCCTATTCGCTGGAAGCCAAGACCGTGGTGAAAGCTTTTCTCTATCAAATGGAATATCTGGGAATTGAAGTGATTTACGGGGCGGAAGTGACAGCTTTGCGTAAAAAGGAAAACTGGCAGGTTTTTTACCAGCAGAAGGACTTGGCGGAAAATGACCGGCCGGAAAAAAACAAGTCGGGAAAAGACAAGTTCTCGAAAAACAAGGCGCTTTCGGAGTCAAAAAGTCGAATTTTTCAGAATATTATCCTGTGTACCGGCGGCATGAGTTATGCTGTCAGCGGCTCGGACGGGCAAGGTTATGAACTGGCGGGAGGACTCGGCCATTCGCTGATTCCGCCGCGCCCGGCCATTGTGCAGCTAGTGATGCGGGAAAAATCCTTTCCTTACTATAAGCATTTGCAGGGAACCAAAACCGAAGCGGCACTGACCTTATGTGACGCTCAAAATCAGGTGCTGCGCCGGGAGCGGGGCGAACTTTTATTTACCGCTTACGGCGTATCGGGGCCGCCGGTGCTGTTGCTGTCAACGACGGCTGCCTATGCTTGGGCAGAGGGCAAGCGTTTGAAGCTGGCCGTTAATTTTCTACCGGAAATGGAAAAAGAAGAGGTTTCCCGGTTTTTGCGGGAAAAGTTAAAGACTTTGCCCTACTTCAGCGTGGAGCGGCTGCTGGAAATGTTTTTGCCCAATCGATTAGTCGGCGTGCTCTTAAAACATACCGACATCCCAGCGGGCAAGACGGCAGCGGAAATCAGCGAAAAGGAGCAACATAAAATAGTTTCCTTTTTAACAGAACTGGAGCTGGAGGCGGAAAAGCCCTATCAATGGCAGCAGGCGCAGGTAACCGCCGGCGGCATTTCCTGCCGGGAAGTGGATGCAGCTACGCTGGAATCAAAAAAGGCGGCGGGACTGTATCTAATTGGTGAAATTTTAGATGTAGACGGCGACTGTGGGGGCTTTAACCTGCAATGGGCATGGTCGTCGGCGATGGCGGCCGCAGCGGCCATCAGCCAAAAAAGAGGTGGCAATGAAATATAAAGTCAGTGATTTTCGGGTGGATTTTCGGGTAACGCAGCAGGAATGGGACAGACTTTTAAGTAAGAGACTGCGGGGAGAAACGATTTTGTCCTGTCAGGTTTTGCGCCGTTCGGTTGACGCCCGCAAAAATATTTTATTTGTGTATCATTTAGCGGTGGAATTAAACCGCCGGCTGAGTGAGGCCGAGCAAAAGGTGCTAAATGTGGAAGAATATGCCGAGGAAGAGTATCGGCTGCCGTGTTCGGCGGAGGAGGGGCAAAGAGCGATTGCCGGGACGGCTGGCGGCCGGCCGGTGGTGATTGGCAGCGGCCCGGCGGGACTGTTCGCTGCTTTGATTTTAGCGGAATGCGGCTTTTGTCCGCTGATTTTGGAGCGAGGGGAAGCGGTTGAAAAAAGGCAGCAAAGCGTAGAGCATTATAACCGGACAGGCGAATTAAAGGAAAACAGCAATATCCAGTTCGGGGAAGGCGGAGCGGGAACTTTTTCCGACGGCAAATTAAATACCGGTGTCAAAGACAGCGGCGGTCGGCGGATGAAAGTGCTGCGCGCCTTTGTCAGCTGCGGAGCGAAAGAAGATATTTTATACGAAGCCAAGCCGCATATCGGTACTGATTATTTAATTCGAGTAGTGGCCGCATTTCGCCGCCGGATTGAAGAACTGGGCGGCGAGTTCCGCTTTGAAACCAGAGTCGACCGGCTTTGCACGGAAGCGGGAAAAGTCAGGGCGGTTTTGACGGAGACAGGAGAGGAAATCCCGGCGGAAACCGTTATACTGGCGATTGGCCATAGCGCCCGGGACACCTTCGCCATGCTGCGGGAGCAAGGCGTAGCGATGCAGGCTAAGCCCTTTGCCGTCGGTCTAAGGATTGAACACCGGCAGGAGCTGATTGACCGCAGTCAGTACGGGCAGTACGCCGGCGACCGGCGGCTGCCGACGGCTGAATATAAGCTGACGCATCAAGCGGAAAATGGCCGGCGGGTATATAGCTTTTGTATGTGTCCGGGCGGCCGGGTAGTCAACGCCGCTTCCGAGCAAGGGCGGCTGGTTTGCAATGGGATGAGTTGTCAGGCCAGAGACTTGGAAAACGCCAATTCGGCGATTTTAGTCGGAATTGATGAAAGAGATTACGGTCCGGGCGTGTTGGCGGGGCTGGACTATCAGCGGCGGCTGGAAGAAGCGGCTTTTCGATTGGGCGGCGGGGATTATGCTATGCCAGTGGAGACTTTCGGCGACTTTAAAGCCGGCCGGACGGAAAACTTTCAAATCGGCGGGGTGAAATCATCGCTTGAGTGCCGGAGCTGTCCGGCCGACTTGCGGACGCTCTTTTCGGCGGAAATCAATCAGGCTTTGGTGGAAGGGATAACGGCTTTCGGCCGGAAAATAAAGGGTTTTGATCAGGATGACGCCCTTTTGACCGGAGTGGAGGCACGGAGTTCTTCGCCGGTCAGGATTTTGCGGGACGAGGATTTTGTGTCGCCCGGTTGTCGGGGGCTTTATCCCTGCGGCGAGGGAGCCGGTTACGCCGGAGGCATCATGTCGGCGGCAATGGACGGAATTAAGACAGCGGAAAAAGTGATTGAAGCATATATAAGGAGGAATCAATAAAATGATACTGGATACTTTAAACCAAGCGGAAAAATATTTTGGCCTCAGCCCAAGGATTAAAATGGGATTGGAATATTTGCAAAAGACAGATTTCAGTCAGGTCAAAGACGGCACTTATGAACTGGACGGAAGAGATGTGTTTGTGGCGGTCATGAGCTATAACTTCAAGGAAAAGGGGCGGTTTGAGGCGCATGAGCAGTATATTGACATTCAGTATGTAATTGAGGGCAATGGCGAGATTATGGGCTACGCACCGGTAACGGAGCTGGGAGAGATGACTGAGGCCAATGCGGAAAAGGATATTTATTTTTACGATCAGGCGGCGGAAGGGATTAAACTGACTGTGAAGAAGGGAATGTTTGCTATTTTTATGCCGCAGGACGGGCATAAGCCGGGCTGCATGCTGACCGTGCCGGAGCCGATCCGCAAGGCGGTGGTTAAGGTAAGAGTGAAATAGAAAAATCGCAGAAAGGCGGACAATATAATATGAAGCAAAAATATTCCGAAAGAGCTTTGGCGGTCGCACCGTCAACGACATTGGAAATCACGGCCAGAGCGGCTGAATTAAAAAACAGCGGAGCGGATTTAATCAGTTTCGGCGCTGGTGAGCCGGACTTTGACACGCCGGCGGCGATTAAACAGGCGGCGATAGAAGCGATTGAAGGGGGCTTTACCAAATATACCGCTACTGCCGGAATCCCGGCTCTGCGTCAGGCTTTGGCCGATAAGCTGAAAAGGGATAACAATCTGGAGTATGCAGCCAATCAGATTATTGTTACCAATGGCGGCAAACAGGCGATTTATAATGCCTTGCAGGCGATTTTAAATCCCGGCGAGGAAGTGATTTTATTTGCGCCGTATTGGCTGAGTTATCCGGAAATGATTAAAATGGCCGGCGGTCAGCCGGTGGTTCTGCCGACCTGTTTAGAGGAAAAATATTTGCCTGACCTTGATAAGCTAAAGCGGCTGATTACACTGAAAACCAAGGCAATCCTCTTTAATTCTCCCTGCAATCCGACCGGTGCGGTTTATCCGGAGGAAGTTTTAAGAGGCCTGGCCGAGCTTGCTGTTCGTCATGATTTGTGGGTGCTGTCCGATGAAATTTATGAAAAACTGGTTTATAACGGCAAAAAGCATATCAGCATCGCTTCGCTGGGGGAAGATATTTTCCGGCGCACCATTGTTCTTAACGGTTTTTCCAAGGCATACGCTATGACCGGTTGGCGTTTCGGCTATGCGGCCGGAGAGAAAGAAGTGATTGCCATTATGACCCGGCTGCAAAGCCACCAAACCTCCAATGTCAATTCCATTACCCAAAAAGCGGCGCTGGCGGCCTTTTCCAGTACGGAGTTCCCGGCCATGTATGAGGCTTTTGACAAAAGGCGGCAGTTTATGGTAAACTATTTGCGGAGCATTCCGCAGGTTCATTTTGCTGAACCGGACGGCGCGTTTTATGTGCTGCTGGATGTGAGGGAGTTTTTGGCTAAGCGTGGCATCACCGCGGTGGAAATGGCTAAGGATTTGCTTGAAAAGCAGTTTGTGGCAGTGGTACCGGCGGATGATTTCGGCATCTCGGGGCATATCCGCTTATCCTATCCGATTGACACCGCTAAGATCGAAGTCGGCCTAAGCCGCTTGAAAAAATATTTGCAAGGGTAAAATGATGTGAGCGTCAAAAATAGTTGATATCCATGATCCAGAAGTGCCTCGGCTCTTACTGGACTTTGCCATAATGCTGTATATTGTTGACGTGTCAAAAGGAGATAAATTCTTTTGGAACGAAGTCCTACAACGGTGTTTCATACTTTTGGCACTATATCTACATAGAAGGGAAAAAATATGACAGATTATCAAACCTATACCACTCCTTTAACCGGGCGCTATGCCAGCCGGGAAATGCAGTATCTTTTTTCGCCGGAAAAGAAGTTTAAGACATGGCGCCGGCTCTGGATTATTTTGGCGGAAACGGAAAAAGAACTGGGACTGGCGATTACGGCCGATCAGATTGCCGAGTTAAAAGAGTTTGCTGAGGATATCAATTTTTCGGTGGCCGAGGAATATGAAAAAAAAGTGCGGCATGATGTGATGAGCCATGTCTATGCTTACAGCGATCAGGCGGTCAGTGCACGGGGAATCCTGCATTTGGGGGCGACCAGCTGCTATGTCGGCGATAATACCGATTTGCTCCTGATGAAAGAGGGGCTGGAATTGCTGCGCCGAAAAATCGTTAATATTTTATCTTTCTTAAAAGAGTTTGCGCTCAAATACCGGGAGCTGCCGACCCTTGGCTTTACTCATTTTCAGCCGGCCCAGCTGACAACCGTCGGCAAGCGGGCAACGCTGTGGATGCAGGATTTGGTTTCGGATTTGGAGGATTTGAATTACTGTCTGGAGAGTCTGCGGCTGCGCGGTGCTAAGGGAACGACCGGCACGCAGGCCACCTATTTAACCCTGTTTGATAATGATTATGAAAAAGTAAGAGAACTGGATCGCCGGGTTTGTCAAAAGATGGGCGGATTGCCGCCCTATCCGCTAACCGGTCAGACCTATTCCCGCAAAGTGGATACCAAGGTCTTAAATGTGCTGGCCGGTATCGCTCAATCGGCGCATAAGTTTACCAATGACCTGCGCCTGCTGCAAAGCTTAAAGGAGCTGGAAGAACCCTTTGCCAAAGATCAAATTGGTTCGTCAGCTATGGCTTATAAAAGAAACCCGATGCGCTGCGAGCGGATGGCGGGGCTTGCCCGGCATGTGATTGCCCAGGTCATGAATCCGGCCATGACGGCTGCTGAGCAATGGCTGGAGCGAACTTTGGACGACAGCGCCAACCGGCGGCTGTCAGTGCCGGAAGCATTCTTAGCAACGGATGCGATTTTGGAAACCTATATGAATGTAGCCGATGGGCTGGTAGTATATGAAAATGTAATTCGGTCGCATGTGGCGGCAGAACTTCCTTTTATGGCAACGGAAATGATTTTAATGGAGAGTGTTAAGCGCGGCGGCGACCGGCAGACGCTGCATGAAGTCATCCGGGTTAAGTCAATGGAAGCGGCGGCTATCGTAAAAATGGCTGGGCAGTCGAATGATCTTCTGGAGCGGCTGGCAGCATCCGGTCAAATTCCGCTGACATTAGAAGAGATGGAGAAACTCCTTAGTCCAGAAAGTTTTATCGGGGCGGCGGCGCTTCAAGTGAATGATTTTATCGGGGAAGTAATCAATCCGATTTTGACTGAACATAAAAGCGAGTTGGGCTTAAGCGGGCAAGTGCTGGTCTAAAAAAATAAAAGGAAAATTGAGCAGAAAGAAATGGAGTCATGATGGCAAACGGTTTTAAAATATTAAAGGAAACAACGGTATATCAAGGTGTCAGGGCGCATGTGGTGGTACAGGAAATGCAGCTGCCGGACGGCTCGAAGGCCAACTGGGATATGATTAAGCACAACGGTGCAGCGGCAGTCGTGCCGGTTGACGAGGACGGACGGATTATTATGACCCGCCAGTACCGGAGCAGCATTGACGGGGAAAGTCTGGAGATTCCGGCCGGGGTGCTGGAGATTGTGGACGGAGGAAAGGAAGACCCGAAACACTGCGCCGCCCGCGAGCTGGAAGAAGAAACCGGTTACTGCGCCGAGGAGCTGCATTATCTGCTGTCGTACTGCTCGACGATTGGACTGTGCGACGAGGTGATTCATGTCTATTATGCCGATCATTTAAAAAAACGGCAGCAAAAGCTGGACGAAGGCGAGTACATTGAGGTTGAACGTTATGAGTTAAGCGATTTGTTTGACCAGATTGAGCGAGGAGAACTGACCGACGGCAAAACGATTGCCGGGCTTTTGGCCTATGAGCGGAAAATCAGAAACAGGAAGGAGAAGCGGAGTGGATGCGGTAATTAAAACGGCGGTCAGCATTATTGCGGCCGTACTGGCAATGTGGCTGCATGAGATTCCCAAGTATTATCTGACCTTATATTTGACGCGGCCGGCTCTGCGCCGGGAGGTGCAGATTAAGGATATCTGGGCCCGGTCGGTTGACCCGATTGGTTTGATTTTATTGATATTTATGAGAGTCGGCTGGCAGATGCCGCTAAAAATTGATGCGGCGAAGCTGGTCAATAAGAAAAATGGCTTGATTGCGATATCGGTGCTGGGGATGCTGACCAGCCTTGTCGGCGCAATTATGCTTTTAATTGCCGATAAATACTGGCTGATTGCCCTGCGCTCGATGGAGGGCTATGCTTATTTATCTTATTTTGTGATTACTTGGGCCTTTTATAATGTTATTATTTTTATTGTCAATTTGCTGCCGGTGCCGCCGCTGGATATGACTAAAATTATTTATGCACTTTCGCCGAATGCCTATTTTAAAATCTTGCAGAACGGCCGGATGTTGCAGTCGGTTTTTGTGCTGTTTATTGCTTTTGGCGGTTTGCGGATATTGAGTCTGCCGGTTTTTCGGGCGGTTTATGAATTGATTTGGTAATGCGATGGAACTGGAACTGAAATTAGAAAAATACGAAGGGCCGCTGGCACTGCTGCTGCATTTGATTGAGAAAAACAAGGTGTCGATTACCGATATTCCGATTGTGCAAATCACTGACCAGTACATGGCTTATATTGATGCCATGTCCTCCGGCAAAATGGAGGTCATGAGCGAGTTTATTGAAATGGCGGCGACGCTCCTGGCAATTAAGGCAAAAATGCTGCTGCCCAGGTCCAAACCGGACGCCGAAGAGGAAGTTGATCCCCGGCAGGAATTGATGGAGCAGCTGCTGGAGTATAAAAAATATAAGGCGATTTCGGAAAAGCTGCGCGAGTATTCGCAAAGTGCTGCCAAAAATGTGTTTAAGCCGCCGACGATTCCGGAGGAAATTTTAAACTATACGCCGCCGATTGACCCGGAGGCGATTC
Organism: uncultured Lachnospiraceae bacterium; assembly: GCA_963545585.1. Classification (GTDB taxonomy): domain Bacteria; phylum Bacillota; class Clostridia; order Lachnospirales; family Vallitaleaceae; genus W11650. The sequence goes on from CAUUKX010000011.1 coordinate 8,207, forward strand.
TGGCGAACCTGGATTTTGAGCGGCTGTATCAGGCTTTTCAAATTGTAATGAAGCGGCGGGAGGATAAGATTGACCCGATTCGGGCCGGTTTTTCCGAGATTCCCCGGGAAGTGGTATCGTTAGAGGATAAGATGCGGGCGATTCGCGCTTTGCGCGGACAGGGGCAGGTCAGCTTTTTTGAACTGCTGGCGCAGGAGACTAGCCGGCCGGCTATGATTGTGGCCTTTTTGGCAATTTTGGAGTTGATGAAGTCCGGGGAGATTCGGGTTGAACAAGGGCGACTGTTTGAGGATATTATTATTCTTTTTTGTCCGGAAAATAAATAAGGAAAAAATATGGATTTAACGGAGAATGAAATGCAAATGGAACAAATAGGCGCAGTTATCGAAGCGCTGCTTTTTTCAATGGGGGAAGCAGTTACGCTGGAAAAGCTGGCCGAGGTGATTGCGGTCGATAAGGCGACAACGCAGAAGATTATAGAGCAGCTGGAGCAAAAATATGCCGCCCCGGGCAGCGGGATTCATCTGATTTCACTGGATGGGGCGTATCAGCTTTGCACCAAGCCGGAATATTATGAATATATCAGAAAAGCGGCCAATAAGCCGAAAAACTACGAGCTGACCGATGTTTTGATTGAAACCCTGTCTATTATTGCCTATAAACAGCCGATTACCAAAACTCATATTGAGGCAATTCGCGGCGTCAAGTCCGATCATGCCGTCAATAAGCTGATTGAGTATGGTCTGGCCGAGGAGAAAGGGCGACTGGACGGGCCGGGCAAACCGATTGTTTTCGGCACGACGGAGGCTTTTTTGCGTTATTTTGGTCTGAGCAGTCCGGATGAACTGCCGGTTTTGGAAGATACCGTCCTGAACCAAATCCGCCGGGAAACCGAAAACGAACTGCAAATGAAGTTAGAGGACTTAGAAGAAGATTAGGCTGGTGAAGTTATACTGTGGAAAATGGGCTGCGGCAAGGCGGCGGAATGGAGATAGGAATGATACGTTTGCAGAAATATTTGGCGGATGCCGGAATTGCGTCCAGACGCAAGGCCGAGGAGCTGATTGCCGCCGGTAAAGTAACCGTCAACGGCGAGCCGGTTACGGAGCTGGGGGTGAAGATTGACCCGGACAAAGATAAGGTCAAGTATCAGGGGAAGCTGGTTTTGGCCGATCAGCGGCAGGTGGTCTATGTTTTTAATAAACCGCTGGGTGTACTTTCGGCGGCTTCGGACGATCGGGGGCGCAAGGTGATTCCGGATTATTTTCCGGTGGGGCATCGGCTTTTTCCGGTCGGGCGGCTGGATATCAATACCGAGGGTTTGATTTTGGTCACCAATGACGGCGATTTGACCTATCGGCTGACTCACCCGAAGTACGAGATTGATAAGATTTATGAGGTTTTAACCGACGGTGCGTTAAGCTACGACAAGAAAAATGAATTGGAGAGAGGCTGTGATATCGGGCCGTACACCATCAGCGGCAGCCGGATTCGGATGATTCGCCGGGATAAAGAGGGTTATCGCTATCTGGTAACGATTCATGAGGGCAAGAACCATCAGGTCAGGAATATGTTTGAATACGCGGGGCTTAGAGTTAAGAACCTGAAAAGAACCGCTATCGGTGAAATCCGGTTGGGCGATTTAAGGCCCGGCAAATACCGGAGTTTATCAAAGCAGGAAGCGGCGTATTTAAAAAATCTGGAAAGGCGAAATGGCAAGTAGACGGTTGGGATGTGGTGGCAGAGACGTTTTTGGCTAAATGGAAAAAGGCAAGTCGAAAAAGTTAAGGCAATGGCTTTACGATGAGCTTATAATGTGATATAGTAGGAAAGGTTGAAAATTTTGCTAAAAATGCAATAAGGAGAATATCATGGAAAAGTCAATGGAGAAAATAGCAGCTTTAGCTAAGGCCAGAGGATTTATTTTTCCCGGTTCGGAAATTTACGGGGGATTGGCCAATACTTGGGACTATGGGCCTTTGGGTGTGGAGCTGAAAAATAATGTCAAAAAGGCCTGGTGGCAGAAGTTCATTAAAGAAAGTCCGTACAATGTGGGCGTGGACTGTGCTATTTTAATGAATCCTCAGACTTGGGTGGCATCGGGGCATGTCGGCGGCTTCAGTGACCCGCTGATGGACTGTAAGGAATGTAAGGAAAGATTTCGGGCCGATCAGCTGATTGAAGAATATAATAAGCAAAAGAACTTAACGGTTGAAAAGCCGATTGATGCCTGGTCGAATGAGGAAATGAAGCAGTATGTCGATGCGCATAACATTCCCTGCCCGACCTGCGGCAAGCATAACTTTACCGATATCCGCCAGTTTAACCTGATGTTTAGAACGTTTCAGGGCGTAACCGAGGACAGCAAAAATACCCTGTATCTCAGACCGGAAACAGCGCAGGGCATTTTTGTCAATTTTAAAAATGTGCAGAGAACTTCGCGCAAAAAGATTCCGTTTGGCATCGGCCAGATCGGAAAATCGTTCCGCAACGAGATTACGCCGGGTAATTTCACTTTCCGGACCAGAGAGTTTGAACAAATGGAACTCGAGTTTTTCTGTGAGCCGAATACCGATTTGGAATGGTTTGCTTACTGGAAAGAGTTTTGCATTAAATGGCTGAATGACTTAGGGATCAAGGGCGAAGTTATGCGGGTACGCGATCATGAGCCGGAAGAATTGTCCCATTACAGCAAGGCAACCAGCGATATTGAATATTTATTCCCGTTCGGCTGGGGTGAGTTATGGGGAATTGCCGATCGGACGGATTTTGACTTGATGCAGCATCAGAATCACTCCGGTCAGGATATGTCTTACTTTGATGAAGAAAAGAAGGAAAAATATGTGCCTTACTGCGTCGAGCCGTCGCTGGGCGCGGATCGGGTGACTTTGGCTTTCCTGTGTGAGGCCTATGACGAGGAAGAACTGAAGGACGGAGAAACCAGAACCGTGCTCCGCTTCCATCCGGTGCTGGCGCCGATTCAAATTGCCGTGTTGCCCTTAGTCAAAAAATTGAGCGAACCGGCGCACGAGTTGTTTATGCAGCTGGGCAAACACTATAATGTTGATTTTGATGAAAGAGGAACGGTCGGCAAACGCTATCGTCGTTATGATGAAATCGGCACCCCCTATTGCGTAACCTTTGATTTTGATTCATTGGAAGATCAAATGGTGACGGTTCGCGACCGCGACACAATGGAGCAGGAGCGGGTTAAAATCAGCGAATTGGAGCACTATTTTGCCCGGAAGATTTGTTTTTAATAAAGAAATAGGAGAAAAAAATGCAAAAAGTCTATAAAAGCAGAATATATCGTATTCTGGTAAACTTAGTATTTGGGATAGCAGCAGCGGGCGTAGTTTACTTAGTTGCTGGTATCTGGCTGGAACCTTTTTTGCGCGCCGCTGTCGGCATCGGGATTTTGTTGCTGTATCTGTGGCTGGTGATTTTGGATAATCTGATTACGATTACGGTCGACGGCCAATATATGACGGTCAAAAAGGGGCGCAAGCTCAAACGTTTTGAGATTGCCCGATCCTCTTTTTATGCCAAAATGGTGTCCTCCAGCGGCGACACGTCCTGTACGCTGCAAATCACCGATGAAAACGGCAAGGTGGAGCATGTTGACTGTGAACTGATCGGCGTCGGGCAATTCAGAAAACTGTTGGAAGATATTGGTGTAACCGGGGGAGATGCGCCGGTGCAGAAACTGCAAACCAAGAAAGGGGAATAAATAAATGGAATTTTGGAACAATTTGGATGGCTCAACCAGAAATTATATTATGATGATCGCCGGTTTTATGGTGGTCTATCTGGTGGGAATGTTCATCTATATGAAAAGCAGAAAGAATGCGGTAAATAAATGGCTGGCGGAGAATCCGACCGCAGTTAAAGTCTATTTGGATACTAAATCGGGGCTGATTCGTTCCAATGCTTTAAGGATTGTTTCGGTTGACCTGGATCGGCCGGTGATTTTTGCTGAGGGAATGAAACAGGGCTTTTATTTGCTGCCGGGCAAACATGTGGTCGAATCGACCTTCAGTACGACCCGGCCGGGCCTGCTGCATAGGACGGTGACAACCCAATACGGCCCGACCAAGCAGGAACTGGAAGTGGAAGCCGGTAAGACCTATGATTACAGCTTTGATTTAAAGGCGGAACAATACGAGTTTTCGGAGATCTAAGGCTGTTTTGCAGGAGCTTTTGCCGGAAAACGGAGTATATTGCTCAACTTTCCTCTAATTAAAGGGCCGCATATTTCTACCCTGATTGAAAGCTTTGCTTTCTGTCGGGCAGTCTGTCTAAAAAGACGGTTTTGAGAGAGTTGAGTTAAGTATATTAAGAAAAAAATATAGGCGTATTTTCCGGGAAACGATGAAAATGCGCCTTTTTATCTGCTGTTTGAAATTGTTTTCGGTAGCCGGAGGCAAATGATTTATACCTATATTAAGGAGAAAAAAAGGATTAAGGAGCAGTGAATGAGAAGAAAAGACCGGGAAGTAACGGAACGGGCGGAGATTTTACGAATTGTTGATCAGGCAAAGATTTTGCATTTAGGGCTGTTTGACGGGGAGTATCCCTATGTGGTGCCGCTGCATTACGGCTATCGCTATGATGAAAAAGAGGATTCCCTTGTTTTTATCATGCACGCAGCCAAAGAGGGACATAAGCTTGACCTGATTCGGCGCAATCCGAAAGTGTGCATTGAACTGGAATGTGGTGTTGAGCCGGTGTCCGGCGGCGAGATCGCTTGTCGCTACGGTGCGGTATATGCGTCTGTTATGGGCCGGGGATGGGCGGAAATTGTAGAGGACAGTGCCGAAAAAAGAGAGGGCTTAAAGCTCCTGATGCAAGTACAAACAGGCCGGGAGTTTGCGATTGATGAAAAAATGGCGGCCACGGTGGCGGTGATTAAGGTGACAGTACCGGAGTTTACCGCCAAGGCAAGAACGATGCCGGTTTAAAGCTGATATCAGTGGGCTGGCCGGTTTGGGCTGGAATGGGATTGGTTAAACGGCCGCTACCCGCTGTGCTACCATTTGTATGGCGCGGTACGGAGATTGCAGCGCAAAGAAATAGGCCCTAAGGTTGTTGTTTGAGGGTATATGGATTTTGAAGCATGGCGGGAGAAATTGACCGGAGATATGACAGAAAAGACGGATTAAGGCGAACAGCCGGAAAAGGAGAGAATATGGATTTATTAGGGACACATTTATGGATGACGGAATTGATTTATAAGGCGGGTGAGCGGATTCGGCGGGCGATGAAGCAGGAGCTTGCAATTGAAGAAAAATCAGGCTTTCGCGATTTGGTGACCAATGTTGACCGGGAAACCGAAGATTTTTTCCGGCAGGCGATTCAGGCTAAATATCCGGCCCACCGGATTATGGGCGAGGAAAGAACAGAAGGCCGCTTTACCTCGCTGGAAGGTTTGGTTTGGATTATTGACCCGATTGACGGGACGATGAACTTTATCCGGCAGGGGGATAACTTCGGCATTTTGATTTCCCTGTTTCAGGATGGGGAAGGCCTGCTCGGCTATATTTATGATGTGATGAGAGATAAGCTGTGTTTTGCTGTCAAAGGACAGGGCGCATACTTAAACGGCCTGCGTTTGCCGCAGGCAGAGGATAAGGGGATTGACGACAGCCTTTTAAATATTGGCGATCCGATTGCCCGTAGCAATTCGCCGCAGACAAGGGCTTTGCTTAGCCGTTCGCTGGGCTTTCGGGCAATCGGTTCAGCGGCGCTGGCGGAGCTGTCTGTATTTGAAGGCAAAACCTGTGCTTATGTTAATTTGGGGGTGAATCCCTGGGATATTTCGGCGTCCTTTGTAATTGGCCGGGAATTAGGTTATGTTTATATGGATGTTTTTGGCCGGGAAATTGATCTTTTGGGGGAAACCACCTTTATTGTCGGCACCAAGCGGGCGGCGGCTGAGATTCGGGAAATCTTGGCAGGGATGGAAGTGTAGCTTAAAAAATACCGATTATCAATTTCTTGATTTTGCCGAGGTAAGCGGGCTTTGCTTGCTATCCGACAAGGGGAACAAGTATTTAACGTTAGCGTTTTTGACAAAAAAACAAAAACGCTAACGTTAAACTTGAATTTGCTTCTTTTTTTTGATATTATAATAGAAAAATAGGGGTAGGTGAAAAAAGATGAATTGGTATCCAAGAGAAAACTACTTAAAAAAAATCCGTGATTTTTATCATGCAACAGACATAATCAAGGTAATAACCGGTGTAAGAAGATGTGGTAAGTCCTGCCTTATGGAAATTATAGCAGATGAGTTAAAGATGGGGGGGATTTTAGAAGAGAATATTATATTTTTTGATTTAGATAGCAAAGAATACAACAAGGTATTGAAAGCTGACCAGTTAGATAAGCTGATTCAAAGGATACCGAATGTTCCGGGGACGAAATACCTTTTTATAGATGAAGTGCAAAATGTAGATGGATTTGAAATGGTGCTTAATGGCTTTCGTGGAACGGGGGAATGGTCAATTTTTATTACAGGCTCCAATTCATACCTTTTGAGCGGCGAATTAATGACAAAACTTACCGGGCGGTACATAGAATTTGAAATGTTTCCGCTATCTTTTGAAGAGTATGAGGATATAAAGAAATTTTATGGCAAAGAAATTGCAGTTGACCGTCAGGAAGAATTAAATAACTATATTCTTGAAGGGGGATTTCCGAGGACGATTCTTCTTGATTCAATGGCAGCAAAGCGCAGATATGTTCAAAGTATTATAACTGAAATTTTTGAGAAGGATATACGCAGACGGCTTAAAATTCGGAATAAAAATACTTTTGAAATGGTTCAGAAGTATATCATCAATAACTTTGGGGCAACGACAAGTCTTAAAAGTCTCAAAAGGGCTATTGAAAAATCAGGAACTCCGATTAGTGAAGCCACTATTGCCAGATATATTAAGGCTTTGCAGGATGCAAAAATTCTTTATGAATGTCAGCGATTTGACATGAAATCAAAGAAGTCTTTAAGCGGAGAGAAGAAATATTATATAGCAGATATTAGCTTTTATTTTGCTCAGAATACGGATAACAGAATTAACTTTGGTCCGGTTTTGGAAAACATCATATATCTATATGCGAAGTCTCATGATTATTCAGTCAGTGTAGGCAGAATTGGCAAGCTTGAATGTGATTTTATACTTAGGGATAATGAAATGAATTATTCTTATGTTCAGGTTTCTTATACGATATTATTGTCAAAAGAAACGGAGGATAGAGAATATAAACCTTTAGAGTCGATAAAGGATAATTATCCTAAGTATGTTGCAACTATGGATTCCCTGCTCCAGAAACGCGGGGGCATAGAGCATATAAATCTTGTGGATTTTATGAAAAATGGGAAAGAGTTCTAAGTTGAAAGAGTTGCAAGATTTTGAAAAAACAGGTGAAAGTTTAAAATTTAACACTCGGATGTCTTGACGGAAAGTCTGATTTATGTTATTTTACAGGAATAACGGACAGAATCAATATACTGGTTATATATTGATAACAGGTAAGGAGGCTCAAAGTGAAGAAGTATATTTGTACGGTTTGCGGCTATGTGTATGATCCTGAATTAGGCGATCCGGATGGCGGTATTGCACCGGGAACGGCATGAAGATATTCCGGAGGATTGGGTTTGCCCGGAGTGCGGTGTCGGCAAAGAAGATTTTGAGTTGTACGAGGACTAAAAGTGAAGAAAGGGCGGCAGATGGCAAAAGGGTCAGGCCGCCTTTTTACTCAGTCGGCCGCGCAGTCATAAGGCGAGAGAACTTTCGGCCTTGGTGTCTGGCGGCGCAATTGTATTTGTTTGCCTGAACTTGAAACAAAATGCCTGATGAGGCAGGAAAGGATAAAAAAATGCCGGAATTACCGGAAGTAGAAACAATCGCCGGCGGCTTAAACCGATATTTGCGGGGAAAAGAAGTAGCGGCGGTAACTGCTGATACGCCGAAGCTGTTCCCCAATGCTCCGGCGCTGACGGCGATGCATCTGATCGGCAGCCGGGTTGAGAGCGTGACGCGCCGAGGCAAGGCTATGCTGATAACGCTCAGCAGCGGTTATGTGCTGGTCATTCATTTAAAAATGACGGGTCAGCTGGTGTTTGCCGGCAAGGGGCGGGAAAGCAGCTTGCCGGAACCGATGCCGGGGCGGTTTACGCATGTCATTTTTACTTTTGCCGATGGCAGTCATTTATATTTTAACGATCAAAGGAAGTTCGGCTGGATTCGGCTGATGCCGGCGACAGAAGCGGCAGAGCTGAAGTTTTTAAAGGAGATGGGGCCGGAGCCTTTGACGGCTGCGTTTAATGCCAAGTATTTAAAAGAAAAACTGAGCCGGCGGCAGAGCAGTCCCATTAAGACGGCATTGCTGGATCAAAAGGTAGTAGCCGGCGTGGGCAATATTTATGCTGACGAAAGCCTTTTTTTATCGGGAATTTTGCCGAATCGTCCGGCGGCCGGTCTGAAAGAGAAAGAGATTCGGGCGTTGTGTGCCAATATCAAAAAGGTTTTGCGGACATCCATTGAGTTAGGGGGCTCCAGCCGGCAGGATTATGTCAATGCTATTGGGCAGAAGGGCGATTATTTGGATCAGGCCTATGTCTACGGCCGAACCGGCGAGCCTTGCCGGACTTGCGGCCGCCCGATTGAGAAAATCAAGCTGGCCGGCCGGGGGACTCATTTTTGCCGCGGATGTCAGAAGTGAGGAAGGTGGCCAATTCATTTGGTTTGTATAAGAAAATTCATGAAATATCAGGGCTTTTGACTTTCGCTTACCGGATTGAATCCGGTATTTTTTTGGCTATTTTTAAGGAGAAGAAATGATATAATAAAAGTAGCATACATACAGAAAGAGAGGAGCGGAAATGTTGGAATATCATTTAAAGAAATTGGTGATATATTTAATGGAAAAAGAATACGCTACTGCTGAAAGTATATCAAAAACATTTAATATCAGTGAAAAAACAGTCCGCAACCGAATAAAAGAATTAAAAGAAGTTCTGCAAAAAAATGGTGGAGCAGAATTGATTGCCAGACCAAGATATGGCTATAAGTTGAAAATTTTACAGGAAGAATTGCTAAAAGCATTGTTGAATTCCGAGGATTGGACAGAGGAGAAACGAGTGCCGGCTACCGTTGAGGAAAGAAATAATTTTTTGCTGATTTACTTGCTTCAGCGGAGAGATTTTGTAAAAATGGAAGATTTGGCTGATTTTTTATATGTGTCAAAAAACACGCTAAGCCAAAGCCTAAAGGTTATGGAAAGTATTTTTAAACGCTATGGAATCAGCTTGCTGCGTAAGCCCAGCTATGGAATTAAGGTGGAGGGAAAGGAAGTCGATATCCGGCACTTGTTGATGGATTATTTTATCAAAAGAAAATATGTAAGCATCAATCAAAGAAAAAGGCAAACCGAAATAAAAGAACTGTCGGCGTTGCTTTGGCAGCTGCTGATAAAGTATGAACTGCATTTATCGGAAATTGCCTATGAGAATTTAATTGACTATATTTATATTTCTATAAAGAGAATGGAAAAAGGTTTTTTTGCAGAAATGGAGTTTGGCAGTAGTTTTGAGGCGGGGATAAAGGAAAAGATGTTTGTCCGAGAATTGATGAAAGAGTTAAAGAGGCGCTGTCAGCTGGAGATTCCAGAAAATGAAGCCAAATATCTACTGGTTTATGTGGCGGGCAGAAGAGTAACAGAAAATCTGGGCAGCATCCATTCTAACTTCGTCATCAAAGAACAAACCGATAATTTGGCAATGCAGATGATTGAACAGTTGCAAAAATGGTATAAGCTGCAATTTATTAATGTTTTTGATATTAGAATGGCGTTGAATCAGCATTTAGTGCCATTTGATATTCGGATGCGCTACTTGATTCCGATAAAAAATCCAATGCTGGAGGAAATCAAAAAAGAGTACAGTTTGGCCTATGAAATGGCACATCGGGCGGTTTCTTTGGTACTGTGTCCCTATTATCAAAAAAGTATCAGCGAAGAAGAAATCGGATTTTTTGCTTTGATTTTTGCCCTGGCAATTGAAAAAGAAAGAGAGCAGGCCGTGGGAACAATCCATTCTAATATTCTGATTGTCTGTGCTTCTGGCAGCAGTTCGTCCCGTTTGCTGGAGTATAAATATAAAAATTTGTTTAAGGAATATATTAAAAATATTTATACTTGCGATTTATTGGGATTGAGTCAATTTGATTTTTCTAAAGTCGATTATGTTTTTACAACGGTACCGCTGCCGGAGAAAATTCCGGTGCCGATTTTTGAAGTAGGGATTTTTCTGACAGAAGAAGAAATTAAAATGGTCGGCGGAGTGTTAAAAAAGAAAGGCCAAAGCAGAATCGAAGAATATTACAGGGAATACCGGTTTTGGGCAGGATTGGAAGTGAAAGACAAATTAGAAGCAATTACGGCGATTTGTGAAAGAATAGCAGAGCAGGAAAAGGTGGCGGACAATTTTTGCGATTTAGTGCTGGAAAGGGAGGCTTATGCGCAGATGGACTATGGCAATGGGATTGCCATTCCGCACCCTAATCAGATTGCTTCAGAAGAAACGTTTGCTTATGTGGCGGTGTTAAAAGATGCGATTTTGTGGAACCGACAGAAAGTGCAAGTTATTTTGCTGACGTCGGTTGGCAGCCAGCCCGACCCCAATCGTCAGTTTTTTTATGAAACGACGGCTCGATTTGCGCTTAGTCCAACAAAGATTAAAGCACTGATAGAAAATCCGGTTTTTTCTCAGCTGGTATCGCTGCTGGAGGAATAAAGCGGCTTGCCGGATACTATACGGCAAAGAACAGGATGGAAGTTTGGAAGTTTTTTGTTAAAATAAAGTTGAGTTACCCATTTATGAAAAATAAGAAACCGGAACAGGAGGTTATTATGCTGCGAAGCGATTTTTTATGGGGAGGTGCGGTTGCGGCGCACCAGTTAGAGGGAGCATGGCAGGAAGGTGGCAAGGGAATCAGCATAGCGGATGTTATGACGGCAGGGAAAAATGGAGTAGACCGAAAAATTACCAATGGAGTGTTGGCGGGAGAGTATTATCCCAATCACGAAGCGATTGACTTTTATCATCGGTATCGGGAGGATATTTTGCTTTTTCAAGAAATGGGTTTTCGCTGTTTTCGGACATCAATTGCTTGGTCGCGAGTTTTTCCGCAAGGGGATGAAACAGAGCCGAATGAAAAGGGACTGCAATTTTATGACGATTTGTTTGACGAATTGCGGCGGCAGGGAATAGAGCCGGTGGTAACACTTTCCCATTTTGAAATGCCATTTCATTTAGTGGAAAAATACGGTGGCTTTCGCAGCCGGAAAACGATTGATTTTTTTGTTCGTTTTGCTGAGGTTTGCTTTGCGAGGTATAAAGATAAAGTCAAATATTGGATGACTTTTAACGAAATCAATAATCAGTCGGACTTTCAAAGTGATTTTTTTGTTTTTACCAATTCAGGAATTGTTTACCGGTCGGGCGAGGACAGAGAAAAAATTATGTATCAGGCGGCGGCGTATGAGTTGGTAGCCTCAGCCAGAGCGGCAGCGGCAGGAAAAAGAATCAATCCTAATTTTCAAATTGGCTGTATGCTTTTGGCCATTCCCATTTATCCATACGACTGTGCTCCGCAGAATATATTGATGCATCAAAATGCAATGCGCAGGCGCTTTTGGTTTGCTGATGTTCAGGTTAGGGGGCATTATCCGGCTTATTTGCTAAAATATTTTGAGCGGCGGGCGTATCAGTTGGACATTACCGAACAAGATAAGTGGGAATTAAAAAATGGCAAAGTAGATTATATTGGTTTAAGCTATTATATGAGTTGGGCAGTCAAGCATCCGCAGGCAGCAACGGATTATGATATTTCCAATCAGGACTGTTTGGTGAAAAATCCACATATTCCGGTATCAGACTGGGGCTGGCCAATCGACGCCGAGGGTTTGAGATATATGCTGAACTGGCTGTATGAGAGATACGAAAAGCCGCTTTTTGTTGTGGAAAATGGAATAGGGCTTTATGAAAAAGAAGAAAATGGTCAGACCATTCAGGACGATGCCCGAATCGAATATTTAAGAAGTCATATCAAGGCAATAAAAGCAGCGGCAGAAATAGACGGCGTTGATGTGATGGGCTATACGCCTTGGGGCTGCATTGATTTGGTGTCGGCAGGTACGGGGGAAATGGAAAAGCGATACGGTTTTATTTATGTGGATAAAGATAATGCCGGGAATGGAACGCTGAAACGAAGCAAAAAGAAAAGTTTTGACTGGTATAAGCAAGTAATTGCTACAAATGGAGAGGAGTTATGAGATGATAACCATTCGATTATTTTGTAATTTGGGGATGTCAACCAGTTTATTGGTGGAAAGCATGAAACAGGCGGCACAGCAAAGGGGGATAGAGGCGGATATTGAAGCGTTTCCGGTTAATGAAATGGCAGAGCGTGTGGAAAATGCCGATGCAGCGCTTTTGGGCCCGCAGGTTGGTTATTTAAAAGCCAAATCGGCAGAAATTTGCGGGCGTTATCAGGTGCCGCTGGAAGTGATTCCAACGGCGGATTATGGACTGTGTAACGGCGGGAATGTGTTGGAGTTTGCGATTCGTATGACGGAAAAGCAGCAGGAGGCAGAGAAATGAAAGAGTTTTTAAATGATAAAGTAATTCCTAAAATTATGGCATTTATCAATACCAAAGCAATTATGGCATTAAAAGACGGCCTGCTTTATGCGATGCCGATGATGATTATCGGCTCGGTATTTTTGCTGCTGGCGTTTTTTCCATATCAGCCGATTGCCGATGGTCTGGCAGAAATGGGGTTGACCCCGATTTTAACGCAGGTATATGAATCGACCTTTAATTTAATGGCGATAATTGCAGCGGTGGGAATAGCGTATACTTATGTTAAAAATGAAAAATTTTCTGCCTTGCCGGCGGGTGTGATTTCCATGTGCAGCTTTATTCTAATTCAGCCATCGTCAATTATGACAGAAAATGGAGCGGCAAGTGTTATTCTTCGCACTTGGGTGGCGGGCAAAGGAATGATTGGAGCGATTATTATTGGGCTTTTTACTGGTGTAGTCTACACTTTTTTTCTGAAAAGAAAACTGACAATCAAGCTGCCGGGCGGCGTTCCGGTTGGAGTTGTCAATTCATTTACGGCTTTGATTCCGGGATTTGTGATTATTTTAACGACAGCATTTGTTTACGGCATATCGGAAATGGCATTAAAAGCAACACCGATTGAATTGGTATATCAGGTTATTCAAGCACCGTTGCAGGGAATGACGGATTCGTTCGGCGGCGTACTGGTGATGTCGTTTATGATTCCCTTTTTGTGGCTTTTTGGGGTACACGGCACGACGATTGTGAAAGGAATTATGGATCCGCTGCTTAGCGCCAATACGGCGGAAAATCAAGCGTTGCTGCTGGCAGGCAAAGAGCTTACTTTAGACAATGGGGCGCATATTGTAACGCAGCAGTTTTTGGATAATTTTATCATTATGACGGGTGCCGGTATAACGATTGGGATTGTTGTTTATTTGGTCTTTTTCGGAAAATCCAAGCAAGGAAAGCAAATTGGAAAATTAAGTGTTGGCCCGGCAATTTTTAATATTAATGAACCGATTACCTTTGGTGTGCCGATTGTATTAAACCCATTAATGGCAGTTCCTTTTTTGTTGACCCCGGTAATTACAGGAACGATTCAGTACTGGGCGATTTATTTGGGGATTTGTCCGATGTACGGTGGAGTGCTGGCACCGTGGACAACGCCGCCGATTTTATCGGGATTCATTGTTGGCGGCTGGCGGGCGGCTTTGCTTCAGGTTGTGATTTTAGTGCTGTCTGTGATAATATATTTTCCTTTTATCCGCGCAGTGGATAAAATGTATCAGAAGCAAGAGCAGGCAGCGGAAGGAGAAACGCAGAAATGAAGGATTTAGAGTTGATATGTTTTCAACTGATTACCAGTGCCGGTACAGCCAAAAGTAAGTATATGGAGGCACTGGCAGCAGCCAAGCAGCAGGATTTTCAGACGGCGCGGGCTCTGATTACCGAGGGGGAGAAACAGATGGCTGATGGGCATAAGTCGCATACGCAGCTTATTCAGCAGGAAGCAGCGGGAGAAAATGTTAAGTTGAGCCTACTCCTATTGCATGCGGAAGATCAAATGATGAGTGCGGAAACGATTAAAATCATGGTTGAGGAAATGATTGAATTATACCAAAAATGGGGCGGGTGAACTATCCGCTCCTTTTTTGGCTAAGTTTTGAGCATTTCCGTATGGGGGGCGTGTTTTGCCCTGAAGAGAAGTTTTATAAAATTACTTTCGGAATATAGCATAGAATCGTTTTAGAAAAACAGTAAAAAATGGTATTAATTTAGGTTTTATCAAAAAAAAGAGCAAAAGAGCAGTCGGAGAAGCCAGCCATAAGAGGTTGATAGGCATATCAGGAGCGGATAACCCCAACTCTCTATATTTCAATTGAATATAGGGAAAATAAAAATATACATAAATTATCAAAGTCAAATAACTAATTAGTGTAAGTTTTATTAGCAATTTGAGAATAATTTTTTGGTTCATAATGATTCCTTATAAAGGAACGAAAACATTTTACAATGAAAATGCTTTCGTTCCCTATTGTATGGTTAATTAGTGTAAAACAATCCTATAGGTTTATAAACATATATTCCGTTTTTGTACCTTTGGAAATTTTTGTAAAACATAACCACACCTTTCTTTAAATAGTTTAATTATATTTACAATTCATTTATAACATAATATACAATTTCTGTCAATCGTTTATTTTTTTAAAAAATTTATTTTTTTATCAAACGATGTAAAAAAATAATATTCCTGCTTAATAATATGAAAAAGAGTTTATCCTAAAAGCGGCACAAATAAAGGACTTTCCTATCATTAAAAAATGGGGCGGGTGAACTATCCGCTCCTTTTTTGGCTAAGTTTTGAGCATTTCCGTATGGGGGGCGTGTTTTGCCCTGAAGAAGACCGTTCTGAAGAATGTAGGAAATTGCGTGCTTAGTTTATAAAAATTTCGCTTTCTAATCAGCCGAAAGTGTGCTATAATATAGCTGTTAATTGGGCGGCGGAGCCGCCGGAAGATATTTACTTAGGAGGAAGACACATGAGCAAAAAATTCGTTTACATGTTCAGCGAAGGCGACGCCAGCATGAAAAATCTGCTTGGCGGCAAAGGCTCTAATTTGGCAGAAATGACCAAGTTGGGACTGCCGATTCCGCAGGGCTTTACGGTTACGACCGAAGCTTGTACCGATTACTACAATCAGGGCAAAAAGATTACAGATGAGATTCAGGCAGAGATTTTTGCCTCGCTGAAAAAATTAGAAGAAATCCAAGGCAAGAAGTTTGGCGATAAAAGCGATCCGCTGCTGGTATCGGTTCGTTCCGGCGCCAGAGCTTCCATGCCCGGCATGATGGACACGATTTTGAACTTAGGCTTAAATGACGAAGCCGTTGCAGGCTTTGCCGCTAAGACCGGCAATCCACGCTTTGCCTACGATTCTTACCGCCGCTTTATTCAAATGTTTTCCGATGTGGTTATGGAAATGAGCAAAACTTTCTTTGACGGCATTTTGGATAAGGTTAAAGAAGAAAAGGGCGCTAAGTATGACACCGATTTGACGGCAGAAGATTTGCAGGAAGTCATTGCCAAGTATAAAGCTGTTTACAAGGAAAAAATGGGCGAAGATTTCCCGCAGGATCCGAAAGTTCAGCTGATGGAAGCCGTTAAGGCCGTATTTCGTTCTTGGGATAATCCGCGGGCGATTGTTTACCGCCGGATGAATGATATCCCGGGCGACTGGGGAACGGCGGTCAACGTGCAGGCGATGGTATTCGGCAACAGAGGCAATACCTCTGGTACCGGCGTAGCCTTTACCAGAAACCCGTCAACCGGTGAAAATCAGATTTACGGCGAATATTTGATTAACGCACAGGGCGAGGACGTGGTTGCCGGTATCCGTACGCCGCAGCCGATTACCCGCTTAAAGGAAGATATGCCGGAAGCTTATGAGCAGTTTATGACGATTGCCAAGAAGTTAGAGGATCATTACCGGGATATGCAGGATATGGAGTTTACCATTGAGGATAAGAAGCTGTACTTCCTGCAAACCAGAAACGGTAAGAGAACGGCTTCGGCAGCTCTGCAGATTGCCTGCGATTTGGTAGACGAGGGCAAGATTACCGAAGAAGAAGCGGTGCTGAGAATTGAGGCTAAGTCCCTAGATCAGCTCCTGCATCCGACGTTTAACGCTGCTGCTTTAAAGGCGGGTGAAGTGATTGGCGAGGCTTTGCCGGCATCGCCGGGCGCAGCTGCCGGTAAGGTTTACTTTACGGCGGAAGATGCCAAAAAAGCACATGAGGACAAAGGCGAAAGAGTTATTTTAGTTCGGGCGGAAACTTCACCGGAAGATATTGAAGGAATGCATGCAGCCGAGGGTATTTTGACGGCACGCGGCGGTATGACCTCGCACGCAGCGGTTGTTGCCCGCGGCATGGGAACGGCCTGTGTCTCCGGTTTGGGTGAGTTAAAAATCCATGAAGAAGAAGGTTACTTTGAACTGGGCGGCAAAGTTGTCAAAAAGGGCGATTATATCTCCTTGGACGGCAGCACCGGTAAAGTATATTTAGGTGATATTAAGACCGAAGAAGCCTCTATCAGCGGCAACTTTGAGCGGATTATGAATTGGGCCGACAAATACCGCAAGCTCAGCGTCAGAACGAATGCCGATACGCCAGCTGATACGAAAAACGCTGTTAAATTAGGTGCAGAGGGTGTCGGTTTGTGCCGGACGGAGCACATGTTCTTTGAACCGGATCGGATTCCGAAGATTCGGAAGATGATTTTGTCCGAAACGGTAGAAGGCAGAGAAGCGGCTTTGGCTGAGCTTTTGAGTTTCCAAAAGGCGGACTTTAAGGCTATGTACGAGACGCTGGCAGGGATGCCGATGACAGTTCGGTATTTGGATCCGCCGCTGCATGAGTTTGTTCCGACTGCGGAAGCTGATATTGAAGCTTTGGCCAAAGATATGGGTCTGACGGTTGAACATGTTAAGGCAACGATTGAAGGCCTGCATGAGTTTAATCCGATGATGGGTCATCGTGGCTGCCGGTTGGCGGTAACTTATCCGGAAATTGCCAAAATGCAGACCAGAGCGGTTATGGAAGCGGCAATTGAAGTTAAGAACGAAAAAGGCTATGACATCGTGCCGGAAATCATGATTCCGCTGGTTGGCGAGAAGAAGGAATTGAAGTTTGTTAAGGATATTGTGGTGGAAACTGCGGAAGCCGTTAAGAAGGAAAAGGGTTCGGATATCCAGTACCATATCGGTACAATGATTGAGATTCCGAGAGCGGCGCTGCTGGCGAATGAAATTGCCGAAGAAGCCGAGTTCTTCTCCTTTGGTACTAACGACTTGACCCAGATGACCTTTGGTTTCTCGCGCGATGATGCTGGCAAGTTCTTAGACGCTTATTACAAGGCGAAGATTTACGAGTCGGATCCGTTTGCCAGATTAGACCAAAACGGTGTTGGCCAGTTGGTTAAGATGGCGGTAGAAAAAGGAAAAGCAACCCGCCCGAATATCAAGCTGGGTATCTGCGGAGAGCACGGCGGAGATCCCTCTTCGGTTGAGTTTTGTCATGAAATCGGCCTGAGCTATGTTTCCTGCTCGCCGTTCCGGGTGCCGATTGCAAGACTGGCAGCAGCCCAGGCGGCATTAAAGGATAAAAAATAAGAAATAAAAGATTCTTTTGCATTGCATAAGCCCTTACATTAAAAGCAAGCGAAAGAAAAGTGCCCCGGCGGCAGGTGAGAATTCCGAAGTTAGAAAAAACATGGGATGGCCTGCTGCCGGGGTTTTTATATTTCATACCGAAATTTATTTCAAGCGCGTCATCATGGCTGTCCTGGCGGCGCTTTGATTTGGGGAGAGAAAGGAGCAAAGATGAGCAGAAAATTATTTTGTGAAATATCGCCGCTGACGTATCGGATTTCTGAGCAGAAAGAAATTTGGAAAAGGAAATTAACCGACCGGCTGCGGGGCGAGAAGCTGGCGACAAGAAAAAGCCGGAAACTTTTGCCGGTTCGGCTGTATTCGCATAATTCTTTAATCCGGCGGCGGCTGGGCAACGTAGATATGCAGCTGCAAGAGAACAAAGCGGTTAATTTAAAGCTGGCGGCTAAAAACTTAAATGGACTTTTGATTTATCCCGGCGAGGTCTTTTCTTTTTGGCATTTGGTGGGTAAAACGACAGCACAAAAAGGGTATTTGGAGGGGCTGGTTATTAAGAAAAACCAGCCGAATAAGGAAACCGGCGGTGGGTTATGCCAACTGACTAACGGGATTCATTGGCTGGTTTTGCATACGCCGCTGTTAATCACCGAGCATCATCACCATGACCAATATGATTTATTTCCCGATTTTGGCCGGACGATTCCTTTTGGTACGGGAACGTCGATTTCCTATAATTATATTGATTATCGTTTTAAAAATACTTCCGACCAGCTCTTGCAGCTGATTGTGTATACAACGGCAGAGCATTTGTGTCTGGAATTGAGAGGCCAAAGAAAGTGGGAATATACCTATCATATTTTCGCAGAGGACGAGTTTTTTCAGCGCGAGGGGCGGGATGTTTACCGGCACGGCCGGGTTTGCCGCAGTCAAATTGACCCTCTAACTGGCAAATTGTTGCAAAAAGAAATTATTAAAATAAATCATGCCAAGGTCATGTACGATCCGGCAGGATTAGAAATCAGGGAAGAGGAGAAGGTTTAAAGATTTGTAAATAATGCTGGGGGAAAGTACTCAAGAAATTCTCGCAGTTGCAAAAATTTCGGGGGCATGGTATGATACAAGTATTATGGAAACGGCAGACTTTCCGAGTGTAGCTGGTGATTTTCGGAATAGCAAAATGCAGCGGGGCAATATGCCGCCTGCGGCAAAACTCTTGCAACGAACGAGCTGGCATTGGGATTAAGCTTTAGATGGCTGCAATACGGTGATAAGAAACCGGGAGGAAAAGTAAATGAAAATAGGCGTTTTGCTGGAATCCTTTCATAAGCCGGTTGGTCAGGCGCTGAAAATGGCTGGTGAATTGGGAGTGGATGCGGTTCAGATTTATGCCACCAAGGGTGAATTAAGTCCGGAAAACTTAAAAGGACAAGCACTTTCGGAGTTTAAAAAGGCAGTGGCAGACAGCGGGCTGACGATTTCTGCGCTGTGCGGCGATTTGGGCGGCGGTTTTATGGATCTGGCGGCCAATCCGAAAAAAATTGAAAAATCCAAGGCCATCCTTGATTTAGCCAAAGAATTGGGGACGAATATTGTTACCACGCATATCGGGATTGTACCGGCTGACGTCAATTCGGACCGATTTCAGATTATGCAGGAAGCCTGCTATCAGCTGGCGGAGTATGCGAATTCGCTGGAAGCACATTTTGCGGTGGAAACCGGCCCGGAAACGGCTGTGACTTTAAAACGGTTTTTAGACACCTTAGGCTCAAAAGGGGTGGCGGTTAATTTCGATCCGGCTAATTTTGTAATGGTGACCGGTGATGACCCGGTTAAGGGCGTGTTCACGCTGGCCGATTATATTGTTCATACTCATGCCAAAGACGGAATTAAGCTGTATGACCTCGATCCGGAAAAGATTTATAATCCGGCAGCGGACGTTATCATTACCAGTCCGGCTTTTGCTGAGATGCCGCTGGGTCGGGGCAACGTTGATTTTAGCGGCTGGATTGGTGCGCTCCGTCAAATTGGATATGACGGATATCTGACGATTGAGCGGGAAACCGGTGAAAATCCGGAAGCGGATATCAGGGCGGCGGTTCAGTTTTTAAAGGATCAATTGCGATAAAAGGGATTCCTGCTTATTATAAGCAAGGAAAGTATTTTTGGCTGAAAGCAAAGGAAAGGCGGAAAGCATGGATAATTTTATTTTCTATTCGCCGACAAAGTTTATTTTTGGTAAAGATACAGAAAAGAAAGCGGCTTCTCTGGCCAAGGAGTATGGCGCAACAAGAGTGCTTTTGCTCTACGGCGGCAGTTCGGCACTGCGATCGGGACTGCTGGCCAGAGTCAAACGTTACTTAGAAGAAGGAAAGCTCCCATATATTGAACTGGGGGGAGTCGAGCCAAACCCGAAAGATGATCTGGTCTATACCGGGATTGACAAAGTCAGAGACTATGGTGTTGACTTTATTTTAGCGCTGGGTGGCGGATCGGTGATTGACACGGCGAAAGCCATTGCGGCCGGGGCGGTGTATGACGGCGATTTTTGGGACTTTTATTCGAAAAAAGCGGTTATTAAGCAGGCGTTGCCGCTGGGGACGATTCTGACGCTGGCGGCTTCTGGCAGCGAAGCTTCGGACAGCTCGGTAATTACCAAAAAAGCAACGATGGAAAAACGCGGTAGCCATGCCGATATTATCCGGCCGGTATTTTCTATTTTAAATCCGATGCTGACCGCAACGGTTCCGCCGGATCAAACCTTTTACGGGGTGATGGATATGATGTCGCATGTTTTGGAGCGGTATTTTACCGACACCGAAGATGTGGATTTGACCAGCGGGATGTGCGAAGCGGTGCTGTCGTCGATTATTTTCAATGCGCGGATTCTTTTGCAGCGCCCCAGAGATTACGGTGCCAGAGCCAATCTGATGTGGGCGGGCGCAATGGCGCACAGCAATATTTTGGGAGTCGGCCGGCAGCAGGACTGGGGTTCGCATAGCTTGGGGCACGAGCTTTCGTCCCTTTACGGTTCGGCGCATGGGGCAACGCTGGCGGTTGTTTTTCCGGCGTGGATGCGGTATGCATTGGAGCATAACAGTGATATTACGGCATTGGCGGAGCTGGCAATCAATGTTTGGGGAGCGGAGTTTGACGGAGAAGATTTAAAAGCGGCGGCACTGGCTGGGATTCAACTGTTTTTGAAATATTTGCAGGAATTGGGTTTGCCGACTACCTTAGAAGAATTGGGCGGTCGGGAAGAAGATATTGCTGCTTTGACGGAAAAAGTTGTTTTGCGGGGAAATTATGTTAAGCTGACACGGGAAAATGTTCGTGAGATTTATATGCTGACATTGGAAAGAAACAGATTGGGTCAATAGGGGTGTCAAAGCAAAGGGGTTTTGTCTTTGCTGCAATTATGGTGTGATAATATAAGGAGAGCAGGATGATAGGGGATCGAATCAGAGGTCAGGAAAGAGTAAATGTGGAAATGAATGATGATGTAATCGGCATTATTGTTTCGATGGATCGGCAGCTCAAAGGGATTGAGATAGAGTTTCCGATTCCGATTCGATGTGAGGATATTTCTGAGGGCGGCATTAAATTTTGGAGCCGTCAGGAATTGATGATTGGTTTGAGTATGAACTTTAGAATGAGGGTAGAAGGCCATATTCTTGATACCAAGGTCAAGATTTTGCGCAGCCAAAATACCGAACCGGGGCTTTATGAAATAGCAGCCAAGTTTGCTGATATATCCAGACATAGCGAGCATATTATTAAAAGCTTTATTAAAAAGAAAGCTGTCCAAAATATTTGGCAGTCCAGACGAAACAGTTGAGCAAGAATTGTAGTTACAGCGACAGAATGAGGAGGACAATTTGAAGAAGCGATTGTTTGTAGCGGTCTGTTGCCTGATTTTATTCAGTGCTTGCGGAGCGCTGGATAATGCAAAGGAACAGATTAAAGATAGTTTAAAGCAAGAACAAATAGAAGCAGTGGTTCCAGAAGCACCGAAGTTTGAAGATCGGGTTGTCAGTGTGTCTTATATCAGCGTGCTGTCAGAAGGACTAAATGTTCGGACGGAACCGGATGAGGATGGTAATTTTTTGTTTCGGGTGCCGAAAGAGGCTAAGTTTACAGTGCTGGATACGGCACTGGATTCGATGCGCCGGACTTGGTACCAAATTGAATATCAGCCGGAAAAGACTGGCTGGGTGGCTGGCTGGCATGTAGCGGAAACAGAAATTACTATTTTAGTGCAGGAAAAGGATACGATTATTCAAAAGATAGATGCCAAGGAGCCACCGGTTTATTTGGAAAATCCGTTTAACCCGGCTAAGGCCAAGGCCGGCAGCCGCTTTTATGGGATGACTTTGGCTGAAAAAAATGAAACTGGTTTGCGTTTTACTGGTGAAAATACTTTAACCGGAAATTATCGGCGGGACAGCAGCGGCAAGTTTTATTATTTTACGCCGGATGAGGCATCGGCAGTTAGTCTCCCTCGAACTAAGCAAAATATTCATTCAGCTGACTTTATTATTTATGAAATTCCGGCTGCGCCTATTTTTGATGACACTCCGTCGGGGACGGCGACCATTCAGATTGCGGAGTATGAAGTTAATTATAACGGCACCAATGTTGTTACCTTAAAACGTTGACATTTGCGGAGTTGGCTTTGGTCAATGCCGGGAGTTTAGGAAAGAAGGAGCTATTTTGAAACGACAGGATTATATTTCTTGGGATGAATATTTTATGGGGATTGCTATTTTATCCTCCATGCGCAGCAAGGATAACCGGACGCAGGTCGGAACTTGTATTGTCAGCCCTGATAATAAGATTCTTTCCGTGGGCTATAACGGTATGCCGACGGGAGTTAAGGATGACGACATGCCGTGGGAGTACGAAGGTGATGCGCTGCATACCAAGTATTATTATGTTTGTCACGCCGAGTTAAATGCTATCCTCAACCATTCCGGGATTAGTCTAAGCGGAGCCAAGCTGTACACGACTTTATTTCCCTGCAACGAATGTACCAAAGCTATCATTCAGGCTGGAATCAAGGAAGTATTTTATCAGGATGACAAGTACGCTGATACCGATTCGGTGATGGCTGCCAAAAAGATGATGGATATGGTTGGTATCCGCTATCATGCGCTGCCAAGGACCGGCAAAGTCTTGACACTTGAGGTATAAGGCCGGGCTGGGTTTTGTTCATAAGAACCTATTCCCCCAACTTTTATGATAAAAGCTGGGGAATAGGTTCTTATGATCGAGGATTGAATATGTTAGCGAAGCGGGATGCGATGCTCATTGATATGAATGGCGATAATCTCATCCACATTGATTGGTTTTTCTACATTCCAGTAGGCGTGAAATTCTTGGTTTTCCCAACTTCCGCCGCCGAAAAGGGTGGAAATATATCCGGAAGAAGTTTCAAGGGAAAGTTTCATTTCATCTGCTATGCAGTTCTCTTTTGGGCAGCTGCCATGTGCTTCTATTCCCAGAGGGCTAAGCAAAAGATTTTTAAAAATATGTCCTTCAATTTCATCACTACAAATTAAGCTTCTCATTTGTTTTGTGCTGTCACTCAAATTGGCGGAAATCCACCAGTTTCCTTCGATGCCGCTGATAACATCAAAAGAATAGAGGATTTTATAAGAAGAAAGTTTGTCGGTATCAACGGAAAATACATATTCTTTATGGCGATAAACGCCGGTATTGAGGGCATTGGCTTGGCTTAGGTTCACAATGTTTCCGCTTGCATCCCTGATAAAAGAAAAGGAGTAAGCAGCTTCTATTTTATTGCCCTGTTGATCTACCATATCGAAAGAATGGTATTTACTACCGAATTCTTCGTTGAAAGGGGATACGGTTTGTAAATGCAGTTTGCCGTTAATGATACCGATATTGGAAAGTTTAATATCTTCTCGCTCATCATTTAATTTTATCGGATTTCCGAAAGGGAGTGCCCATAGTTTAAGAGGTTCTTCTTCGTTCCATGTACTGGAAAGGATGTGTTGGGGGCTTGTCAAAATCGGCTCATTTTCTGACAGTTTTAAGGATTGCAGCGGGATTTCACCAGTATATTCCTGATAGTCAAAGTTGAGGATGCTTGCTCCAATCTGTAATTTGTCAGTCAAAGGAGAATCTCCGTCAGCCGTAATAAAAAGTTCGTAGTAGAGGGTATTGCTTTCTGTATCAAAGAACAGAAGCTTTCTACTTAGGGTAAAGGAAGATGGGATTTCCTTTTTTGGAGAGGAACTTTTTTGGGAGGAGGTAGTGGCTACTTTGAAGCTGTCGGAAAAATCAGTTTTTTCCGTCAATCGTTTTTGACCGCTGGTATCTTGAAGGGATAAGTAAACAACGGCAGTGTTTTGGTATTTTTTAGCGCCGATAATCTCTAAGCGGATATTGTTATCCTCGCAAAAAGCTTCTAACGGCTCGACAATCGCTTCATAGTTTGGATGAATCGTTTCCATTAGCCAAGCAAAGGTACCCAATTTGGCGGCGATAGCGGTACTGCCAAGAACGAAAAACAGAGCGAATAAAGCGGCGAAGGTTCTTTTGCGTTTATAGCGATATTCATTTATTTGTTTTGGCTCGCCGGTAAGTTTCTCTTTCAATTTTTCTTTAAAATATTCCGAATGAACAGGTAAGCGGTTTAATCTGTCTTTGATATTTTTTTCATCATGGTCAAGATAATTCATGATTTTACTCCTTTCGTGGAAATTCTTGATTTAAATAGGTAATCATTTTGTTTTTGGCTCTTTCATAGCGCTTGCGTAGAGCACTTTCTGAATCACCAGTGGTATAGGAAAGTTCCTGATAACTTTGATTTTCTATAATTCTTGCATGAAGTAAGGCTCTTTCTTTTGGGGTTAATTTTTTTAAAGCTTTAAATGTTTGGGAACTGAATTCATCATACTCTGTTTCGTTTGCTGCAATCCCTTTTGTGGTAATGGTTTCGTTTAAGCTGATTTCACGAAACCAAAGCAACTTTCTTTTTCTGAGTTGATTGATACTTTTGTGATAGGTTATTTTATAAAGCCATGCAGAAAGATTGTTTCCGTCAAAAGAGACACGATTTTCAAAGGCGGATAGAAAAGTGTCTTGAACTACATTTTCAGCATCCTGATAATCACAAAGGATTGTATTGGCATAACGGAGCAATTTATCGGCAAAGAGCTCAATGACTTCTCTCAGTTCCGGCTCACTGCCGTATTTAAAGCGATGTCCAATGTCTTTGGGTATCATACGAACTCCTTTCTTTTTTTCTCTATCAGTCGACTGTACCCTTATAACAAAAAAAGGTCAGGATTTGTGACAAAAATAAAAACAATTTTGCAGAGGGAAAGCATAAGTTATATTTTAGTCCGATGGAAACAGCTTGTAAATGTATTTTTTTGAAGGCAAAGTGAAAGGCAAAGTGAAAATGTTAAGGCGAAAATTTCAAAACTATAAATGGTAAAATAAAGTGTCCGCTTTTTGGAGAGGAAAAATCGTTAGATAGG
>CAUUKX010000012.1:0-31926 GCA_963545585.1 uncultured Lachnospiraceae bacterium
TTGGCCCGCAAGTTCAAGCTGTATTTGATGAAATAAAGAAAATGGTATAATACTCTGCTCCGCTTTTCCATGTCTGTCAAAACAGTGTTTTAGGCAGAACGCTCGGGCAAAAGTGCCAAGCACTTCAATCATGGGCAAAGCAGGGAAAACCGAGTTATCCACTTAAATACAAAAAGCGCTGTTTTAAAAAATCAGCACTTTTTGTATTTTTTCAAATATTTTTTCACTTTACCCGGCAGATACTTTTTCGACGATACTGCCTGATTCTTTTGACTTTCCGCTAAATTGATGATAAAATAGGCGAAGAAAATGAACTGCCGTTCATGCAAGTAGATTCGCTGGCATTTCCATTGATTGCGGGCGGCTTGCCTGAGCTGCAACGAAAATAAAGAAATGAGGAATCAATTATGCTGCTGTCGGTCAAAGACTTATCCTTTGCTTATATTGAAGACTGGATTTTAAAGGATTTATCCTGTCATATTAATGAAAATGAAAAAATTGCCCTGATCGGCAACAACGGTGCCGGAAAAACCACTTTGTTCAAGATTTTAACCGGCGAGTTGGCACCGGCTGCCGGACAAATTTATCAAAAAGCCGACCTGCGTCTTGGCTATCTGGCGCAAAACGCCGAGTTTGAATCGGTTAAAACTCTGTATGACGAACTGTACTCCGCCAACGCAGAAATCGTTTCGCTGGAAAAAAAGCTAACTCGGCTAAATGAACAGATGGCTGCTCCGGCCAATGACGAAGAAACACAGCTTCGCATCATTCATGAATATGACGAACTGCATCTGCGCTTTGACCGGTTAAGCGGTTACAGCTATAAGAGCTTCGTCCACGGCATCCTGCGGGGCTTAGGCTTTGAGGAAGAACGGTTTAACCAACCGGTCGCCACCCTCTCTGGCGGGCAAAAAACCCGCTTGGCTCTGGCCAAACTCCTGCTGCAAAAACCGGACCTGCTGCTGCTGGACGAGCCAACCAACCATTTGGATTTAAAGGCCATCACCTGGCTGGAAAACTTTTTAGCGGAGTATCAGGGAGCTTTATTTATTATCAGTCACGATCGCTATTTCTTAGATAAGGTCGTCAATCGGGTCTTTGAGCTTTCTTTCGGGCAATTGGATTTTTATGAAGGCAATTATTCTTATTATTTGGAGCAGCGGGAAATTCGGCAGGAACTGGCTGAAAAAGCCTATCTCAACCAGCAAAAGGAAATTGACCGCCAGCAAAACATTATTGATACTCTGCGGGCGCGTAACCGGGAAAAGTTCGTGCGCCGGGCGGAAAGCCGGGAAAAACTTTTAAATAAGGTAGAACGTTTGGAAAAACCGCTGACCGAAAACGAAGCCATGCACATCTCATTTGCGCCCAAACAGGAATCCGGCCATGATGTGCTGGCGCTGGAACATATCAGCAAAGCCTTCGGCGAACTGACTTTGTTTCAGGACTTGAACTATTCGATTTTTAAAGGTGACCGGATTGCGCTGGTCGGCGAGAACGGCAGCGGCAAAACCACGCTTTTTCGTATCCTGCAAAATGAACTCACACCCGACAGCGGCACTGTCCGTTTGGGCAAAAACGTGCAAATCAGTTATTACGATCAGGAGCACAGCAACTTAAACCCGAATAACAGCCTGTTTGATGAGATTTCTAATCAGTTTCCCAAAATGACCAATACCGAAATTCGAAATCTCCTGGCCGCTTTTTTATTTACCGACGATGATGTTTTTCAAAAAATCAGTTCCCTTTCCGGCGGGGAAAAAGGACGTTTGTCCTTGGCTAAAATGATGCTGGCCGAAGGAAACTTTCTGCTGCTGGACGAACCGACCAATCATCTTGACTTAGTCAGCCGCGAAGTCTTGGAAAATGCACTGGTTCATTACAGCGGTACGATTTTATTTATTTCTCACGACCGCTATTTTATCAATCGAATTGCCACCAGGGTAGCCGAACTGGAAAATCTGACTTTAACTGAATATTTGGGGAATTATGATGATTTTATCGCCAAGAAAAGCGAGCGGCAAAATCCGGTTTTTTCCGGCGAAACGGCTCCGGCTCGACCGGCCAGCTTCTTGGATTTGGCGCCGTCTAACCGGATAGAACCCGGTAACGGAAAAGCGGAAAGCCGTGCCAAAAAAGACTGGCTGCTGGAAAAAGAAGAAAAGGCCCGCAGTCAAAAGCGGATCAGCCGGCAAAAGAAGCTAAAAGAAATGATTGACCAAACGGAACAGCGCATCACTGAATTGGACCTTTTGCTGGCCAGCGAGGAAGTTTTTACCAACTATGAAAAGGCGCATGAAATTTCCATGCAAAAGGAGCAGCTGGAGGAAAAGCTGCTCGGCTATTATGAGGAATTAGATGAATTAATGTAAATGTGCCGGTTTTTTATATCCGTTTGCGCAGTTCTTTCTTTAGATAGGTTCCCACTATTTTCGCAAACTTACTTAAATCCTTAATATAGGCAAAGTCCCGGCCGTATATTTTTTGCTGGGCGGGAAGGTCGATTTCTATGCCGGTGAAAACACCAAGCACAGAAATGCCCTGAAAACGGAGTTTTCTGACTTCGGCGGCGGTGTCTTTCACCGCAATGTCGCCGGTGTATTCGCTGGCCTCGGGATTTTCCGCATCCTTTTTAAAAACCCGGACATCATTGGGCTTGCCATCGCTTAAAACAATCAAAATCTTATTTTCTTCCGGCCGTTTGGCCATCCGTTCTCCCACTGCCCGCAGAGCAAAACCATCTCGGTTCATGCCTGTTCCGAAAAAATCAAATATCTTTTTATTTTGTTCCCGGGGCGAGTCATAGTCTTTGTACTGGCGCAAAATCGTATAGTCCAAAAAAGTAGCGTAAGCACTGACCCGGCAGGGAATCCCGCATAAACTCAAAGCCTCAGCAATAATATAACCCTGAAACGCCACCTGCGCCTGTCTTTCGCTTTGCGAACCGCTCCCATCTAACAGCAGCTCCACAGCAAAATTGCCGATTTCATTTTTGAGCTGGCGCTTAAAAACCGCACTGTCATGCAGCCGCTCCGCCCGCCAAACCAGACCTGCCTGAAAGCGGCCGGTATCCGCCCGACAGCTTTCGGCCTGACTGTCCGGCAGCAAAGTATTGGCTAACAGCAGGCGCATATTTTCGATATGGCGGCGGCAGGCATGATAATTTGCTTCTAAATATTCCAGATTCAGGCGCCTTTGCTCCTGCAAAAAGCGAAGCTGATATTCGCTGAAAACCGTGGCAAAACTGCCGTCGCTGATATACAGCCGCTTATGTCGATGGATTCCGGTGCTGATTCGCTGCTCGATTTGCTCCACTTCCGCTTTCGGCAGCAGCAGCTCCCCAAAAAACTGCCAAACCTTTTCCCGGTCGGTCAGTTTCTTTTTCCTCAGCGGATTAGCCAGTCCGGCACTCTTTTCCCGTTCCTGCGCCAAATATTCAGCCGAAGCTTTGCCGCGATAGCTGTTGGGGTTAAACTCAGCATCCACAATTTTTATCTGCTCAACGTCTGCGCCGGCACTGATTCGCTTTTTCTGAAAAAAGCTCTCTTCCGGCTGATAGCCGGTCGGCATGGTTTGAACTGCCCGGCGGTCGGCTGCCCCGGCGGTCAATGCGTCCGTCCAATGCTTTTCCCGAAAATAGCGGCCGTATAGTTCCTCCAGTGCCGCCAGCAGTCCGGCCGTATCCGGCGCCGATGCCGCAATTTGAAAAATGTCTCCCAGCAAAGCCTTGAGCCAGTGCTCATTCTCCGCCAGTCGGCCTAATTTTTCTTCACCGTAGGCTCGCTCAATCATCCGGGCAGCATCGGGCAGAGTACCCGTTTCCAGCTGCGCCGCCTGCCGATAATATCCGAAAAAAAGCTCCCTGACCGCCGGCCTTTCCAGATACAGCTTAGGCATACAGTATTCTTCCAAAGCAATCCAAAGAATTCGGGAAAAAACCGCATAAAAGTTTGGCTTAACGGCCAGATAGCCAATAAACCGGCTAATCAAAGCCGGATCGGCATATAAAAAGACCGCTGCCCATAAAACTGCATCATGCTTGGCTTTCACTGTTTCCGGCAGCCAAAAGACCGCCGGCAGCTTTTGGGAATAATCGCCCTGCACCGTCCAAAAAATATTTTGGCTTCTCAGTTTTAATACATCGATTTGTTCTTTTGTTAATTCTGTATCAATCATGATTCTTTTCCTAATTCTCTTCCCGATTTTTTCCCGGTTCTGATTTATTCCGCCGGTTTCCTTTTCGTTCCGCTGGTTTATTTGCTCTATCCAAGTCTGTACCTGCTTCGGCTGCCTTTTGTCTTGGTACTCCTTTCGTCCTGATAGGTATTTCGCTTTGTCCTGTATTTTACCTTGCCGTAAATACATCAGGAAAGTTTTTTACTTGGAAAAACTGCCTGTTTCGGCACTGCACCCAAGCAGCAGCCCTATCATTGCCTACCATTAAAGGACACGGAGTGATTTGCTTTAAGATATAAACATACTACCCTCACTGTTTTTAGGCAGCCGCAAATCAATCACATCCTGTACCAGCTCTTTTTCAAATTCATCAAATACCCGGTCAACAATCCCCATTTTCAAAGCAATCTGCGGCGCCAAGCCCCGTTTCATTGCCCGAATTGCACCTAAAAGACCCCGGAAATCAATGGCTTTGGTTGAAATTTCGGAATGGAGCGATTTCTTTTGCAAATCCAGAAAAATCCCGGCCAGCACCGCCGCCCCCTCTGCCGTCAAATCCGGAAACTCGGTCCGCAAGATAAGCCGGATATTTTCCTCTGCCAGCGGCGGAACATCAATCACCATAAACCGGGAGGCAAAGGCTTCGTTCATTTCTTTGGTGCCGATATAGCCATAATTCATAGTACCGATAAACCGCGCCGCCTCATGCAGCCGAACCGCATGATAACCCGGCACATCAATCTGCCGCCGGTGGTCAAGTGCCGGATAAAGCACAGCAATGGCTTCATTTTTGGCCATATTGACCTCATCCAATACGCCAAATCCGCCATAAACCGCACATTGATACACACTGCCGGGCCGAAAGCAAACTTCACCGCCAATAAAAGTATCCGTGCCGATTAAATCGCCATGATCGGTATTGGTGTGAAAAGACACCGTCCACTGCGGCCGGCCGAACGCCGCCGCCAGATTCTCCGCCAGTACGTTTTTACCGGTTGCTTTCATCCCGGATAAAAGCAAGTTTTCACCACCCAGCAGCGCCGCCAGTGCCATTTCCCAAATCTCACGGCCATGATAGCGGTAATATGGCTGCGGAATCCGGTCTTTGACTTTCTCCGCCGTTTGATAAAAGCGCCGAAACGCCTTTAAATCTTCAATTAATTTATCAGCGACTCCCTGTTCCGTTAAAAAGTCAATCATGTTTTCTCCTTTATTTTTCTATCAGGAAAGCATTTGCGGATAACCCTTGACTTTCCCTGTCAAAAATGGTATTTTATGTTTATACTAATTTTATGATACAAGTGCCAAAACCATAAAAATCCGTGTCCATCCTGCGACAAAAGAATTTATTATTTTTTGGCAAAACAGTTTTATTTAGAAAGGATATCTTATGTTTGGTTTATTTAAAAAAACAGAAACTTTAAATGCCTCCGTCAGCGGCAAGGTTATCCCGATTACCGAAGTAGAAGACGAAGTCTTTTCCCAAAAAATGATGGGCGACGGCTATGCCATCCGGCCCAAAGACGGCGTCATTTATGCACCGGCTGACGGCGTGATAACGCAGGCCTTCAAAACAAAACACGCAGTTGTCTTTCATACCGATGGCGAAATTGACCTGCTAATTCATGTCGGCCTTGATACCGTTGAATTAAAAGGCGATGGCATGACTCTCCATGTCAGCGACGGTCAAAAAGTAAAAAGCGGCGAGCCTCTAATTACAGCTGACTTTGATTATATCAAGGAACAGGGCAAGAAAACCGATGTCATTGTCGTCCTGATGAATCCCGATAAAATCAATAATTTTGACGTTACCTACGGCGAAATTGCCGCTAACGAACCAGTCTGCAAGATTAAGCTGAAGTAATACTGTCAGCCGAAGCAATCTGATATCATGGATGTTAAATCTTTTAACACCCGCATCCTAATATACTAAGGCGGAGCAAGCATCAAAGCAAAGTAGACTTTGGCGCTTGCTCCGTTTTCTCTTGCCGTCTGCGGCGGCTCTTGTTCTTTTCCGGTTCGGATGAAAGCCGCTCCTCTTGATTCCGACTTACAGGTTTTTTCGCTGCTCATCAGCCGTCTTTTTTCGGCTGCAGCATCTCCGGTGTCAGCTGATAAATATTATCCTTCCGCTCCACCACAATTTTGGCTTTTCGCTTCATTGTCTCATCTTGCGTAATTTGCTGCAACAGCTCTCGGGTCGGATTCATCGCCACCGGATGACCAACCGCCCGAAGCATCAGAAAATCACCAGCCGTGTCGCCGTAAGCGTAGGACGCAGCCAAATCAATCTCATACTCACTGGCTAATTTTTGAATTTCCGTTTGTTTGCTGCGGCTGTCCCACAGAGGCAATAAGCGTCCAGTGTAACAGTCGTTTTCATCCAACTCATAAACCGTCCCCCGACAGGCATCAAACCCATGCTTGATGCTCATTGCCCGCACTAACTCATAGGGCGAGCCGGATACCGTAATCACCATATGCCCCTGTGCCTTATGCCATAAAATCTGATCCCGGGTATAAATATAAACTTTATCGCCTTTTTGCTCAACCACCTTTTGAGCAATATATTCAACCTGACTTTTATGCAGACCACGCACGGCTTCAATATAAATCTCCGCCATTTTAACCAGATAATCGTCGTAATTGCCGACCCGCTTATCCCACTTATTGTATTTGTCCTGCACTTCCTGATACCACACACTTTGATCAATGATATCGGACTTAATGAACTTTTTGAAAATACTGGTAATCAGCCCTTCCCGGTAAAGCGTTCCGTCAATATCAAAAAAAGCCGCTGTTCTCATAAACTCCTCCTTACCGGTTTTTCCGCAATCCACTTTTCCCATAAATCCTTTTGCTGAGGGGCTTTGCACCGAATTTACACCCTGATATCACTCTATCTTTATATCAGAAAAATGCGGTTCGTCTTCAGGATCAAAAATTTCAGCCTGATATTGCAGCCATTTGGTTGCTTTCAGATGATACCGACCCTCGCCTTTGCACAGGATAAAACCCATCCGAATCTCTTTGGGCACTTCTTTGCCGGATTCTATGACCTTCATACTGATGATAAAGGGCTGACTTTCCAAATCTGTTCTTTGAAAACTGCAATTGGCGTTTTCCCGTAAAAACCGATTCAGTGAAGTTTCAATCCGGCTGATATCTTCCCCGGCATCCGCCAAATTTAGAGCCTCATCCAAATGAGCATAAACAGCTTGCGCCTCACCCTGCAAGGCGTAATACTCGGCCAGCCAGCCGGCATTTTTCTGCGCCAGCTTGCGGGAAGCAACGGACGTAGTCAAAGCAGCCACACCAAAAACCATTAAAATAATCATCATAATCATAATCAGAACCGAAGTCGCTCCTCGGTTATTTTGGAGATGATTTTTTACTGTCTGCATTTCATTCCCCTTTCCGTTCATAAAAACTGGTCGCCATTTGCAGCGGGGCTTCCTCCGTATCTTCAAAGGCGCTTACTCTAACTGAATACAAAACACCGGTTTTTAAGGTTTCTTTTTTCTCCAGCACCAGACACAGATAATACACGCTCTGCTCTTTGGGCACAGCGTTTAGTGTCTTATCATAGTAAAAGTCCAACTCCCGCCGGCCGTTTTCCGCTCTTTCCGCCGCCGGTGCACTTTGCTGAATAAAACTGTCAATGTCCCTCTCAGCTGTCAGCATTTCCAGCAAATTGCTGACTAAAAATACCTTATCGTCGATATTTTTTCCTTGTTTCTGCACGGAATCCGCTTTAATAAAAAGTTCCAAAAAAATTGCGGAAATAATGGACAAAACGGCAATCGAAATGATAATCTCAATCAAGGTAAAACCTTTATTATTTCGTTTCAACATCTTCATTCCTCCGCTTGCAGCGCCACAAACTGCCGAATTTCTTCGCGGCCCGTATCATAAATAATCCATATCCCTTTTTCTGTTCGGTTAAAGCGAACCAATTTGGCCTCCAGTTCAATGATCGGCTCGCCCAGAGCAAAATCAAACTCATCTTCAGCCGCCATATAGGCTTCCCAAATTTTATTTTCCCAAAAATAAATCACCGTCCGATATTGTTTCTCCTCACCGTCTTGCCAAATTTCCAAAACTTCCTCGCCCAGCTGCGGCAGCTGCGAAATGAAAACCGAATCTATCTGATTGTTTTGTTTCAGCTTCATCCGCAAATAAGAAGTAACAATCCGCAAGTCCTCGGCCTGCTCCTTTTCATCTAAAATTTTACCATAACTGTTGCGGCCGCTGATAATCATCATCACCATAGAAATGGCAAACACCATAAACAGTATCATGACAAACAGCGATTCTATCGAAAGCGCTTTCTTATTCATATCCGGCCTCGCTTTCTGTTTTTTTCATCACCTTAATATCCGGCAAAATATTGGAAGCGAAAGCATCATAATAATAAGCGTACTGCTCCTCATCCAAAATCAAGCCGTAATTTTTCTGCAAATATTTTAGGCTGGAGGGATAACTTCCTTCCAAGGCATAGCAGGCCGTGGCGTAATGACGGATAATGCCTTCGATTTGTTCCGTCCCCATTTCTTTATCCGAAATATCATAATTGTTCAGCTGCCAGACAATAATAATCAGTGCGGCGGCGATGAAAAAAAGCGCCACAAAGCTGGTATTCATCGAGACGCGTTTCATAGTCCCTCCTTATCCGATATTATTCATAATACTGACCACCGGCAGAACTACCGAAATCAAAATAATACCCACAATCACCGATAAAATAATAATCAGCATCGGCTCTAATACGCTGGTCAGTCTGGCCAGCTTATCATCAACCTCTCTGTCCATTTCTTCCGCCGCCCGCAAAAGCGCCTTATCCATTTGACCGGTAGCCACGCCGACAGCAAACAGCTTAATCAGAAGCCGGGGGAAAAGCCGCAGCCGCTCAATCACTTCATCTAAGCTCGTGCCTTCATTGACCTGACGGATGCTGCCTTTGATTCCCACCGCCAAGTATTCATTATCAATTACCGGATGAATCATCTCCAGCGCCCGACTGACCGCAATGCCGCTGCTCATCAAAAGCCCTAAATTCCGAGCAAATCGAGCCGCCAGCATGGCTGCTGTCAATTCCTTTTGATAAGGAATATGAAACTTCAAAGCATCAAAAAACACTTTGCCCTTTTCTGTCCGACCGTAATAATAAATCCCGCCCATCAGCAAAATAAGCACCAACAAAATTATCCAACCGTAGCCTCTTAAAAATAAGCCCATCTGTAAAATTAATTTCGTCGCCCGCGGCATTTCTCCGCCCAAAGATTTTAATACCCGGTCAAACATCGGCATGACCTCGGTAATCAGCAGGATAATTACGCCAAACATTAACACTGTTAAAATCAAAGGATAGGTAACCGCCTGCCGCACTTTTTTCAAAGTCAGCATATCCCGCTCATAGGTCTGAGCGATCTGCTCCAAAATCTCGGCCAAATTGCCGCTTTCCTCACCGATTCCGACCATACTGACATAAAAGCTGGAAAAGATTTCTTCCTGCTCCTTAATGACATCACCAAAACTGTAGCCCATATAAATCTTTGCTGTCATTTCCTCCAGCGCTTTCATTAACAGCGGCTCCTCGGATTTGGAGCGGATAATGTCCAAGGCCTCAGTAATCGTAATATCCGAATTAAGAGCCAGTGCCAGCTGCCGGGAAAAGAGAATCCTAACTGGCTTGCTTAATTTTCCTTTGCTTGCTTTCATTCTTTCCTCCTACTTAAAGACTGGGTTGATTAAAATAGTTTTCAAAAAGCTGTGAATCTGCCGACTTTAAATAGCCGACTTCATGGGTAATTATGCCCTCTCTGGCAAGCTTGGCCAAGGTTCTTTCCATTGATACCATCCCTTGCTTGGCACCGGTTTGAATCAAATTGGATACCTGAAAATGCTTGCCTTCGCGAATCATATTGCGCACAGCCGGCGTTACGCACAACACCTCGGCTACGGCAATCAAGCCTCTTTTATCCGCTCGGGGCAGAAGCTGCTGCGACACAACCCCTTCTAATACAGTGGCCAGCTGACTCTGCACCTGAGTATGCTGCTCTTTGCTGAAACCGTCTAAAATCCGGTCAATCGCCTTGACTGCGCTGCCGGTATGAAGCGTAGTCAGCACCAAATGTCCGGTTTCGGCTGCCGTAAGTGCCGTCTGCATGGTTTCCATATCCCGCATTTCCCCAACCATGATCACATCCGGATCCTCTCTTAAAGCAGATTTTAAGGCTGAAGCAAAATTAACTGCATCACCTCCTACTTCCCGCTGCGTAATCATGCTGTCTTTATGACTATGCAGGTATTCCAAAGGATCCTCAACCGTAATAATATGATATTTCTTATTCTCATTGATGTAATCAACCAAACTGGCCAAAGTCGTCGATTTTCCGCTGCCGGTAGCACCAGTAATCAAAATCAGGCCTTTGGATTTATGAGCAAAACTCTTAATCACTTCCGGCAAACCCAAATCCTCAAACTTCGGAATTTCAATCGGCAGCGCCCGAATGGCAATCGCATAAGTACCCCGCTGATAATAAACATTACAGCGAAACCGGCCTAAGCTTCGCCGGGAATAAGAAAAATCCAGCGACTTTTCTCGCTGCAGCTCCTGCATCTGAAACTCGGTTAAATATTCATGCACAAATTCAGAAATTTGATCCGGCCGCAGCCGCTCGCTCCCTTCAATATCAATCAAATTGGAATTGACCCGAACCAAAGGCTTACTGCCGGCACATAAATGCAAATCAGTTCCCCTCATTTCCATCGTTTTATTGAGCAAAAAATCCATATAATCCAGCTGTGACGAATTTTCCATACTATTTTCCCGACTCCTTCTTTAGAATCTCATCTAAGGTGTGCCAGGCCAAAACTGCACACTTTACTCTGGCCGGCATGTTTTTAATGTTCGCCAAAATCGCTGCATCTTCTAAGACGTCCGCCAATTCTTCCTCTGTTTTTTCTCCTTTGATCATGGCCAAAAAGCTCTCTGCTTTTTCTTTTGCTTCTGCTGCCGAAAGTCCCCGAATCAAATCAATCATCATCGAAGTCGATGCCTGACTGATGGCGCAGCCGCTGCCGGAAAAAGCTGCGTCTGCAATTCTGCCGTCCTTAATAGTAAGCTCCAGCATAATATCATCGCCGCAGCTGGGGTTATGTCCATGTTCCTTATGGGTGACTTCAGCTAACTGTTTGCGGTTATGCGCCGCCCGGCTGTGCTCAGTAATCACCTCCGTATAAATCTGGCTAAGATCCATAGCCCAACCACCTCCTGACTTCCTTTAATCTCCCAACAAACACATCAATCTCCTCTTTGGTATTGTATATGCTAAAGCTAACTCTAACCGCCGCCGGTATTTTCAGTTCTTTCATCAGCGGCTGCGCACAGTGATGCCCAGCCCGCACGGCAATGCCGGCATTATCCAAAATACTAGCTGCATCATGCGGGTGAACGCCCTCGATATTAAAGGCAATTACCGGCCCTTTATTCGCTCCCGGCATATCGCCGTAAAGCTGAATATGCTCGGTTCGGCGAAGCTTCTCCACAGCATAAGCTGTTAATTCGCTTTCTATCTTTTGAATTGCCGGCCAGCCGATTTGCTCTATCAAATCCAGCGCCGCCGCAAAGGCAATGACAGCATCAATATTGGTCGTCCCGGCCTCAAACTTCTGCGGCAGCGGAGCAAAAGTTGTTTTTTCTTTGGTCACATATTCAATCATATCACCACCGAATTGGTACGGCGGCATGGCTTCCAGCAGCTCCCTCCGGCCATAAAGCACGCCGATTCCGGTCGGGCCGAAGCATTTATGAGCGCTGAACGCTAAAAAATCCGCATCTAAGGCCTGAACGTCAATCGGCTGGTGCGAAACCATCTGTGCGGCATCAATCATCACCACCGCCCCAACGGCATGCGCCCGCTGAATTAGTTTTTCGATTGGTGTCGCCATCCCCAACACATTGGACATCATAGTCGCCGCCACTAACTTAACGCCGGGGACAATCACCTTTTCCCATTCCGCTTCTATCCAGCTGCCCTGTTCGTCAATATTTAAAAAAATCAGTTCTGCCCCGGTCTGCTCTGCCAACTGCTGCCAAGGCACAAAATTGCTGTGATGCTCCAGCAGACTAACCACAATCTTATCCCCGGCTTTTATATTTGCCCGGCCGTAAGTCGAGGCCACCAAATTGATACTGGCCGTTGTTCCGGCCGTAAATATGATTTGCTCCGGCGCAGCGGCATGAAGGAAGGCCGCCGTTTTTTTTCTGGTTTGCTCATAAGCCTCTGTTGCTTCCACCGACCAGCGATAGGCACCGCGGTGAATGTTGGCGTGCCCGGCCTGATTATATCGGGTCAGGCGCTGCAAAACCGCTTCCGGTTTCTGGGTGGATGCAGCATTATCAAAGTAAATCACCTCAGGGTGGTTTGCAATCGCCGGGAATTGCTTTCGGATTTGACTGTTATCGCACATTTCCCAACTTCCCTTCCAGCTCTTTCTCCATCCGCTCGGTTAAATCCGGCAGCGGCAGCTGATCAAATACGCCGGAAAAAGATGCCCGAATAATCAGTTTTTTGGCTTCCGCTTCTGTAAAACCGCGGCTCATCAAATAAAACATTTTATTTTCATCAACCGTTCCGGCATTGGCGGCATGCTCACCGGAGACATCATCTTCATCACAAAACAGCGCCGGAATCGCATCTGCACGAGTATTTTCACTCAGCAAAATCACATATTCCGCTTCCCGGCCGGTGGACTGACTGGAACCTTTGTGAAAGTAAATATCGCCGCGAAAGACCTTTTTAGCACTGCCAGAAAGTGCGCCGTTGACCTCAATAAAGGAATCCGTCTTCGCCCCATAGTGCTGAATATTACAGCTCAAATCCAGCCTATTTTCCGCCTCGCCCAAATAAACGCCTTCAATTGCTCCGGCCGCACTTTCGCCCAGCAAATAGCTGCGATAATCCGACGCAACCACATCCGCACCTAAATCCACGCTGTAAAACGAAACCTTGGCATCAGCTGCACATTCGGCTACAGCGTTCATAATATGTACCTTGCTCTCTGGCAGTGTCTGCGCCACATAAACCTTAATCTGCGCATTTTCCCCAGCAATGACTTTAATCAGGCCAACATGATATTCACTGGCCTTAGGGCTGTCCGTGTCCTGTGCCCGATACTCCAGCACCAGAGACATTTCCGCTCCCGGCTCGGCATAAATCAAATGCTCGTCCGCCAGCAACGCTTCTCCAGATAAGTCAAAGCAAATATGAACCGGCTTCTCCACAACCTGTCCCCGCTTCAAATGATACACCCGGCTGAAATTGCTCCAACCCTCCGTCAAATGTACAAACTTAGGGTCAACCCCATATTTATGCTGATTAATTCTCTGATAAAAAGCCTGCGCCTGTTCTTCGCTTAAACTATCTATGCCGACCAGCGGAATCTCCGAAACAATCTCGGCCTTAACTTCCGCCGGCAAAAGCTCCGGCTGCTTATATCCGGTAAAACCGATTCGCCTCCAAACTGGATAAGGCAGTGCAGCAAAGCTCTGTTTCGCCGCTTCTCTGTATTTCAAATAATTTCCCATTACTTTCTCCTATCCTATCGAACCGACAAATTCCAAACTAATCAGATTATTCAGCTCGACCGCATATTCCAGCGGCAGCTCCTTGGTAATCGGTTCAACAAAGCCGCTGACAATCATAGTCTTGGCCTCGATTTCATCAATTCCTCTGGACATCAGATAAAAAATCGCATCATCGCTGATCCGCCCGATTTTAGCTTCATGCCCCATGTCAATTTTATCATTGGCCAGCGTGATAATCGGCAGAGTATCAGACTTGGACTGATTATCCATCATCAGCGATTCGCAGGAGACCGTGGATCTGCAATGCTCAGCTTCCGGTGTCGTTTTCACCAGTCCCCGGTAAAAAGCAAAACCGCCGTCTTTGGAAATCGACTTGGTATTGACATTGCTGGTCGTATGACTGGCGGCGTGAAGTACTTTGCAGCCGGTGTCCAAATGCTGTCCTTCGCCAGCAAAGGTAATGCCAGTAAACTCGGCCTGGGCATACTCACCTTTTAAAATCGTCATCGGGTAAAGCATGGACACTCTGGAACCAAAGGAGCCGGATACCCATTCCATCCGGGCATTTTTTTCAACTACTGCCCGCTTGGTATTTAAGTTATACATATTCTTCGACCAGTTTTCAATAGTTGAATAGCGCAAAGATGCATTTTCCCGAACATAAAGTTCCACGCAGCCGGCATGAAGATTGGCTACGTCATATTTGGGCGCCGAACAACCCTCAATAAAATGCAGTTTTGCGCCTTTTTCCACAATAATCAAAGTATGCTCAAACTGACCTGCCCCCTTGGCGTTCAGCCGAAAATAAGACTGCAAGGGAATCTCAACCTGCACTCCGGCCGGCACATACACAAATGAACCGCCCGACCAGACTGCCCCATGCAGCGCCGCAAACTTGTGATCGGTCGGCGGCACTAACTTCATAAAATGAGCCTTGACAATATCCTCATATTCCCTGACGGCCGTTTCAATATCCAGATAAACCACACCTTGGTCGGCCAGTTCCTTTTGCAAATTGTGATAAACTACTTCCGAGTCATACTGCGCCCCTACTCCGGCTAAGGATTCCCTTTCCGCCTGCGGAATACCTAAACGCTCAAAGGTGTTTTTAATATCGTCTGGCACTTCTTCCCAGGTATGCTGCATGGCCGTCTTCGGCCGGACATAGGTAATAATGTTATCCATATCCAGTCCCGAAATGTCCGGACCCCAAGTTGGAAATGGTTTGCTGTTATATATCTGTAAGGCCTTTAATCTGGTTTCCAGCATCCAGGCCGGTTCTTTTTTTTCTTCGGATATTTCCCGGACGATTTCTTCGGTTAAACCGGAATCCGTTTTAAACTCGAAGTTTTCTCCGTCTTTAATATCGTAAATGCCCCTTTCTACATCGGCGACATATGTTTTTCTTTTCTCTTCCACTGTTTTCTCCTTATTTTCCTGTTCTTCCGTCGTCCATTTTAAACGACGTCAACCGCCTTTCCCTCTTTATCCGTTCTGCGTTTTCTTATGAAAAGACTCGGCATTTCTGCCGTATAGTCTTTTTGTCAGACCCTTATTTCCCTAAGAAGGCTTCAAAGCCCTGTTCATTGATAACCTGAGTCAACTCCGCTCCGCCAGTCTTAACAAACTTTCCGTCCACTAAGATATGAACATAATCCGGCTCTAAATACGACAGTAATTTATCATAATGCGTAATCACGATAATCGCATTGGTCTCATTGGCAAAAGCCTTGACCCCGTCAGCCACCACCTTGATGGCGTCAACATCAAGTCCCGAATCGGTTTCATCCAAAATCGCCACCTTCGGCTGTAAGGTCAGCATCTGCAAAATTTCATTTTTCTTCTTTTCACCGCCGGAAAAGCCTTCATTTAAATAGCGGCTGGCATATTTCACATCCATATTTAAAAGATCCATATTTTTCATCAGTTCCCGCTTAAACGGAATCACCTTCTGAGCCTGACCAGTCACTGCCGCTTTGGCCGTCCGCAGGAAGTTCTCAACCGTTACGCCGGGAATGATTTCCGGTGTTTGAAAGCTCATAAATAAGCCGGTTTTCGCTCTTTCGTCAACTCTCATACTCAGCAGTTCCCGGCCATCCAAAAAAGCGTCGCCCGCTGTTACTTCATAGGCTTCATGACCCATCAGCGTATAGGCCAGCGTTGATTTACCCGCACCGTTCGGCCCCATGATAATATGAATCTCACCGGCCTTGACCGTCAAATCAATGCCTTTTAATATTTCTCTCTCGGCAATCCGAGAATGTAAGTTCTTTACTTC
This sequence comes from uncultured Lachnospiraceae bacterium, assembly GCA_963545585.1. Classification (GTDB taxonomy): domain Bacteria; phylum Bacillota; class Clostridia; order Lachnospirales; family Vallitaleaceae; genus W11650. The sequence continues at coordinate 16,047 of CAUUKX010000012.1, forward strand.
TAATAATGCACTCATAAATTTTCTTCCTTTTCTGCTTTATTTTCATCCGGCTTTTTTCAGCTGCTGAAAGCGATATTCCGGTACCTCTCGCACAATTAAAAAGAGTTTCCGCCGCAAAACCAGCCGCATTAGCCTGTAAATTTTATTTCTTTTAAGTATACCACATTTCTTACCGTATTAAAAGCCTTGTCTTTCGGTTTTTTAATTATGTTCGTTTTTCTTTTCACAAAGCGATTTTTAAAAGACTTTCCGCAATTCAGCAGGAGGTTTCCTATTATTTGCGGACAGTCTTGCCCTCTGCTAACAGTTTCCACTACTAAGCCTGTAACAAACTTTCACCATTAAGTTATCACCCATTCCGGAGAAATCAAATAAAACCGCCATTCCGGCGGTTTTATTTGATTTCTATCCTATTTTTATTACTTTACTTTTTTATAAATATATTCTCCGATCTTAACATCTTTATTTTCCAACAGTTCAAAAGTATATGTTTGTGTCGGTTTTTTAAGCCATTTTTTTACCATCCAAGCTAAAGTCGGATTGCTTGCTAATTTGTCTATGACAGAATCGGTAAGTTTAAAAGTAAACGTAATTTTATCTCTATAAACCCGATAAGTGCTCTCCAAAGGAATCACTTTCAAAAAATATACCTTTGCATTATATCCTTCAAATTCTACTTTTGAGGGCATTCCTTGAGCCGTAAGATCAAACCATGAATTTTGTCTTTCATATGTTCCTTCTAACTTCATTCCTCTTGCACACCCGGTAAATATGGTTGTTACCATCATTACCATCATTACCATCGCCAACACACGCTTCATTCTGCTTTTCATAAAATTCCTTTCCGGCACATTGCCAAGACAGCATATGATTATAACTCAGCTTTCCCCTAATAGAAAACTTAAGCGGACAATCTTCCCCAATCGAAAGCTCCGCTCTCGACCGACGATATCGCAACTTATCTATCGTTCCCGCCCGCCACCAAAAGGCGTATCTTTCGGGAAACAACGATCCTAAAAGGACTGCTCTTGTTTTGCAGAATATGGAAAAGCTGAGTTATTAAGAACACATTATGGTTCGCTTACAAAAAATAATTCATTCCGCCCCGATAAGAGAAAGGATCCGCCGTAAAGCTGTTTTTATAAGAGTTTTGTAATAAAGAATCTCTTATTCCCTTGCCAGACGCAAGCTTATCCGCCTGAGAATAGCGCTGATATTCCTGGCTTCTGGCAATCCGGCCATAAGCGTCGTCTATCCCGGCGTACTTATCCTTAGACGCTGTTTTAGGCTTTTTTGCCCAATTTTGATTCAACGAATTTTTCACCCGCTCATACGCATCCGTTGCCGCCGTTACCTTGTAAGTCTGACCGCTTTTGCCGTTTCCTGCCTGCTGCCCAAGCCCATTTCCCCGACCTGCATTTAGCAGATATCTTTGATACATTCCGGCCGTGGAATAATCCGGCTTCTTATCCGACAGTTTGGCGCTTAACTCGGCTTTGCCGTCCTTATCAAAATTAACGGCCAGCGATTCATAGGATGCTCCGGCTGCGGCCGCATTAGCGGCTGCTCCCCGCTGCATTTCGGCTGCGTTTTGGATTTTTGTTTCCATTTTCTTGGAAAACTTTGAATCCGTCCGCATTTTGTCAACTAATTCTTCTGCCAGATTCACTGCCGGTTTATCACCGATTCCTTTTGAAGTTGTGGTATTCTTTCCGATGCCAAAAGTAATCCCCGGATATTTTTTGGATAAACTCTCAACAAAAGACTTCCTCTTTTGCGCTTCCGGATTCTCCTTCTTTTTGGCTGCCGCTGGCTGATTGGCCTGATTCAGTTCCTTAATCTGCGCCGCCGTCATCGACTGACTGGTTCTGCCGTACAGTTTATAAGGATATAACTGTGTACTATTCACTCCTGTTACCATTTTTTCAACTCCTTTCTTTTGGTTTCCAACTTCATTTTTCCGGCCAAAGTGCCGCTGCCTGATCAGCGCCTGCCCAAACCGGTAAAATTAAAGTTCTGAGTACCTCCTTGTACCCATAATTATTATAAACTTCTTTCGTCAAATTTACAAGCCCATTTTTAAGTTTTAAATCATCTTAATATTCTCGCTTCAATCAAAATACACAAAGCGGCCAAAATCTTATTTTTAAACGCTTTCTCCAAACTTTTTTATCAAATTTGCAAGCTCTTTTTCCGCTTGGGGACAAATTTACCATCCGCTCAGTCCGTCAAAAGTGCCATTTTATTCTTCGACCCGGTAGCAACTTTTTAAATCAATCAATTCCTTCATATGCTGCAAAGCCGCCATCGCTTTTTCAAAATTGCTCTGCACCAGCCGGTGCGTAATAATGATAATGCCGGCCTGTCCCGACTGCTCGTGAAGCTCCTGCAAAATATTCTCAATGCTGATTTGGTGGCGGGCAAAAACCTCAGTAATCTTATTGAGCACCCCAATTTCATCCTTGACTACCAGCCGCAGGAAATATTTGGCTTCCATCTCCTCCGCGGTCTTCATCGCCGCCGGCAGATTCGGCCGCCATAAGCCCTTGCCGCCTACGCCCATTTTTCTGTTTTTGGCACTCTCCATAATATCCGATACCACCGCCATCGCCGTCGGCATCTCGCCTGCCCCCGGTCCGTAAAACATGGTTTGGCCGACAGCGCTGCCGTACAGGTAAATGGCGTTAAACTCATTTTTAACCGAAGCCAGCGGATGCGTTTCTTTGAGCAGCGTCGGCTCAACCGATATTTCCGCTTTGCCGTTATCCTGCTTGGCCACGCCAATCAGCTTAATGACATAGCCAAACTCTTTCACCGCCCGAATATCCTCTAAGGTTACACCAGAAATGCCTTTAATCTTAACATCCTCCAACTTTAGTCCCATTGAAAAAGCCAAAGACGCCAAAATTGTCATTTTTCGGGCAGCATCAAAGCCTTCCACATCATTAGTCGGATTCGGCTCGGCAAAACCAAGCTCCTGCGCCTGTTTCAGCGCTACTTCATAATCCAAGCCACTTTCCGCCATTTGCGTCATGATATAATTGGTCGTACCGTTGACAATCCCCATCACCTTATAGATTTCATCCGAAGCCAAACCCTGCACCAACCCGCGCAAAACCGGAATTCCTCCGGCCACGCTGGCTTCATAGCACAAATCCGCTTCATACTCGGCCGCCAGCCGGTGCAGCCGCACGCCGTAACCAGCAATCACATCCTTATTGGCCGTCACCACTGACTTGCCGTTTTGCAGCGCCTCGGTAATATACTGATACGCCGGCTCCAGTCCGCCCAAAAGCTCAACTATGATATCAATTTCCGGGTCATTGACAATCCGGCTGTAATCCGTCGTCAAAAGCTCCGCCGGAATTTCCAGTTTTCTGGCTTTGGCAATATCCCTGACCAAAATCTTTTTAATCGTCAGTTCGCTGTTTATCTGCTGAGCAATCGCCGCCGCACGGTCTGTCAGCAGTTTATATACTCCGCCGCCAACCGTTCCCAGCCCCAATAATCCAATCCCAATCTTCAATCCTTTTCTCCTATCTGATCGTCCAATCAATCTCGGTTTCTCCGTTTCGGCGCAAAAACTCATTGGCTTTGCTAAACGGCTTGGAGCCAAAAAATCCCCGGTAAGCCGACAGCGGCGAGGGATGTGCCGATTCTAAAATTAAATGCTGCCGCCCGGTAATCAGGCTTTTCTGACGACGGGCATCATTGCCCCATAAAATGAAAACTACCGGCTTCTCCCGCTGATTCAGCTTACGGATAACCTCGGCTGTAAAGGTTTCCCAGCCCATGCCCCGATGAGAAGCAGCCTGATAAGCTCTGACCGTCAAAACTGCATTCAGCAGCATCACGCCCTGCTCCGCCCAAGCACACAGGTCGCCGTGTGCCGCCGGCGGAATCCCCAAATCATCTGCCAACTCTTTATAAATATTAATAAGGGACGGCGGAATTTCAACCTCTTTTGACACGCTGAAAGCCAGACCATTGGCCTGTCGGTCATTAAAATAAGGATCTTGCCCCAAAATCAAAACCTTCACGTCCTGATAGGCCGTCTTATGAAAAGCCGAATAAATCTCCTGCATCGGCGGAAAAACTTTCCGGCTGCGGTATTCTTGAATCAAAAACGAACGCAACTCCTGATAATACGGCTTTTCCAGCTCCAGCTGCAATATTGCCTGCCAGTCATTATGAAATATCTGTTTCATCGCCATCCTCTGTTTCTTCCTATTACATTGGTTTCCATTTGTATTCCTGTCCGGACAAAAGCACGCCTGCTTCTTTGAAATCCTAAGAATTCAAGTATAATTTTCCGTCAAAAGCTTCTATCCGCTTTTGACCGTTCCGGGCTTTTATTTCTTTAACTTTTCAATCGAACTTCTGACCCTCTTTAAAGCCTCATTTTTGCCCAATATTTTCAGAATTTCAAAAGCGCCGCCGGGCGTTGATTCCTGACCGGAAACTGCTATCCGCAGCGGCCAGAGCATCATACCGGTTTTAATCTCATGCGCCTTTAAATAGTCCATGACCGTATTATGAAGATTATTCTGCGTCCAGTCTCCAATCTGCTCCAGCACTGGCAAAATCTGCTCCAGCATGGTCAGCACCGTTTCCGGGCTTGTTTTCATCTTTTTATTGGTATAAAGTTCTTCGCCAAACTCCGGCATTTCTTTGAAAAAGGCCAATAACGGAACCGCATCGTTTAAGGTTTCCACTCTGGTTTTGGCCAAAGCTGCCATAAACGGCAAATCCAGATCCGGATTGGTATCAAAATGCGCTTTCAGCATTGGTTCCACCTTTTGGTAAAAGCTCTCGTCCGACAGCTTTTTGATATATTCACCATTTAGCCAGCGGAACTTCTGCATATCAAACACCGCCGGCGACTTCTTAATCTGATGATAGTCAAACTGCTCCACCAGCTCCTCTAAAGACAGGATTTCATTTTCATCCTTCGGACTCCAACCCAAAAGCGCCACAAAGTTAATAATCGCCTCATTTAAAAAGCCCTGCTCCAGTAAGTCCTCATAGGAAGAATGACCCAAACGCTTGCTCAGTTTTTTATGTTCCTCATCGGTAATCAGCGGCACATGCACATAGGTTGGAATCTCCCAGCCAAATGCTTCATACAGCCGGTTATACTTGGGCGAACTGGACAAATACTCATTTCCTCTGACCACATGGCTGATGGCCATCAGATGGTCGTCTACCACATTGGCAAAATTATAGGTCGGATAGCCGTCTGATTTAATCAAAATCATATCCTCTAATTCATTGTTGGGTACGGTAATATCGCCGAAAATCACATCGGAAAAAGTCGTCGTGCCTTCGCTCGGATTGTTCTGCCGAATCACATAAGGCTCTCCGGCTGCAAGCTTCGCTTCAATTTCCTCGGGGCTGAGGTGCAGGCAATGCTTATCGTAACGATATACTCCCTTTTCTGCTTCCTGCTCATTTTTCAGCTTCTCCAAACGCTCCTCGCTGCAAAAGCAGTAATAGGCTTCGCCCTTTTCAATCAATTCTTTGGCGTATTTTAAATAAAGCCCCGCTTTCTGACGGTCGCTCTGGACATAAGGACCGTAACCGCCGTCCTTATCCGGGCCTTCGTCATGCTTTAAGCCGGCAAAATCCATTGTCCGGTAAATAATATCCAGCGCCCCGTCCACCTGTCTGACCTGATCGGTGTCCTCAATCCGCAGCAAAAAGTCGCCGCCGCCGTGCTTGGCAATCAAATAGGCGTATAAAGCGGTTCTTAAATTGCCGACATGCATTCTGCCGGTCGGACTGGGTGCAAATCTGGTTCTGATTCTTTGATTTTTCATTTTCCTTTCCCTCTTTTCTGATGATATTTTCCATTTTACTATAAGGCCTGTTTTTTTTCAATGGTTTTGTCGTTGAACTTTCTTTGTTTTTAAAAAAATAGATATTATAAACTCAACTTTCCCATGTTCGTCAAAACAGTCTTTTTTAGGTAGACCGCCCACCCGGGCAGAAAGCGAAGCTTTCGATCAGGGCTCGTTGCATGGACTCACTTTCCGAGCGGGATAGAGTCAAAAAAGACTATAGGAAATTTGAGTTATAAATTTTTAAATATATCTGTTGTCAAATCCTATAAAAAACATTATAATAAATTCAACTTTCCTATGTTCGTCAAAACCGTCTTTTTTAGGTAGGTCGCCCACCCGGGCAGAAAGCGGAGCTTTCGATCAGGGTAGGTCGCCCACCCGGGCAGAAACGCATAGTATTCCGAACGGAACTGGATGCCAGCCCAACAAAGGCGTGCTGCTTTCAAGCGGGGCAGATTACTTTCCCGGCAAAATGCACAGCATTTCAGTTAGGGCAAGTGCCGCCCGGATAGAATGCGAATGTCTCGACCAGAGTGTGCTGCTGTTAAAAAGACTGCATTTTTCGGCAGTGGGAAAGCCTAATAATAAAAAAAGGAGGAAGAGTATGTGGCGAAGTTTCTGTTTGATTTTTTTCTGTATTTTCCTGATTGCCTGCGCTTCAAAAGCAGACTCGCGGCCGGTAACTTCCATCCGCTTTACCCCGCTTAACTTCCCGTACAGCAATTTAGGCGAATTTACCCTTTCCGCCTCCCAGCATCAGGAACAGCTTCAGCTTTTTTTGACAGTTTTTGATGCTATCTTTGCGCACAGCCAAATTGATGATGATGCTGACCTGCCCGGACTTCCCCATACTTTTTCCTTACAGCTTTTTTCCGGCACGGTCTTAACCGCCATTTACCGGCTGTCCTTTGACTTTGAAAAGGATATTGCTTTCCTCCAAAACGAGCGTCATATTTACGCCGTGGCACCGGAATACTTTCATCAGATTATCGAAACCGGCTATTTTAACATGATTTTTCGCAAAAATCACGCTCCGGCCGCACAGTTTTATTTAAACAGCAAGGATATTAAATACTCCGTTTCCGGCACATGGAACTATGAAACCTACCAAAATAATTTTTTATCCTATCAAATTAACAGCCAGCAGGAGCAGTCAACCCATTATATTGTGACGGATACTGCCTTTCATTTGACCTATACCTTTGCGGAAAAGCCGCCCGATTATGTCTATGAAACGATTCGGGTCGGCGGACAAACAGTTAAAAATCACGCCCTGTTAAGCTCAAACAGCCTTGAAATCCCTGTGCAGGAAGGTGATTATACCTATGAAGTGGAGGCGGTTTGGTCTGATTCAGAGCTGCCCTATAACGCAGCACTAACCTATGTTTTTCAAATTGAGGTGAATTATCCGCCGAAGATTAAATTGGACTTGGCTGCGACCGCCGGTTTTCCGATTGCGGTAACAATTGAAAACTACGATTCCGGCGGCCGAATCAGTGCCGCTTCGGCTCTGTGGGAAAATGAAATCAGTCTGACCCTAATCAACGGAAAATATTACGGTCTATTGCCGGTGCCGGCAGATGCGACCGCCGGTGAATATGAGCTGACAATTACCGGCAGTGGCAGCAGCGAAACCTTACTATATAAAGAAAACCTGACTGTATCGACTGGTACGGCCGAAACAGCTGCCGTCAGTCCTAAAAACGCCTCCCTGTTAAGCAAAAAAGCAGAAACTGACTCCTATTATCTGGCTCTGGCTAAAAAAATTACCGGCTCTTCCCACGCTGAAAAGCTGTGGCACGGTGTTTTCAACTATCCGGCCGCCGTTCCCGTTACCTATATCTACGGGCAAACATTAACTCACCGGGATTTTTCCTATCAGCCTTTTTGTCAGCTTTATGCTTTTACTGGCGATACGGATATTTTAGCTGCTGCCAACGGCAGTGTCCGGGTAGCCGAACAAACACCTGAAGGCGGTTATACCGTTGTAATCGACCACGGACTGGGAGTATTTAGCGTTTATTCCGAGCTGTCGGAGCTATCCGTCAGTGCCGGCAGCTATGTTTTTGCCCGGCAGAAAGTAGGCCGCTGCACCAAAACGGAAGAAATACCGGCTCTGGTTTTCGCTTACGGCATTATCGTCAACGGATACTATGTTAACCCCCGTGCTTTTTTTGAGCATGATCCGATTTCCTTTTATAAATAACTCAACTTTCCCATAGTCGACAGGACAGTCTTTTTTAGGCAGATTGCCCGCCCGGGCAGAAACGCAATGCGCTTCGATTATGGCACCTGCTCTCTGAGCGGGACAGAGCCAAAAAGGCTATGGGAAAGTTGAGTAACTAATCATTATTCTATTAGGAGGTTCCTGAATGAAAAACAAGTTCACGAAAAAAGAATTGAGCTGGATTGCTTATGATTGGGCCAATTCCGCATATTCTATGGCCGTCACTTCAACCATTTTACCGATTTTTTATACCAATGTGGCTGCCAAGAGTTTAACTGCCGTTGAAAAACAATATTATTGGGGAATCTCCAATACAGTTGCAACGATTATGGTTGCGGTACTGGCACCGGTTTTAGGCACAATTGCTGATTATAAAGGCTTTAAGAAAAAGTTTTTCTCGGCTTTTCTGGCAATCGGTCTGCTCTCAACTGCCGCCCTGTCGCTGGTACGGGAAGATAATTATATCTTTTGTCTGACCATTTATGTCCTGTCTGTCCTTGGCTTTGGCGGCAGCAACCTGTTCTACGACTCTTTCCTGACCGACACGACGACCGAGGACCGATACGATAAAGTATCAACCTATGGCTATGCCTTTGGCTATATCGGCAGTTGTATTCCCTTTGTCATTTCAATCGCTATCATCATGAAAGCCGAAGCAATTGGCCTGACCACGCTTCTGGCTACGCAGATTTCTTTTATTATTACTGCCGTCTGGTGGCTGGTTTTCTCGGTGCCGATCTTAAAAAATGTTGACCAACAGTATTATGTCGAGCAGGAAAAAAATCCGATTTTCTCCTCGCTCCGCCGTTTGTTTAACACCTTAAAGAAAATCAACCACTACCGCAACGTCGTCCTGTTTTTAATTGCTTATTTCTTTTATATTGACGGCGTACATACCATTATCAGTATGGCGACGGTTTACGCCAGCGGCATCGGCATTTCCAGCAATACCCTAATGATTGCGCTGTTGGTCGTTCAAATCATTGCCTTTCCGGCCGCAATTATTTTCGGCCATGTTATTAATAAGTTTTCCGCTAAGATTTTGCTGACAGTCGCTATCTTGGTTTATGTACTGATTACCTATATCGGCTACCGGATGACGACACCGACTCACTTTTGGCTGTTGGCGGTACTGGTTGCCACGCAGCAGGGCGGGATTCAGGCCATTTCCCGTTCCTCTTTCGGTAAGCTGATTCCCAAGGAAAACTCAGCCGAGTTTTTTGGATTTTTCAGCATCTTCGGAAAGTTTTCGGCAGCAATGGGGCCGATGATTATCGGCGGCGTCGGCTATTTGACTAATAATACCAGGCTCGGCGTGCTGAGCCTGATTCCGCTGTTCCTTCTGGGACTGGTTTTCCTGCTGAAAGTGGATTTCAGTGCCAAGCCAGAAGCCGTTAAGGAAAAATAAGACGGCACATCTTTCATTGAATTTTCATGGGGCTGTCCTTGCCTTCCTCTAATTTCTGTCCGATCTCGCGAAAGGCTTTTTGCACCCGGGGGTCATCATATGTTTGCACCGCCGCTTTTAGTAGTTCTTCCGCCCGGTCATAGTCCTGTTCCCTGACCGCAGCCAGCATATCCAAAACTGCGATATACGCACCGTAACTTTGGTTGGAGCGGAATTTCTCGAAAAGCGGCCGGCTTTCCCGGTACAGCGCCATTGCTTTTTCATATTGTCCGGTTTCAAAATAGCTTGTACATAGGTTGATATGATGGACAACATTGGCGGCATCACCTTTCAAACCTTGGGCGGACAGCTCTTCCAATATGCCGATCGCAGCATCAAACTCTTTCAGTTCCACATAACCGGCTGTCAAATTTAGTGCTAAGATATGGCGTAAGTTTTTGCCCTTGGCGGTTCTAAGCAAAGCCTCCATGCTGGCAACATATTCGCGCGCCTTCCCCGTATACAGCAAGCGGCCGATTTCCCGCATCTTATTGATATAAAACAGGTTATACAGCAGATTAATCAGCACCACGCCGATAATAACGATCGGGGCAGCCAGCCAATACGCTCTGCTAAAGGCAGCCTCGTCAATCCGAAGGCTCTTTTGCACAATTAACAGCACCACACCGATACCAACTCCAATGATAATTATTTTTCCCGCACGTTTCATTTGTTATTTTCCTCCCGCTTTTTTATGTTTATTGCATTATATCATAAATTAAGCGTGAGTGTGAGAAAATCCTTGCGGATTTTCTCTCCGCATCAGGGTAAAAAAATCGTGTTTCCTCAAAATCGGCTGGCTCCGGAGCATAAAAAGAGGGCGCTGCATAATAAGGACTTCTATCAAGACAGTTGATAAATAAATCTTGTCAACGTCTTATATCTGGCCTTAAAGTGCAGCCGCCTCTTTCCGCTGTTCTTAATTTTACCCAACCGGAATGGACAAACCCTTGGTATCGTCTTATTTACACTCGTTACTCCCGGAAAGTATACTCTCCCGACAAGCATTAAACATAAATATCCTGTTTCTCAACACCGCCAAAGGGGAAAAAACAGACCGCTTTTTCTGCTTATCGTGCCGTTATTTGACAAAATCCCGGTTTACCCCCAAAAAGCTGGGCAGACCGCTACTTTCGGCGATAATATAAAGATACGGCCGGTTAACATAAATCTCCACCTTTTCCGGTTCTTCTTCCATTGCTGTTGTCTTATCAACATCCACCTTGGTAAACGAAGCCGCCTCAATTCCGGTCTTTTTGACCTCAATCTTGCTCTCCTGCAAAACCTGCGAAATCCGGCACACTTTCTCGCTCCCATCCGGATTTTTACCCGCTAAGTTAACATAGCCGGTATGACGCTGGCTGATTTCAGTATAGCCCAGTTTTTCCAAAACCGGCAGCAGCTCAATCCGGCTGCTCTGAGTAAAATCCGGCATATGCAGGGTTACTCTTTTTTTCGTCCACTCCGGCTGCACCGCTATTTCCTGTAAAACGCCGGCTTGCAAAAGCTGCTCGACGCTTTCACCCTCTCTCGGCAAAAGCACCAGCATATCGCCGTTTTCCAGCGGCACCCGCACCGCCTGATAGCGGTCGGTAAAATAACACATCATATTTACCGGATCCGACAGCAGAAACGGCACTTTCTGTTCCTGCCCGTTAGCCCCATAGAAAATGTCCTCTTTAATCTCATGGAAAAACGGTCCCCGCCACGCCGCTTTGACATAAGTGGTTCCAATCAGCCGACAAAACAGCTCCTCTCTACCGGCCGAAATTTCTCCATTTTGATCTTTATTTTGATCTTTAAAATCTTCCGGCTTCACCTGATCCTTTAAAAATCCCTTCGTCCAGCGGTTAATCCAGTCCATTTGCAACTGCGGCGCATCTTTGTCCGCAAAATCAATCCGGTAGATATCCGAAGTTAAGTTTTTTTGTAAAAACTCCAAATCCGGCTGGTCTTCTTTGCTGATCCAAATCGAACTGGCCGTTAAATATCCCCGCCTCTGAAAATGCTGCATCAGCTTATCCGTCCAATACTCCTCCGGTGCGTTTGCCCGCAGCAGCCGAATCAAATCGGCTTTGGGTTCGCTTCCATCCTCTAAGGCATAAGACAGCTCACTCAGCGGCAAATAGGCCGACAGCGGCGAATAAATCACATTTCCTTCTCCGGCAATCTGACTAAAAACCGTATTGGCAAATGCCCAATAGTCGCGGCAAAAGTCCTGATATTTTTTCTGATTTACCAGCCACACCTCATTGTCCTGCCGGCGGAGCTTCTCCTGATTTTCCGGCAGTGTATAGTCAATCCATTCCTGCTGGCGGATAATGTCCTCCTTGGCCATTGAAACGCCTGAGTCCTTTTGAGCGGCATCTCCCGGAACAGTGGTTTCCTCCATCCCGTTTCCGCTCTTGTCGGTGTTTTCCTTTGCTCCATTCCCCGCTTCTGTTTGCGCTGCTCCGCCGGTACAACCGGACAGCACTAAAATCAACGCCAATACCCAAACTATTTTTTTCATAACCCGAATCCTCCCTTCATTTTTTTACTCGCTTTTCGTTAGGTTAAACAGTTACCGCCTTTTGCTCCGATTACAGCACTTTCCCACCGCAGCCGCGACCCGAATCAGGCAATAAGGCAAGTAAAACCCTCAACTTTTCCATGTTCTGCAAAACTATAACCATTTTTTTAGACCGCCCGGCAGAAACACGCAGCACTTCAAACAGGAGAAAGTTGAGTAAAATAGTTTAATCCCCACTCTGCTCTATAATAGAACGGAGCATGGTTAAAAACTCCCGCTCTGACCAATGATATGCCGCAATATCAAAGTTAATCCCCCGGCAGGTGAACCAGGCGATATAAACATCCCCACGATGATAAATAATCACCGGGGTATCTCCAATCCGCGATTCCTTTTGGTCATCCGCCGAATAAAAGCAATCGCGCAGCGGCGTAAATTCCCGGGAAAAAGAAATACGCAGCGACTTGCCGTCATTCTTTCCGTCCCAATAAGAAATTTCATAATCATGCAGCACCGTATAGCGCCGGTCTTGATCCGGAGTGTAAACTTCCTCATACCGGCTTTTCGTTAACTCCGCCGGCAGATACAAGTCTTTCATAAAATCAAAGCCCCACGCCTCCGCTTCCGCCGGAGAAACTTCTCTGCCTTCCGCCGCAATCTTAGCGGAAGTCTCCTCTTTGACTTCATTGATAACAATTTGCTCCTCACTGCCAAGCGTGTTGAAAGCCTCTTTCGACGCTCCTTTTGGCACTGCGACGACCCTGTCTTCGACCATACTTTCCGCTGCAATCCCGGCTTCCTCCGTCTTAGCTCCCTCGCTCAAATTCACTGCCCCGCTTTTGGATGGCTCCGTAATATAAAGATAAAAGCTAAGCCCCGCTGCTATCGCCGTGCAGCCCAGTGCTCCGGCAAAAGCAATCCGGCGCAGCGGCAGCCTTTGATCTGTCGGCACATTTTGCAGGCAGTGCCGCCGGACTTCGGCAAAATCCGGCATATTTTTATCTAATACCGCTTTAATCAGCGCTTTTTCCTTCATACCCGCTCACCTCCTCTTTTTCTGCTGTGTGATACTGTTTTCTCATTTCCTTAATTGTCCGGTAGAGCTTATTTTTGACATTTGACTGACTGATCTCCATTAATTCGGCGATTTCGGCAATCCGCATTTCCCGGGAATAAAACAAATAAAAAATTTTTTGAATCTCTGTCGGCCGTTCCGCCAGAAAAGTCTCAATTTTTCGGCTCATATCCTTTTGATCAAGCCAGTCCTCGATTTCAAAGGTATCTATCGCCAGTTCCGTCATATCCGGTTCGTCCTCATCCGCCCCCGCTGCCTTCGGCCATAAAAACAGGCTCTTCAGGCGGTCAGCCAGCCGGTAATAGCGGTAAATCTTTTGCCGGGCAACCTGCCGGACAAAGGCCTCCGGCTGCTTGATATAATCTATTCCTTTGCGGCAGATAATCGTAAAAACTTCCGTATAGGTATCCTGAAAAATATCCTGAATATCGGCCGGATTACCGCATTTAGCGGTAATCTGCGTCAAAACCGCCTCCCGCGTCTGCGCGTAGATTTGGTCAAAACATTCTACCTCTTGCCGTTTTTCCACTTGTCCTGCCCCCTTTCGAATGAGAATTCTCTTTTCTTATTAAGCGTCATGAAGGTCGGGTTTTGTTTCAAATATTATAAATTTTTTTGAGTTTAAAAGCAAGCCCTCCAGTCGCACCAAGTATAAAGCCTGCCTGAACAATAAACTCCCAAGACTTTGCCCCGGCAGGTCTTGGGAGTTTAGAGTTATGTAAAAAATAAAAGACTGTGAATCCGTCCCCTTGCGGGGAATTGTTAGTTCTAATACGAATCGAAGAAAATCAGAATCTGTCTATGAAACTGTTTCCGTCCCCTCGCGGGGAATTGTTAGTTCTAATATGATTACCATAAAGAAAAACAGGTGTATATAAAAAGTTTCCGTCCCCTCGCGGGGAATTGTTAGTTCTAATCCCATCTCTGTAATCCGGCTATGGAAGCGGCCTAAAAAGCGTTTTTCGGCGCAAAAAGTTTTTGACTGGTTTTCGGCTGAATTTTTTCCTGAAATTCCGCTCTATCCCACTGCCAGAGTATATCGGCGCAAAACGGAAAATAAAACGCCCAGAAATATTCCCTAACATCCTTATTTTAAATGGTTTTTCCGGTTTTGTCAATCGCTGGATAGATTTGAGCAAAAAAGCCAAACCCAAAAGCATAATTATCTGTTTGCCTGAATTGCATCAAAATAGCGGATTACCTCTTGCCGGCAACCCGCTTCTTAGCTGTTCATATCCCGCTCCTCACTATCCATCCTAATCGTCAAACACTTCCAACGCATCCAATACCTCCAGCACCACAATCGCCACATCTACTATCTCTCTCATTTTCTCACCCCCTTTCGGTTCAGTCAGCTTATTTTCCAGCCCCGTCCGCCCCTAATCGTCAAACACTCCCAATGCGTCCAGTGCCTTCAGTACCGCAACCGCTATTACTATCGTTTTACCCATCTTCTCACCTCCTTTCCTCAGTCAGCTTCCTATTCCCCTGACAACTCCTGGTTTTCCTTAATTGCCTTGATCGATACCATTGCCGCCACATTCAGCGCCGTTTTCAACACTCCGCCTACAATACTTCCCACTACCGCCGCCGTACCCAAGTCCGCTGCTGTCCTTGCTTCCGTCCCTACCGCCGTCGTACCCGCTACCGTTATCGCTCCCTCTGTCCGCTTCGCTGCCAATGCTGTCGAACTGGCTCTCGCCACCGTTTCCACCACCACCGCCACAATTGGTAATAAAGAACTCATGTTTGTCCTCCTTGAAATATCTATATAATTATCGCCTTCGATCCACTCACTTCCCTGTCCCATCCGCTCCTAATCGTCAAACACTCCCAACGCGTCCAGCGCCTTCAGTACCGCGACCGCTACTATTATCGTTTTTCCCATCTTCTCACCTTCTTCCGCTCTGGTCAGCTTATTTCTTTACTCCGCCCCCTAATACTGCTCCCAACTCATCCAAGACCTCCAGCAGCTCAATCGTCGCCTCTACTACCTCTCTCATTTTCTCACCCCCTTTCGGTTCAGTCAGCTTATTTTCCAGCCCCACTCGCTCCTAATCGTCAAACACTCCCAGCTCATCCAACGCACTCAATGCCTCCAACACCACAAGTGCCACCGCGATTGTCTTTCCCATCTTCTCACCCCCTTCTATCGGTCAGCTTGTTTCCTTGTCCCTTACGCTCTTAGTCGTCAAACATCCCCAGTTCATTCCACACAAGCAACGTTACTACTACATCTCCCAACTCAAGCAACATCTTCAATACAGCCGCCACTACTAATACTGCTTTGACCATCTGTTTACCACCTTTCTTTCCTTGCTCGTCCGTTACTTTCTTACCCCTAACATTCCCCAGTTATCCCCCAACCCCCTAACATCCAACACCTCAGGCCACGTCTTTATTTTCATTAATTCTTTCCTCCATGCTATTCGTCAGCTATTGTTCTTTATTCCATCGTGTATTCTGTTCCACATTCATCATCAACACTGCCAGTAAAGCCGTTAACTGTTTCATATTTCTCCTTGCTTTTCTATGCCAAGTTTATCATGTCCGCTTTCACTATCTTTGGATGTCCCCTTCGGCTGCTTTCTTCTCCGCCGGGGCTTTCCCTTCGCTGTTAAACTTATTATCGCACTTGCCGTTTCACTATCTTTGGATGTCCCCTTCGGCTGCTTTTTTACCCCGCTGGGGCTTTCCTTTCGCTGTCAAACTTATTATCGCACTTGCCATTTCACTATCTTTGGATGTCTCCCTTCGGCTGCTTTCTTCTCCGCCG
>CAUUKX010000013.1:0-31657 GCA_963545585.1 uncultured Lachnospiraceae bacterium
AGCGGCCGGGCGGGCAGCAAGCTTGCTTGCGGCCAGAACCGGACATTTGGCGGACGGAAAATAATTTGGAAAAAGGAAAAAAATAAAAGAGAATAAAAGGAGGAAACCATGAAAAAATTAGTGTTAATACTTAGCCTGAGCTTCTTGCTCAGCGCTTGTGCGGCCAGCAGTGAGCCGCAAATGGCGCCGGAAAAACAAAGCCAAACCGAAAAGACCGAAACCGACAATGAAGCAAAAGAACCGACGCAGGCCGATGTGGCAAAAACTTATAAAATTGGGATTTTACAGATTGCCGAACACTCGGCGCTGGATGAAAACCGGGACGGCTTTACCAAGACGCTGGAAACGGCCGGCATTCAAGCCGAAATTGATTATAAAAATGCGCAGGGCGATGTCAGCCATGCGTTGACAATGGCTAAAAAGATGACGGATGAGCAGGTTGACCTGATTTTTGCAATCGGTACGCAGGCGGCGCAGGCAGCCAAACAGGCAGCCAAAGACACGGAGATTCCTATTCTTTTCAGTGCGGTTACGGATCCGGTCGGCTCGGAACTGGTAGACAGCTTGGAGCAGCCGGGGGCGAATATAACCGGAACCACCGACAAAACGCCGACCAAAATGCAGTTAGAGCTTTTTGGTCAGCTCGGCCGGGAACTGAAAACAATTGGTGTGATTTATAATACCGGCGAAACCAATTCGGAAGCACAGTTAAAAGCGGCTGAAGAAGCGGCGGCGGAACTTGGTTTAACGATTGTGCCGGTGGGGATTACCACGGTCAATGATATTCCCAAGGCGTTGGAAACGCTGTTAGCGAAAACGGATGCCATGTATACCCTGACCGATAATCTGGTAGCGGCTTCAATGGAACTGATTTCCCATACGGCGCTGGCGGAAAAATATATCGTTGTCCAGTCCTATATTGACCGGACAGCGGCGGGCGAAGGCATTTTACTGAGCAACGGTTTCAGTTATTATGATTTGGGCAGCCAAACCGGCGAAATGGCAGCTTTGATTTTAAGCGGCGAAAAGACGGCAGCGGATATTCCGGTCAGCAGCATTGAAAAGACGCAAAATATTGTCAGGGCAAAAGCATTGGCAGCAACCAGCATTTCACCGGAGATAGAAGTCATTAAAAATGCCGAAGTTTTGGAATAAGCATTCAGCTTTTCCAGTTACAGGTTAGGCAAGTTACTCGTAGTTCGCTGAAAGTGAATTACGAGTGAGACGCACACACAAATAGCTATTTATGATTATCATGCGGTTATAATGAAAGTGAATTTATTTTAGAAAATGCTTGACATTTTGAAATCCTTTCATTATACTATAACCATTATATGAAAATGCGTTGACGAAGAGAAAAATATCAGGTTTACAGCAAAGAGAGCCGGGGCAGGTGAAAGCCGGCATGGAAACGGATATAGAATATACACTTCCGAGCAGATTTTCTGAAACCGACGGCGGTAGGAAAATACGGGTTTGACCGTTATATCAAAAAAGGCTGATGGGCTTTTTTAAGAGATATTTTTCAGAAAGTATATTTTCGGAAAATATAATAAGGGTGGTACCGCGGATAATCATTCGTCCCTATAAGATGACTTATAGAGATGGAATGGTTTTTTTATTCCCTAAAAATCTTAAAAAATCCTCTGACAGGCCACAGCAGATTAGGCGGCAGCGCTTTTAGGGCGGCACAGCTTAATTTGCCGGGACACGCCAAGGAGCGCAGACTCCGAAGGCTTTTACACATGATTGCCGGTTAGACGGCAAGAAAACGGAGGAAAGAATATGAAAAAATTAGCGTTACTGATGGGGATGATTTTAATGTTAAGTGCCTGTACCGGCACGACCGGCAAAGAACAAACTGGTGCAAACGGCAAAAGCTTTCATATCGGTATCAATCAATTTGCCGAACATCCGGCACTGGATGCGGTGCGCAGCGGTTTTGAGCAGGAGCTGAAAGCACTGGGCGTAGAAGCGGAGTTTGACTGGAAAAACGCGCAGGCCGACATCCCGGCGGCGGCTAAGATTTCGGAAAAGTTTGTGGAAGATAAGGTTGATCTGATTTTAGCGATTGCTACGATTTCGGCGCAGTCGGCTAAAACGGCCACCACCGAAAGCAAGATACCGGTACTGTTCAGTGCAGTTACCGACCCGGTTAAGGCGGAACTGGTCGATTCAATGGAAAAGCCCGGCGGCAATCTATCCGGCACGACCGATATGGCGCCGGTTGAGAAGCAGTTAAAGCTGTTTCAGGCAGTTGACCCGGCGATTAAAAAGATTGGTATTATTTATAATACGGGGGAAGCCAATTCCGAGGCGCAGGTAGCGCTGGCTGAGAAAATTGCCGCCGGACTGGGCATGGAGATTGTGACGGTCGGCATCAACAATATCAATGAAGTGCCGCAGGCGACGGACGCAATCTTATCCAAGGCAGATGCGATTTATACCATTACCGATAATATTGTTGCTTCGGCAATCAATGTGGTTGCCAAAAAGGCGACCGAAGCCGGTAAAGTAACAATCGGTGCGGAAGAAGCCCATGTTCAGGGCGGCGTTTTGATGACGGAAGGATTAAGCTACTTTGAACTGGGCCGGAAAACGGCGGTCATGGCCAAGCGGGTTTTGGTGGACGGTGAAGAGATTGCCGCCATGCCAGTGGAAAGAGCAACCGAGACCAGCCGGGTGGTCAATATGGAAACGGCCAAGGCTTTGGGATTGCCGGATTTGGAAGTTTTCTCGGAAGCGGTTGAGATGAAATAAAAACATTTTTTACTATTGGCTGACGTAACAACTGCCGACTGATTACGCCAAGATTAAGCTGCTGATTATCAGCAATTTGCCAAGGCTTATCCGGCTGCGGAAAACGCCGGCAATAGGCAGAAAGGCGGCAGCGGCTTGAGATATGCGATATGTGGAAATGGCTGATGCTTTCGGCCAAAGGATGGCGCCGTGATTGGCGGCCAAGAGAAAATAAAGTGAAAAACGGATGAGAGGTTGAAAATGGGAACAGGATTGTTACTAACATCAGTGCAGCAGGGTTTGATTTATGCGATTTTAGCAATTGGCGTTTTTCTGACCTATAAAATATTGGATATTGCTGATTTATCGGTCGAGGGCAGCTTTCCGCTGGGAGCATTTGTTTTTGCCAAGTTTGCATTGATGAATCTCCATCCGGCAGTGGGCATAGCGGCCGCTTTTACCGGCGGCTGTCTGGCCGGGCTACTTACGGCGCTGCTCTTTATCAAGCTAAAGATTAAGCCGCTTCTGTCCGGTATCCTCACTCTGACAATTTTATATTCGGTCAATTTGCGGGTCAACGGCAAGGCTAATATTCCCTTATTTAAAACGCCGGTCATTTTCGGCAATGACAAGCTGATGAATGTCCTGCTGCTGGTGCTGATTGTTCTCAGCCTTAAAATCCTGATTGACCTGTTTTTAAAAACAGAAATCGGCTATCTCCTGATTGCAACCGGGGATAATGAAGTGCTGGTAACTTCGCTGGGAGAAAACAGCAATAAATATAAAATGATCGGTTTGGCGCTGTCAAATGGTCTGGTGGCGGTGGCGGGTTCGATTACCGCCCAGATGAACGGCTTTGCCGATATTACGATGGGAAGCTCGATTATCGTTTTTGCACTGGCCTCCATTATTATCGGCGATACGATTTTAAAGTCCGTCACCAAGATTAAGGGTACGACCCGGGCGATTATGGGTGCGATTGTGTATCAGCTGATCGGCGGTTTTGCCATTGACCGGGGGCTGCCGGCCACGGATTTAAAAGCTGCGACGGCGCTGATTGTCATTCTTTTTATTGCGGTTAATAACTTTTCACCAAATGGCATTCGACTTGCCGGAAAGGAAGCAAAATGATTCAAATACAAGGCTTATCCAAAACTTTTAATAAAGGCAGCGATAACGAGATTAAATTATTTGATAATTTTTCCATTACCTTTGAGGAGGGAAAATGTACGGCTCTGCTTGGCTCCAATGGCTGCGGCAAGTCAACGCTGCTCAATATTATTTCCGGCAATATCGCGCCGGATGCCGGTTCGATTTTGATTGACGGCCGGGATGTGACCAAGGATAATGAGGAAAAGCGGGCGCTCTATATCGGCCGGGTGTATCAGAATCCGTCGATGGGGGTGTCGGCGTCACTCAATATTTTGGAAAATATGTCGTTAGCGGATAAGAAGGGCGAGAAGTTCGGGATTCAGCGTTTGATTCGACCCAAGAACAAAAAACGCTATCAGGAAATTTTAAAAGAACTGGATTTGGGACTGGAAAATAAAATGGACGTTATGGTTAAGTTCTTATCTGGCGGGCAGCGCCAGTCGCTGTCGCTGTGCATGGCGACCTTAAAGAACCCGAAACTTTTGCTGCTGGACGAGCATACGGCGGCGCTTGACCCGAAAACCTCGCGGGTGATTATGGAAAAGACGAAGGAACTGTTGGAGCGCAAGGCGATTACCACGGTGATGATTTCGCATAATATGAAGGACGCGATTGCCTATTCCGACCGGGTGGTTATGCTCGACCGGGGCGAGATTATCTTAGACCGGCCGTCGGCTGAACTGACCGAGGAAGAGCTGCTCAGTATTTACACCGCAAAGTTGCTGGAATTTCAAAGAAAAGCAGTATAGCATTTTGTGCCTGCCAAAAACACCGCTATCTAAATGGTATAGCGGTGTTTTGCTGTTATGGTCTTTTATAACATCAAGCCCGTTACTTTTGGAATATCATCCAAGCTAAAGCCCATGCTTTTCATCTTTAATGATCGAAAATGACTCAATCAGTTCTCTTGCCAGTTTTTTCTTATCCGGCTGATAAACCGAGCGAATAACCTGCAAATAGTGACGCAGGTAAATATTATCCGGCAGCTTATCTAACTTATTTTCCAAAGAAAAGTCAAAAAACAAAGCTTCATACAGCGGGAATCTCTTTAAAATAAGTATCGAATTGCGGATATTCCCATTTGAGCCGTCCCTCATAGAAAATAATCGGCAAAATCGGAGTTAAGGCTTATCATGTGCCTGATAAATGGACGGTTTCTTTGCTTTTGCCATAGCCTGTTTCCTTTCTGTAACCTTTATTTAAGCATTTATAGGAGATTTGTCAAGGAGGTTGAGAAGGTGGTTAAAAAGGTATAATATTTTTGGCCATGACTATCTTAATGATATTGTATATGGTATACTGCAAAATATAAATTTAGCGTTTGTTTTAGTTTGTATAAAGTGCTGAGATATTTCATAGATGGAGAATTTGAATATTTTGAAAGAAGGGCTGATGTGAAGTACAAAAATATGAAAAAAGAATGTGAAGAGCTATGGGCAAAAAATAAATATTATGTGTTAAGCAAATCACATAGAGCATACTTGGAGATAAGAGAGTATTTGAAAGCAAAAGAAGCAGATATTTTATTTCTAAATGAAAAAATACAAAAAGTAAGGGATTTAAAAGAAAGTAAAAAAGATTTTAGTAATGCCGTTCTTCATATATGGGGATATTTCAAAAAAGAAGCAAGTGAAATTGAAAAACAAGAATTATTTAATATATTAGAAGAATATATGGCAGGAAAAAATAATCAGAAATCTGTGATTGAATATATCAATACCTTACTAAAGAAATATCCAAATAAATATTTACAAGAATCCACGTTATTAACAGAAGGACAAGATGAGACTCTGGCATGAACAAATGATTCACCTATTGCCTAAAAATCAGCTTTTAGGGCAACATAGAGAATGTTATGCACTTAGGGGAAATGGATGGAAGAAGAAACTTTCTTTACTGAGTTTTGTGGTTTTTGCAGCAGCAACAGCAGATACTTTTTTTAGCCTTATTCTGTCCCCATTCCCTGCCGAAATCTTAACCAATTTTAGGCCTTGGTTTTTGCCGATAATTTTGATATACTTAAAAAAGAAAGGGTCTGCAAAAAGGTGGTATCTTTAGGCTTAACAGTTGGCAAAAGGGCTGCTGTTTTGCGTGAGGCTATGCCCCCAAAGGGTTTCCTTTTCCCTTGCTGCTGCGGCGGCCGGAAGATAAAATTGCAGAAAATTAGAATAAGACAGGAAAGAGGAAACAAGAGCAGGACAAAATAGAACAAAATAGAACAAAGAAAGATAGGAGAATATCATGCAGGAAATAGGATTGATTGGTTTATCGGTTATGGGCGTCAATCTGGCGCTGAATATGGCGGATCATGGAGTTAAGGTGTCGATTTTTAACCGGACGACGGCAGTGGTGGATGAGGTGATGGCTGAGCACGCCCACCCGAACTTTCGGCCGACCTACTCACTGGCGGAATTAGCCGCATCGCTTCCCGTTCCCCGGAAAATTATGATGATGGTCAAGGCCGGTGAGCCGGTCGATATGCTGATTGCTCAGCTTTTGCCGTATTTGCAGCCGGGCGATATCCTGATTGACGGCGGCAATTCCTTTTTTAAGGATACGATTCGCCGGGAAAAAGCGCTGCGGGAAAAAGGCATTTTTTATTTGGGCGTTGGTGTATCGGGCGGAGAAGAAGGTGCCCGGCGCGGCCCTGCCATTATGCCGGGCGGCGATGCTGCGGCTTACGGTGAGGTGCGGGAGATATTAGAAGCGATTGCCGCCAAGGCCTACGGTGAGCCCTGCTGCCGCTATATCGGCCAGAACGGTTCCGGCCACTATGTGAAAA
Source organism: uncultured Lachnospiraceae bacterium (assembly GCA_963545585.1). Lineage (GTDB taxonomy): Bacteria > Bacillota > Clostridia > Lachnospirales > Vallitaleaceae > W11650. The sequence continues at coordinate 6,674 of CAUUKX010000013.1, forward strand.
TGGTGCATAACGGCATTGAGTATGCTGATATGCAGCTGATCAGTGAGATTTATATGATTTTAAAGCATTTAGGCGGGCTGGATAATGCCGAACTGCAAAAGGTTTTTGCCGACTGGAATCGGGGCGAGCTGGAAAGCTATTTAATTGAAATTACCGCCGATATTTTTAAAGTCAGGGACGGTGATGGTTATTTGCTGGACTTTATTTTGGACGAGGCGTCGCAGAAAGGAACCGGCAAATGGACAAATCTGGAGGCAATGGATTTGGGTGTTGATATTTCGGTTATTACTTCGGCGGTCAATGCCCGATATATGTCGAGCTTAAAAGCGGAAAGAGTCAAAGCAGCCGGACTGATTGCCGAGCAGACGCAAACGGCGGATATTGACCGGGAGGAACTGATCGCACTGGCGCAAAAGAGCCTGTATGCTGCTAAAATTGTGTGCTATGCCCAAGGCTTTAAGCTGCTGGACAAAGCGCAGTCGGTTTATGACTGGCAGCTGCATTTTGGTGAAATTGCAAAGATCTTCCGGGGCGGCTGTATTATCAGAGCCAAGTTTTTAAATGATATTGCCGAAGCGCTGACTGCCGAGGCGGGCGTGGAAAACCTGATTTTTGCCGGCTTTTTCCGGCGGGCGATTGAGGAGAGTTTAGCATCGCTCCGTCGATTGGTGGTGCTGGCGGTGCAGGGCGGCGTGGCTGTACCGGCGCTGACGGCGGCGCTGGCTTATTTGGATACCTACCGGACGGCGGACTCCGGCGCCAATTTGATTCAGGCGCAAAGAGATTATTTTGGAGCACATACCTTTCAGCGCAAGGATAGGGAAGGAAGTTTTCATTATGAATGGACAGCAGCAAGCAGACAGGAATAAAGAAAACGGCATCGTTATTTTTGGCGGCACCGGCGATTTGGCTTACCGTAAGCTCTTTCCGGCATTGTATAATCTTCATGTTCTGGGCGAACTGCCGGCAGATTACCGGATTGTCGGCATTGGTCGGCGGTCGTACACGCAGGAGGAGTATCTGGCGATTATTTGCGACTGGCTGCAAAAATATTCGCGGATTAAATATTTGGAGGAGCGTTTTTGTGATTTCGCCCGGCGCATTTCCTATTATCCGATGGATTTTACGAATGCCGGGGAATATAACGCTTTGCTCGGCTATTTTACCGAGATTGGATTAAACGGCGAAATTATTTTTTACTACGCAGTGGCGCCTCAATATTTTCTGCCGATTACGCAGAACTTAAAGGTGCGCGACTGCCGCCTAAACCGCTGCAAGGTCGTTGTGGAAAAGCCTTTCGGCAAAGACCTGTCATCAGCCCATGAACTGAGCGAACAGCTAAGGGAAAGCTTTTTGCCGGAGCATATTTATTATATCGACCATTATTTGGGCAAGGAAATGATTTTAAATATTATGACCATCCGCTTTTTCAATTCTATTTTTAAAGGCGTATGGAATCGGGAATTCATTGATTTTGTTCAAATCAATGCCTTTGAAACGGTCGGCGTCGAGAGCCGGGGCGGGTATTATGACGAAAGCGGCGCGCTGCGGGATATGATGCAGAATCATTTGTTTCAAATCCTGTCGATTGTGGCGATGGAAGAGCCAGCCAATATGGAAAGCGAAGCGATTAAGAAGGCGCAGCAGAGGATTTTTGAGGATTTAAAACCCATTGTGCCGGCGGAGATTGAGCAGTCGATGATTTTGGGGCAATACGAGGGCTATCGGTCGGAGGAGAAGGTTCGGCCCGATTCGCAGACGGAAACCTATGCGGCAATGCGCATTTTTATTGAAAACGAACGCTGGCGGGATGTGCCTTTTTATATTCGGACCGGTAAAAAGCTGTTTAGCCGGGAAAGCGAAGTCATTATTCAGTTTAAGGCCACGCCCAAGGCGGCGGAGAGAAATGTGCTGATTATTAAGATTCAGCCGGATGAGGGGATTTATCTGAAGTTTAACATCAAAAAGCCGGGTCTGGAAAAGGAAGTCCAAACCGTGAAGATGGACTTTTGCCAAAGCTGCATTTTAGAAAACCGGATCAACACGCCGGAAGCCTATGAACGGCTGCTGAAGGCCTGCATGAACTCGGATAAGAGCCTGTTTTCGCAGTGGAATCAAATTGAAACCTGCTGGAAGTTCATTGATCAGGCCATAGACAGCTACCGGCAGCATTCCGGCCGGGTCTATCCCTATGCGCCGGGAACGGCCGGGCCGAAAAAAGCGGATCGTCTGCTGCTGCGGGAAAACCATTCTTGGATTGCGGCGGAAACTTGGGAGTAAAAAGAATGGCGGAATGAGGTGATTTTTTGAAAAAATGCAGAATAACTGTGATGCGGATGGCTTGTTACCGGGATTTAATGGAAAAATATGAAAATCCGCTCGAGCACCCCTGCGACTTGCATGAGGGTCAGGTTTTTATCGCCAATGGCTGGCAAAAGCCGGAAGGACTGTGCGACAGCGCCTGGCAGACAATGTCGCCGTTTGTTATGACTTTGGCATATGGGGGGGAAGATATTTACAGCGGCTGGATGAAAAACAAAAAATCAGTGATGATTTCCTGCAACGACGGCTTTCGGCCGGTCAGCTTTTATATTGAAGCGCTGGGACAAGAGGCGGATTAGCGGGTGCGAGAAAATGCAGTAAATGAGCGGGGAAGATCCCTCAAAAACTGAGCCGGTTGTATCCCTATGCACCGGGAACGGCCGGGCCAAAAGAAGCGGACCATCTGCTGCTGCGGGAAAACCATTCTTGGATTGCGGCGGAAACTTGGCGTAAAAAGGCAGAACCCTTGGCAGGTAGTGTTGCCCAAAAAGCCGCACAACCGGACAGAAATGTGAAGGGTTTCGACAGGAGAAAGTTTGGTTAGAAAGTATGAAAAGAGTAGTGGTATCGGGCTATTATGGCTTTAAAAACTCCGGCGATGATGCAATCTTGTCGTCGATCTGTGCCGATTTGCGGGCGATTTCGCCGGATTTGGCGGTAACAATTTTATCCAATACCCCCGAAGAAGTGCCGGCCGAATATGGCTTTCCGGCGGTGCATCGCTTTCGCTTGGGGCAGGTAGTGACAGTCCTGAAAAACTGCGACTTGCTGCTAATGGGCGGCGGGAGCCTGCTGCAGGATGGGACCAGTTCCCGGTCGCTGTATTATTATTTGGGGCTGATTTGGCTGGCCAAGCGTTTTGGCGCCAAGGTGATTCTCTATGCCAACGGCATCGGGCCGATCAGACGGCGGGTCAATCGCTGGCTGACTCGGCAGATTGTAAGTAAAGTCGATACCATTACCCTGCGCGAGCATTTATCCTTAGAGGTTTTGACCGGGCTGAAAATTACCAGACCAAAGATTGCCGTTACGGCCGATCCGGTTTTTAATTTAAAGTTAGACGGTAGTATTTCGGCGGCTGGGATTTGCCAGCGGGAAGGCATTGACTTAGAACGGCCGATTGTCGGCGTTATGTTCCGCAGCTGGCAGCAGGAAGAAGCCTATGTCAAAAAGATGGCGGCGCTGTGCGACTATTTAATGGAAACTTACGGTGCGCAGATTGTGTTTGTACCGATGCGCTTTCCAGCCGATATTCGGATTGCCGAGGACATTCAGGCCAAAATGCGGGCAGCGGCGGTGGTAATCCGTCATTATTATACGGCGCAGGAAATCATTGCTTTAATCGGGCAAATGAAGCTGGTTTTAAGTATGCGGCTGCATGCCTTGATTTATGCGGCGGTTCAGGGTGTGCCGATGATGGGGTTTAACTATGATCCAAAGGTGCTGTATTATGTGAAAGAACTGGACGTGGAATGTGTCAATCACATGCATCATATCCGCTTAGAGGAAATTGAGGAAAGCATTGCCGCTATGATGAAAAGTCCCGAAGCCTACCGGCAAAAAATCGCGGTCAATACCGCCCGCCTGAAAAAAGAGGCCAAGGAAAACCGGGCTTATTTGGCGGAGCTGCTGGAGTGAAATTTTGATGAGGAAAATTTTGACTTTTTTTACTTTTTAATGAAAAATAAAAAAATAAAGTGTGTTGTTTTTGGGATATGCATTATTTTATGTGGCAAGTTTAATTAACTAAAAGGAGGTTTTTATGAAAAAGATTTTATCAGTTATTCTTTCTATTGTAATGATTTTTACTATGCTGACAACCTTTTTTGTTATTACGCCAGAAGCAAAAGTTGTAGAGCAGTATACAGTGTCAGCGGCTCTTAATAATCCAGAAATATATGATTACTTAGTTAAAAAGGGTAAACTTGATGAGTTTTATCGGGCACAAAATGAGATTCGGTATAATCAATATGAAATATCCGCAAGCTATATAAATGAAACTCTTGGCGAGAAGCTATTGCGGGTTGAGGATGTGCAAAATATTAGTAGAAAATTTGACTTGCAGCTGCCGTTAGAAACAAATGGTGTTATTGACAATGGTACTATAATTATTCAGCGAAATGTTTTGGGAAATATTATCGACATTTGGTATCTTTATTATATTATGTTAGATAGTGTATTCTCTGTACAGGCGGCAATGGTCGATGCGGATAATCCATTAGATGATATTTCCGGCACTATTTCCCTATATTATCTTCAAAATAGTACGTGGACATATAAAGATAAAAAGACTTTTAGCAAAAAGATAGTGAGAAATGGTATTGTTTATAGATGGATTGTTCCCAAGTGGGGAGTAAAGGAAAAATTTGAATATGATATTACCGTGGCAGACAATGGACTAAAGCATCATTTTAAGAATACAAATAAAGATAATTATACAAGATATAACTTTGTAGCTGCGCCGTATGATAGTTTTTCGGCAAATGGAGGTCAACGTCATCATTTTGTGCCTGCGACATCTCTGAGAAGGAATGGGTTTAATGCTTCAAAAGCATATTGCATTAGAATGATGACTGAGGATCATAAGCGAACAGGAAGCTATGGCAGTTCCTCTTATGTATCAGAAATGACAGCTTTGTTAAAGGATAAGAAATATGTAGAGGCTTTGCAAAAAGAAGTGGATGATTTAAAGGCCAAAATGGATAGTGAGGGTGTTTTCGGTACTTTGCAGCAAAAATATTATTATGAGGTCGTAACTTGTCTTTATAATTACGAAAAACTGTTTGGAGTACAGTAAGGGGAGAAAGTTTGAAAACATTATCTGTTATTCCGCATGAGGGAATTGGTTCGTTAAAATTAGGAATGTCGCCGGAACAGATTTTAACCGCATTGGCTGAGTTATACGCAGAATTTTCTATTGGGAACAGCGGTAATATCAAAATTGCCCAAGAGAAAGAAGAGGATGGTTTTACCCTACGTTATTTTAATAATTGTGTGTTTTTTATGGTTCGTTATCAAGGCGAGCGTGCGGTAGAAATAGGAGTTGATTATGAGATTCAAAAATATGCTGAGGTAACTCTTTATGACAAGAGTGTTTTTACTACTTTGGCGGAGGAAATGGTAGCTTTTTTAAAGCAATACAGTTCCTGTGTTTATGAATGGGATGATGAGGATTTAAGCACGAATTATGAATTTCCAGCGATTGGCGTTCGGCTGTGGCGGGAGGATGCCTTTCATCCTAAATTACTCTTGGATAAAAAATATATGGAAGAAATGAAACTTGTTATTGACGATATGTACCATTATTTATACTTTGAAATTGTGGCGGTTTTGTAATCGCCGGCGCAGCACAGTAATTTTTCTGGGCTGCGCTTTTTTATGCACTCAACTTTCCCCTGTCGAAGCGCTATGCGCTTCTGCGCAGGCGCGCAACCTGCATAGCGAAAAGGGGAGGCTTTTTGGCAAATATAGTTAAGGCGTTCGGCGAACAGAAAAGCGAGAAGGCAAAGTTTTTTTGCGAACAGACTGTTCTGACGAACAGGAAAAAGTTGAGTTATAGTGTAGGGTATTTAGGATTGATATGACAAGGGAGAAAGGCGAAAGAAGATTTTCATTTTTTCGGCATAGACTATTGGCCGGACTTATTGTATAATGATAGTGTCAGACTTAGCCAACGAATGGTGCGGTGATTTCTTCACGAAAAAGGTGGCTGCGTTTGGAAATCAACCGCCGGTTTAGCGGTTAAAACAGTGCTTTGTACTTTGCTGCTCAACGTTTCTCATTTATAGGCTTGGCTTTTTTAGGCGGCGAGGGATCGACCGATTGTGCGTAAGGGCAGGTTGAGTTTATTACCTTAATTATTGGAAAGGAGCATATCAATGAAAGAAAAGGGACTTCCCAGTTGGAAGAAAATGAAACGCAAATCCGGTGTTTTGCTGCATCCGACTTCTTTTCCGGGGCCGTATGGAATCGGTGATTTGGGCCCGAGTGCGTATTATTTTATCAATTTTTTGGAGGAAACCGGACAACAGCTGTGGCAAGTGCTGCCGCTGGGGCCGACCGGTTACGGTGATTCACCGTATCAGTCGTTTTCTTCCTTTGCCGGACAGCCGCTTATCATCAGTATTGATCAGCTGATGGAGTGGAAGCTAATAGAACCGGTTGATGTTTCCCTGCGTGAATGGGAAGCGGTCTGTATCAATTACGGGGAACTGATTCCTTATAAATATGAGATTCTGCGCAAAGCTTATGCCAATTTTAAGGCTTTGTCGGAAAAAGAGGATTTAAAGCTGGCTTACGCTGCGTTTGTTAAGGAGCAAAAGAATTGGCTGGAAAATTATGCGACATTTATGGCGGTCAAAGATTATCATGACGGCGTGATGTGGACGCAGTGGGCGGCCGATATTGCTTTTCCGACGAAGGATTCCCTGCGCAAATGGCAGGACAAGCTGCGGGATGAGATTGGTTTTTACCAATTTCTGCAATTTGCTTTCTTCAAGCAGTGGTTTGAGCTGAAAGAATATGCCAATCAAAAAGGAATTCAGATTGTCGGTGATATTCCGATTTTTGTGGCGTTTGACAGCGCTGACGTTTGGGCGAACAAGGATTTGTTTATGCTGGACACCAAGGGCTATCCGACTCGGGTAGCGGGAGTGCCGCCGGATTATTTCAGTGCCACCGGCCAGTTGTGGGGCAATCCTTTGTATGACTGGAAAAAACATAAGGCCGAGGGCTATCGCTGGTGGGTGGCCAGAGTCAGCCAAAACCTGAAAATGTATGATTATCTGCGAATTGACCATTTCCGAGGCTTTGCTGAGTTTTGGGCAATTCCTTACGGCAATAAAACGGCGATTGAGGGCGAATGGCTGCCCGGGCCGGGCGCAGATTTGTTCCGTGCCTTCCAAAAAGAACTGGGTGAGGAAATTCCGATTATTGCAGAGGATTTGGGCTTGATTACGCCGGACGTCGAGGAGCTGCGGGATGCTTTTCAACTGCCGGGCATGAAAATTTTGCAGTTTGGCTTTGAAAATATAGAAGAAAACGGCGATTTGCCGCATTATTATCCGCGCAACTCGATTTGCTATACCGGCACGCATGACAATGACACGACACTGGGCTGGTATGAAAAGCTGCCGGAAGTGTCCAAGGATAAGATTCGCCGCTACTTAAATACAGATGCCAATACGATTTGCTGGGATTTTATCCGGTTGTGTTTCGGTTCGGTGTCGAAAATGGCAATCGTACCCTTACAGGATATCTTATCCTTTGGTTCGTTTTCCCGGATGAATACACCGGGGGTAGAGGCCGGCAACTGGCAGTGGCGCTATACTGCCGAGATGTTAAGTCCGCATATCCGCGGTCAGCTCAGTTATGTGACGAAGCTGTACGGGCGCGACCGGCTGCCAGAGGAAGAGCAGGCTTAGTGAGGAAAGGAGTTTGCAATGCGTAAAATCTTAATCTTTGCCTATGTTGGTATTTTTTTTCTGATGACTTTGCCGCTGCTGCTGCTTTACTGGCTGCTGGGTCTGTTTAGTGTGGCGCTGCGCAACCGTTTGACCTTTGCGACTGCTCAGTTTTTTTTCCGCAGTGTGCTGATCTGTCTGGGAGCGGAGGTGGATGTTCGGGGGTTAGAGCATATTCCGGCGGCAGGAACGATATTGTTTGCCGGGAATCATAAAGGAACGCTTGATGTGGCGCTGCTTTTGGCCTATCTGCCGAAACCGGCCGGTTTTATCGCAAAGGACAATCTGGCGGGGATTCCGATTTTAAGCTGGTGGATGCTGGGCTTTGGCTGCTTGTTCTTAGACCGGAACAATGCCCGGCGAGCCTTGACGACGATTTTACGAGGGATTGAAAATATGAAAAAAGGGCAGTCCTATGTCATTTTCCCGGAGGGTACCCGGCAGATAAACAGCAATGAATTGCTGCCGTTTAAGCGCGGGAGCCTCAAGCTGGCGGAACGGTCGGAATCGCTGATTGTGCCGTTTGCGCTGCGGGGAACGGATGAAATGTTTGAAGCCAATCATTATAATCCCCGGCCGGGCAAGCTTTATCTCAGGTTCGGTCAGCCGATTGACATGAAAAATCTGTCGGCGGAGGAAGTCAAGCAGATTCATGAATATGTCGAGGGGAAGGTCAGAGACTTGTTTGCGGAAACATTTACAGATACGGAGAAATGCCAATGAATTGTCCAAAATGCAGGAGCGGGAATTGTCAAATCATCACCGAGGTGAAGACGAAAGGAAAAGATTATTCGGCCGGAAACGGCTGCTGCGGCTTTCTTTTGTTTGGCCCGATTGGAATGCTGTGCGGGCTTTGTGCCGAGGGCAAGCAAACGACATCGGTCAACTACTGGGTTTGTCACAACTGCGGCCATAAGTTTAAGCTGTAAGTAAGTGTGGACGTATGAGTAAGCAAGACGTTTTGTGGCTTAAATCAATGGCGATATGCTCTAAGTATTGCCGATGCCATCAGAAACCGGAAAGAAGCTTTTTTTATCAAGGCTATCAGTTGCCTTTATGTGCAAGATGTACGGGGATTTTGGCGGGATATATAGTCGGAATGTTTAGCGCACCTTTTATCAGACGGGATCGGCGCCTGTTTTGGCTGTGCCTGCCGCTACTCATAGACGGCGGTTGGCAATATATTTCAAGTTATGAATCCAATAACAGGAAGCGGTTTATAACCGGCGTATTGTACGGATTTGCTCTGATTCCGGGCGGGGTAGCAGTCCTCGAACGGCTGGTGCGCGGTCGGTAAGAAGAGTTTTTGTAGGAAAAAGGAAGATAAAAAAGCGATTTGGGGTTTTGAATCGCTTTTTTGCTATTCACTTTTCTTGCCTGAACCGCAAAAAACTTGACAAGTATACTTGTCAAAGGAGGTGCGGCGATGGATAAAGAAAAGATACTGGAAAAAGCAAGACAAGAACAAGATGAAGGAGTTGAAAATGCAAAAAGGCAGGGTCTAAACCTTGGCTATAAAATATTTATTGGGTTAAGTATTCTTTTGATGACATTTAATCTGATTCAAGGACGGGAAAGCAGCGCTGTCATGGCTTTGTTTTTTGGATTTATGGCAGCGGAGGCGTATTCAAGGTATCAATTCTTAAAAGGAAAAAGTGATTTGCTTATAATTATCGGTGCTTCGCTGGCTTGTATCCTATTTTTGGCAAATCATGTTCTGTATTCTTTGCGGTGATGTGCGATGGACAGTAAACTGGAGTTAAAAAATCATTTAAAAGAAATCAGAAAAGAAAAAGGACTTTCCCAGACCGATTTAGCACGGCTGGTCGGGGTTTCCCGAAATACAATCAGTTCGATTGAAACAGGCCAATTTAATCCGACGGCTAAGCTGGCTTTGATTCTGTGTATTGCTTTGGATCAGAAATTTGAAAATATATTTTATTTTGAATAAGAAAGAGGAGCGAAGGGATGCCGCTGATAATTTTTGTGAGAATATATTTTTACTCCAATTCAAGTTTAAGTTGATAAAAATTGGAGCATACATCGGATATCCATTCGGCAAATTCCTCATTATCAAATGCTTTTGCCAAAACATAAGAGTAAAGAAAAGTGTGAGAGCAAAGAGAGGGAGATAAATAATATTCGCAGACAGCCTTGGCGTAATAAAGCTGAGGCAGCAGGGAGTAAGACAGATGCTCTTGAGAAGCATGGATTCCCTTTTCTAAGACAGTTTTTGCATGGGAATGCTGTTGCTGGTTAATTAGTAAAAAACCAAGGTGAAAGCATATTTGCGGGTAGACGGGATAGCTTTCCGGGCAATTTTGATACATGAATTGGTAAATTTCTTTTGCTTTGGGGATGAGAAAAGCAGAATGCTTGTTTAAAGCGTCATCCTGCGTTAATCCTAAATTTTTTCGGATTTCTTTTAATTTCTGCCCGAATGCTGATAAATTATTTTTCATAATTTAACCCCTTTTTTGAAAGCCTCATTTTTGATACTTGAATTCTATTAATAAAAATATTATTATATTTTTAACAAAAAGGCAAGGGAAATTTTAATGAAAATAGGGAAAATAGGGAAAATAATATCAATAGGTTTACTTATAGCATTTTGCTAAGTTTAGTTTTGCTTATGGAAAAGGGAAGAGATAACATAGCAAGCGATGATCCAGATTTTCCAGTGGGAATTTTTATATGATCTTATTTTGTCCATGCAACGAGCCCCTGATCGAAGTGCTGCGCACTTCTGCCCGGGCGGGCAGTCTGCCCTGATCGAAACGCTCTGCGTTTCTGCCTGGGTGGGCGACCTACCTGATCGAAAGATTCGCTTTCTGCTCGGGTGGGCGGTCTACCTAAAAAGACTGTTCTGGCGAACATGGGAAAGTTGAGTAATTTGCTTGCTCTGGGAGTTTTGAAAAATGAATAAAATAATCAAGCTAAAAAGTATAGAGAAATATTTTCGCAATCGGAAAGTATTGACGGTTTCGGAGCTGACTGTCTGCGAGGGTGAAGTGATTGCGGTTTTAGGAGCGAATGGAGCAGGAAAATCAACGCTGATTAAGATTATTGCCGGGTTAATCTTGCAGGACAGCGGTAATGTTGAGGTTTGCGGCTTGAAAAATACAGACAGGCGAATTCATGAAAAGGTAAAGCTGGTTTTGGAAAGCGGTAAGGGCTATTATGACTATTTGACAGCAGAACAGAATATAGAATACTTTTTAAAGCTGAATAATATTAATTGCCGGGAAGCGGGAGCTGCTATGCAGGAGATGTTTGCGCTTTTTGATTTTGAGCCTTACCGGCAAACTTTGGTATCGGAATTATCACAGGGCAACCGGCAAAAGCTGTCGCTGATTGTAGCTTTGCTATGCCAACCGCAGGTGTTGTGTCTGGACGAGCCGACCAATGGACTGGATTTACCAGCTAAGAAAAAGTTAGAGGAAATTTTGCGAAAGGCAGTACAGGGTAAGGCTTTAACTATTTTAATGACAACACATGACATTGAATTTGTTAAAAATTTAACTAACCGCATCTTACTGCTGAATAAGGGAGAAATCGTTTTTGACGGTTCTTTGGCGGCGCTATTGGGCGATAAAAAGGAATTGATTCAGTATACGATTGAGATTTTGGCAGATTCGGAAAAACTACCGGCAGTTTTGCAAGGGGTCGAATATTTGGCGGAAGGAGGCCGGATTCGGATTGTAACCAGTGACGAAAAGAAAAAGGACAGGATATTAAAGGAAACAACGGTGATTGGTCTGACGGCGGAACCGTTGAAGATTGAGGATATTTTATGCGAGGTACTGCATGGGGATTCAGGATATTAAAAGAGAATTAATTCGGCAGTTTCAGGAAATGCGGCAGTTTAAGCTGAATTTAGTTTTTGCCAATTTTTCCATTTTGGTGATGATGATGTCGTATCTGTCTTATTTTGATGGCAGGGAGGAGAAATCGGTTTTGTTTTTTCTGCTGTTTACTTGGTATTTTGCCACGCACAGTATTACACACCCGGCTTTTTTTGTTGAGGACGAGATTCTTGACCGAACGATTATCAGCGTAATTCAAAGTAAAAAAAGCGTGATTCAGGTGCTGTTGCTGAAAATAATAGTTCAGGTACTGGTCGATGCGGTGAAAGCATTGCCTTTATTTACCCTGATTTATTTGGGGGCGGGGATTCATTTCCCGCTGCTGCGGGGGATTGCCGTTTTTGGTGTGTGTCTTTTTGTGGTTCTGGGGCTGTATGGTTTTGGTTTGCTGCTTTCCGGGTTTTGCTTGATTTTCAGCAGAACTTCGAACATTGCCGGTTTGATTTCTTATTTCATTTTATTTTTTGCTGGTATATTGCCGGTTGAGAAAATAAAGGGGCTTGCGCTTTTATCCTATTTATTTCCGTTTGCGGTATTAAAGGAATGGCTGAAAGAGCCCCGGTTGGGGCTGCCGCTGATGTTGGCTGGCTATGCCGCAGTTTATTGGACAGCGGGTATTTTGTTTTTTCGGCTGATGGATTTTTATTCCAGAAAAAAGGGGAATTTATTTCATGTTTAGGGAAATGATACGATTTTTTAGGTATAAAAGACAGTATTTTTTTGATTCTGTTTGTGAGGCGGTGTATTCGCTTATCTTTGTTTGCGGTACGCTGTTTTTGCTGCGACCGGGTACTTGGCGGGAGTATTTTTACTTTTATTTGTTTTTTTCCTCGGGCAATGCGATTATAATGGGCAATGAAGAACTGGAATATGAAATTCGGAGTGATCAATTTACCCATCTGACACTGTGGCTCAAATCTGTTTTTAGGATTTATTTTGCCCGTTTTTTTTCTTATTTTTTGTGGTCGAGTTTGATTTATGCGCTGAGTATGGCGGCGATGTCGCAGTTATATTTTCCGGCGGGCTTTTCTTTGCGTTTTTTAGGGGGGATGGGGATAACGATAGTCGTTCATTTAGCGATTTCATTTGGTCTTTATGCTTTTATGCTGCGGCTGACGGTACGTTTTCAAAGAATTTCGGTTATGCTTGAGTTTATTTACACAGTTTTGTTATTTTATTCGGGCTTGGTTTTTCCGGGGAATCCTATTTTTTCCTATAAAAATGTATTGGAATATTTGCTGATGGGATAGCAGACAGAAAATAATCTTTTATAAGGCACGGAGTTTACCATGAAACGATCTTACGGTATCAGTATTTTCACCGGCACGCTGATTAGTATTGTCATATCGGTGTCGGCGATTTATATGATTATGAAAAGCGGCATGTCGGTTGTGCTCAATACAGCGGTTTGTTCGATTGTGTTGCTGGCGGTGTTTCGTCGGCAGTCAGCGGAAAACGCGGCCATTTCCGATATTTTCGCCCGGGCGGCAATTTCGGTCGCCAATTTATCGGCGCCGTATTTTGCGGTTATTTTTTTGCTGGGTCAGGAGGACGTCGGCAGCTTAGTTTCCTTTGGCGCGGTGATTGCGGTGTCGGGGGTGTTTGGCGTACTTTTTTTCGCTGTGCTGCAAAAGCAAGCGATTCAGGGCGAATATCCGATGTTAAAGCCAAGGATTGATTTGCTGGCGGCGCTGAAAAACAGCCGGACGGAAAAGCGAAAAATTACGCTGTCCATGCTGGCCGGTGCTGTCTTTGGCGTTTTCAAGGAAGGGATGCCGCTCCTGCCGAAGGGCTGGCCGCTGCTGGATCACCCGATGTTTTGGCTGGATAACAGCTTGATTTTAGTCGGCACCGGTTATTTTATCGGGGCCGCTACCTATGGCAAGCTGGCTTTGGGGAGCCTTTATTCTTTGGCGGTTTGGCTCTTTTTCCGGGCAGGCAGTTTTCAGGAGCATTTAATGAATCCCTATATTTTTTCGGTTACGGTCGGCTTTGCTCTGGCGACGGGGATTTTGACTTTAGGGAAGATCTTTTACCGTCAGGGCAGGGAGCTTTTGACCGGAAAAAGGAAGCTGGCTCTGAATAACAGCGCGGTTGGGGTGCTGGCTTTTTATGTGGCGGCGGCGCTTTGCTTTTATGGCTTTTTTACCGATATACCGGTGTGGAGCCTGTTGCTGGTGCTGCCTTTTTCGGTGATGCTCAGCCTGTCGACGGTTAAAGTCATTGCCGAAACCGGCTTTTGGGTTTCCAACTTAGACGAGGTGATTCCGGTGCTGCTGATCGGGATTACTTTTTTTCAAAATATGGGTCAAATCACCTTGTTTTTAACCGGAGTGATTGCCTTTGAAGCGGCTGGGATTTATTTTGTGCTGAACCGGCGAGTCGGCGAAAGCTTCGGTATCCCGCCGAAAGCGGTAACGCTTTTAGGGGCGGCCAGTTCGGTGCTGGGCAGTATTTTATGCGTTGGCGTAACGTATTTTATCGCCACCAGCGTTGGTTTTCAAACGGTCAGTCTGCCGGCGCCGACTTCGCGCGTCTTTGCCATGACGCTGGAAGGGCTTTTGCAGTCGATTCACCAGCAAATACTGCCGCCGTATATCAATCTTTATGTAGCGGCGGCGGCCGGAGCAGTTTGCCTGGTGCTGACCTATTTTCGTTTTTCGCCGATGACACTGGTTGCCGGTATGGTACTGCCGTTTGGTATTATGCTGACGGTTGGAGTTGGGGCACTCCTGCGGCTGGTGATTGGAAAAAGGGCGGAAAGTTATCGCTATCTGTTTTCCGGCAGTTCCATCGGCGAGGGTCTGGTTACAGCGGCGGCGCTGGTGCTGGCGGGGATTAGGGGGATGTGAAAAAAAGAAAGGCAAAAGCAAGCGCCAATTAACAAGGGAAAGACAGTTTGGAAAGCTGTCTTTTTTAAAATCCGCTCTTGCCGTATTTTTCACAATCTGCTATAATGGTTTGCAGAAAAGGCTGTTCAAGAAGCTTATGCAGAAGCAAAAGAAAAAGGAGAACCCACAGATAATCATTCTGTACAGACAGGTTCATCTTTACCGACGACAGGCAGTCCTCATTCGTCTAAGGATTTAGAAGATGACAAGGGAGTGAAACAGAGAAGATATTATGACAAAGAGGGTAATGCAGATATGGATATAGATTACAGACATGGCGGAACAGGTCATAAATTTCCACATCGGCATGATTGGAAAAATGGAGTGAGAGGACCGGCTTACTAGGAAATCTATGAAAAAAATAACGTTTCAAGATGTTGTCAGTGATTTGCGCTGCGGGCGAGAGATCGAATTTGTTTATGGAGGTAAAAATTATTCCATTACTAGCAGCGGTGGATATTGGTATTTTTACTGCGAGCAGACAAAAGAAACTGTAAAAATAGCCGCTTTTAATGATAAGGAGAGGCTTATTCGGTTTGTGTCGGAGTTTTGTATCAATGGTGTTCGGCTGTCATTGATTTTTGATGAAAGCAGGTATGAGAAATCTTCGCTGTTTATTTTATGATAACCGTTGAAAATAGGGAAATCCGAGAGGGCTTATCGACAAAAGATTTTTTTTAAAAGTAGGCATAAATTAACGAGGAAAAAGACAGTTTAGAAAGCTGTCTTTTTTAAAATCCGCTCTTGCCGTATTTTTCACAATCTGCTATAATAGCCTTTGAGTTTAGGCAAGCCACTTGTAATTCGGTGGAATATCGACAAATTACAAATCTGGGTGTTAAGCAAGCGAATATTGATATTTGATATGCGTCTGGAGGGAGGATTCTCCGGTTGTATCAAATATCAATATCTGTTTGTTTGCCGAATTGTAAGTACAGCATGAGAATGATTTTTGTTAGGAGCAGAGCCGCAAGGGCGGCGGAATGGAGATTTTTATGAGTGAAAAAGAATTGGCAACTACCGGCGAAATGCTGCAAACCATAGTGCATAAGTTTACCAAAAAGGCGCATCGGCCGTATAAGGATATGATTTTGCTGGGCTTTTTGGCTGGTGTTTTTATTGCCTTAGCGGGTGCCGGTGCTGATATGGCGGCACATAATCTGTTGATGAATCCGGCTACCACCGGGCTGGGGAAGCTTGCTTCGGGCATTATCTTTCCGGTGGGGCTGATGCTGGTTGTGTTTGGCGGTACTGATCTTTTTACCAGTAATTGTCTGGTCTTTACCGGCGTATTGGCAGGGAAAGTCAAACCGGCGGAGCTATTGGTTAACTGGCTGATTATTTACCTCAGCAATTTTGCCGGGGCACTGCTGGTGGCTTTTTTATTTTTTCAAAGTGGCGAGCTGCATTTATCCGAGAATGTGCTGGGGGGCTTAGCCGTTAAAATGGCTTATGGCAAGATTCATTTAAGTCCGGCCGAAGCGGTTAGCCTCGGGATTTTATGCAATATCTTAGTTTGTCTGGCAGTTTGGCTGGCGAGCGGTATGAAAAAGGTGTCCGCTCAGTTTATGGCGATTTTCTTTCCGATTTTTTTATTCATTACTTCCGGCTATGAGCATAGTGTGGCCAATATGTTCTACCTGCCGCTGGGAATTTGGGCTAAGACCAATCCTGCCTACGCTGCGGCCTCGGGGCTTTTGCCGGAGCAGTTGGCGCTGGTTAACTGGGGAGATGCACTTCTCCGCAATCTTCTGCCGGTAACGGCCGGCAACATCATCGGCGGTGCGCTGCTGATTGGCGGAATTTATTTTCTGTTGCATGGGAAAGAATTAAAGGGGTAAAAGGAATAGAAAAAAATTTCCGGTTAGCTGTGCGGGCGCAGTTAGCTGGAGATTATCCGCTAAACGAAAAAGTTGGGATCGTATATGGTGCTGGCGGATGGCTTTGTCCTGCCGCATTTAGTGTCGGCAGGGTTGTGCATAAAGCAGGCTTTGTGCTGATGATTAGTCCGCAGTCGGCACTAAAAACGTCAAAGTTTAAGGAGTTTTGGCGTTTTTTCGTAAAAAACTATGACTGTGCGGTCGGAGCAGAAAAAGAAGCATGTTTTTGGAACAAAGTTGAGTTTGAATTTTAAAATTAAATTTGCTATAATAACAACAGAAGGTGCTTCGCTGTGTGGGGACGGCGGAGAAAACAGTTTTTAAGGGAGGGAAATTTATGAATATTTGGCATGATATCAAACCGGAGCGAGTCACGCCCGACAAGTTTATCGCTGTGGTTGAAATCAGCGGCGGCAGCAAAGTGAAGTATGAAATGGACAAAGCGACAGGTCTTTTGCGGATGGACCGGGTGCTGTATACAGCCACTCACTATCCGGCCAATTACGGCTTTTTGCCGCTGACCTATGCCAATGACAAAGATCCGCTGGATGTGCTGGTGCTGGCCTCGGTCAATTTTGTGCCGATGTCAATGGTCGAATGTTATCCGATTGGGGTCGTAATCATGGAAGATGAAGGCTACCGGGATGAAAAAATCATTGCCATTCCCTTTACTGACCCAACGTACAGCAGTTTTCAGAAAATTGAAGATTTGCCGGCTCATATCATGAAGGAGCTGCTGCATTTCTTTGAAGTATATAAAACTTTGGAAGGCAAGGCTACGGCCATTGGCAGCGTCGAAGGGAAAGAGGCGGCCAAAGAGATTATTCGTCAGGCTTTGGCGGATTATTGGCAGCTTCGCTCGGAAGGCAAGCTGGGATAGTGAAAAGAGGGCAATCATGAAAATAGTGCTGATTAGTGATACGCACGGCTATTGCGATGGTTTAGCCGATAGTATAAAGCAGCAGCAGGCGGATTATATCCTGCATATGGGTGATGGCGTGACCGATGCTTACCGGCTGAAGCGGGAAACCGGACTGCCTGTTTTTGTGGTGGCTGGCAATAATGACTATGGCACGCAGGAAAAAGAAGCGTTGTTTTTGATTTTAGAACATGTGCCGATTTTTATGACTCATGGACATCGCTACGGCGTACATTACGGCCGGGAACAGTTAGCGGAGACGGCTTTGCAGAAAGAGGCCAAATTAGCGCTGTATGGCCATACCCATATTTTTAGGGATGAGGAAATCGCCGGTATCCGGCTGATTAATCCCGGTTCCCCTACCCTGCCCCGCGATGGCGGGAGTCCGAGTTATGCGGTTTTAGACTTAACTGACGGAAAGCTGCAAAGAATTACCGTACCGGTGCCGAAAGGGCTGCGCTGGTTTTTTTAAACGGCTGTAAAATGGTTTACGATTGACAATAAGATAGAAGTTTTGGTGATATCTGGCTGCTGTAAGAAAAATTCTTAGGGCAGCCGGATTATTTTTTGCCGATGAAAAAACAAGTTGGAACGATGAGAAAAACGTTGATATAAAAAGAGCCGCCCGGAAGTGTAAATCCGAGCGGCTTGCCTAAGCAGCCACAATAATCTTGCTTTGCTTTTATTTCACGACTTTCGCATACTTAAAGGAAAGCTGACTGAGCGGCGACAAGCTCCAGCCCTTGACATAGTCCTTCATCATCAGGCTGCTGGCACGATGGTACATTGGCAGGAACGGATAATCGGCCATCATAATGTCCTCGGCTTCCCGAATCAGGGTCAGAGCCTTTTCCGGATCCAGTTCGCTCTTGATTTCATCGACCTTGGCATCATAGACCGGATTAGCGTAACCAGTGTTGTTAAGATAATCATTGCTCATAAAGGATGGCAGGAAGGTCATCGGGTGCATAAAATCAGCACCTGCGCCCATAGCGGCAACTTCGTATTTCATAGCCTGAACATCAGCATAGTAAACGGCCCACTCGGAGTTACTGATTTCAACATTAATGTTCAGGTTTTCTTTAAACATTTGCGCCAGTGCTTCTGCAATCAGCTTGACCTGCGGGCTGGTGTAATAAGACAGCTGCAAAGTCGGGAAGCCCTCTCCATTCGGATAACCGGCTTCGGCTAAAGCTTTTCTGGCTTCTTCTACATTGGCGGTATCGCCGATACTGTAATCCGAGCGTCCCTCAATATAGTCCTTACCGTTGACCACATAGCCGGGGCCAAGTAAAGCGTGCGCCGGCAAATCCGAGCTTTGCAGAACGTTTTCAATCAAAGACTTGCGGTCAACCGCTAAGTTCAGCGCTTTTCTGACTAAGACATTGTCATATGGCGCTTTCTGGGTATTAATCAAATAATAGGAAGTAGCGTAGGTTGGCATAATATGCAAATCATCGCTCTCGGCTTTGAGCCGGGCAAAGTCAGCCATCGGGACCGAGCGCATACCATCGATTTCATTGCTGTCAAAAGCAATGAGGGCGGTAGCCTGATCCTTAATCATACGGAAGGTAACTTCTTCCAAAGTAACACTATCAGCATCCCAGTAATTTTCGTTCTTGGTTAAAACGGTAGCTTCGTTTAAGTTCAGCTTGGTAATCTTAAACGGGCCGTTGACGACATAGGTATCGGCCGATAAGGTCCATTTGTCGCCATTTGCTTCTACGGCAGCCTTATTCAGCGGATCGTAAACATGGAGCGACACCAAGTCAATGAAGAAAGACGTCGGACCGGTCAGTTCAATCACTAAGGTCTTTTCGTCCGGCGCTTTAAAACCGACTTGATCAAAAGGAACAGTGCCCTCATAGCAAGCCTGTGCGTTCAGGACATAATTGGTAATCATGTTGACATTTTGCGAGGCGGTTTCCGGCTTCAGTGTCCGTTCAAAGCTGTACATAAAATCCGCCGAAGTCAGGGGCGAGCCATCACTCCATTTTAAACCATCTCTTAAAATAAAGGTATAGGTTTTACCGTCCTCGGAAACGGTCCAACTTTCTGCCAGAGCCGGAATTAGTTCATTGTTGGCGTTGGAGGCAACCAAGCCTTCAAAGCAGTTGTCTAAAAACGGCATAGCAAAAGAGTTATTGGTAATCGTCGGGTCCAGTCCGTCCGGTACGTCATGCAGGGCAAAAACAATCTTTTGCTCGGTAGTACTGGCAGTATCGGCCGGAGTAGTCGAATTTTCTTTGGCATGGTCTTTCGATGTTTCTTTGGTTGTCGTGTTGGTATCATCCTCGGTTTTGCTGGCCTGATTGCCGCCGCAGCCGGACAGCAGGGACAAAATTAGAAGCAGGCTTAAACCCATCGTTAAAAATCGTTTCATAAAATTACCTCTCTTTCTTTTATTTTGGGGTTACTCTATCTTTCCACTTTCGCTATTGACTAATTTTATTTGGCTGTGGTTGCCATTTGCTGTTGTTGCCGTCCATTTGCTTGCTTTCGTTAAAAGTTTGACTTTTTGCGGGTGCAGGCTTTTTGATGACAGCTGATATTGGCATGGCGAACAGTCAACTTGTTTTAGCTAATAGCAGAAAGTTGGGGCTAACGCTTTTTCACAGGCTTCGGAAAAAGTTTCAGTTCGTTCCAGCAGCGAAAACAGCGTAAAGCTTTTAGTACAAGTGGCAGGCGACCGGATGGCCGGGAGCGGCTTCTTTCATCACTGGGTCGATTTCCTGACAAATCTTTTTGGCGTAAGGGCAGCGGCTGCAAAAGCGGCAGCCCGGCGGCAAAGAGATGGGACTGGGAATATCGCCGCTCATTTCTGCCTGACTGGTTAGCTTGGCAGCACGGACGTCAAGGCTGGGAATACTGGCCAGAAGTCCTTTGGTATAGGGATGCAAAGGATTTTTATACAATTCCTTGGACTCGCTCAGCTCAACCAGCTTGCCCAAATACATCACACCGACATAGTCAGAAATGTATTCGACTACCGATAAATCATGGGCGATAAATAAATACGTTAGCTTTTCCTTTTGCTGGAAATCGGTCAGCAGATTGATAATCTGCGCTTGAATTGAAACATCCAGCGCCGAGATCGGCTCGTCGCAGATAACTAATTTCGGCCGCAAAATCAAAGCCCGAGCAATGCCGATTCGCTGCCGCTGTCCGCCGGAAAACTCATGGGCATAGCGGGTGCTGTGTTCGGCATTTAAGCCGACCTGCTGCAAAATCTCATTGACCATTTCATTCCGTTCCGCTTTGCTGCTGCCGATTTGATGCGCTTCCAGCGGTTCAGCGATGATATCACGCACGGTCATTCGCCCGTTTAAGGAAGTATAAGGATCTTGAAAAATCATCTGCATATTTTTACGGATTGGTTTCAGCTGCTTTTGTGAAAGCCCGGCAATGTCCTGACCGTCAAAAATGATTTGTCCGCTGGTCGGGTCATAAATCCGAATGATGGTTCGGGCGCAGGTTGATTTGCCGCAGCCGGACTCGCCGACCAGCCCTAAGGTTTCTCCTTCGTTAATATGGAAACTGACATCATCAACGGCATGGACGACTTGGTCTTTATAATTTTTTACCGGAAAATGCTTGACTAAGTTTTTAATTTCCAGCAGTTTCATATCTTTTTCCTCCACTTTCGTTTATTTCTGCGCAAAGGGATTCTGCTCGGCCGGTGCGTTTTCGGAAATCAGCCAGCAGCCGGAATAGTGATGCTCGCTGATTTGGGTATAGGGCGCCATTTTTTTAGCGCAAATCTTGCGGGCATAACGGCAGCGCGGTGCAAAGGGACAGCCGGCCGGGGGGTTAAGCATATCCGGCGGCGAACCAAGGATGGGCTGCAAGGGTACCGATTTATCCTGTCCGATTTTGGGGATGGACTGAAGCAGCCCCATGGTATAGGGGTGCTTGGAGTTTAAAAACAAATCTTCCATCAATCCTTCTTCCATTTTCATGCCGCCGTACATAACAATCGCCCGGCTGCACAACTGCATGACCACGCCTAAGTCATGGGTGATAAATAATATGCTCATGCCCAGTTCTTTTTGCAGTGAGGCTAAAAGTTTTAAAATCTGGGCTTGAATCGTCACGTCCAGCGCGGTGGTCGGTTCATCGGCAATCAAAACATCGGGTTTGCAGGCCAGTGCCAGTGCAATCATGACCCGTTGCCGCATACCGCCGGAAAACTCATGGGGCAGGCTTTTGTAGCGTTTTTCCGGTTCGGGAATCTTGACCAGCCGGAAAAGCTCCAACACCCGCGTTTTCATTTCTTCCTTGCCGACCTTCGGATAATGGATCCGAATCATTTCAGCTACCTGTTCGCCGACCGAAATCAGCGGGTTTAAGGAAGACATCGGGTCCTGGAAAATCATGGAAATCTCCTTGCCGCGAATGACCCGGATTTCATTTTTGGACATAGCCGAAATGACTTTGCCGTTAAAGTTGACCGTTCCTTCTTTAATTTTGGCGTTTTCTGCCAAAAGCTGTAGAACTGACATACTCATCACGCTTTTGCCGCTCCCGGATTCGCCGACTACACCCAGCGCTTCGCCGGCCTCAAGCGACAGGTTCATTCCGCGCAGCGCCTGAACTTCTCCGTTTTGGGTATAAAAAGAAGTTTTCAAATTTTCAATTTGCAATAAAGCCTGTGTCATAGCATATCCTTTCTTGACTGCCTTTTCGGAGACATAGTAGCCATAAATATCCATCTTCGCTTGTAATTTGGAGAATTACGAGCGGCTTGTTTAAACGGAAACGAATTATTTTGCAGCAAATTACAGGTACTTTACCGAGCGGCCGTTATTTTTTCAGCTTCGGGTCAAGTGCGTCCCGCAGACCGTCGCCGACATAGTTAAATGCGAACATAATCAGACAAATCATCAGCGAAGGCATAAGCAGCTGATAGGGGTTGGTGCGCAGCATTTGAATCGAGTCGTTGCACATAGTTCCGAGGCTGGCCATCGGAGCAGCAATGCCGATACCGATAAAGCCTAAGAAAGCCTCCATAAAAATGGCGGACGGAATCATCATGGTGGCGGTAACTAAAATCGGCCCCATTGCATTGGGCAAAAGATGCCGGAATAAAATCGTGGATTGACTTGAGCCGATAGTTTTGGCGGCGTAAACAAACTCATTTTCTTTCAGGGAAAAGATTTGTCCCCGCACCACCCGTGCCATTGTTACCCAGTAAACGCTGGACAGGGCGATAATAATGCTTAAAAAGCCGTCGGATAAAACCACCATAATCAAAATAACATACAGCGTCAGCGGTACGGTGCTGATGATATCAACCACCCGCATCATGACGGCATCGACGTTGCCGCCGGCATAAGCGGAAATCCCGCCGTAAAGCATGCCGATGGTCATATTAACCAAAGTTGCGATAAAAGCGACAATCAGCGAAATCTTAGTACCGTACATCAGACGGGTCAGCAAATCCCGCCCTAGACCGTCCGTCCCCAACAGGAAAGTGGTGTTCCAAACCCGGTTGTCCTTGGCCAGACGTTTTCCTTCCTTATTTAATAAGGCTGCCGGTTTTTTGGCGTAGCTGAGAACAATTTCTTTGCCCTTAAAAGTAAAATAAGTAATCTTCTCCGCCGGGTTATCATGTTTTTTGTCCAAAGCCGACAAGAGCTTGCCGCCGGGACTGACGTTGACGACTTTTAGGTTCGGGGTGATATAAAACAGGTCGCCGTCAATATTGGTCACCTCCAAAAGCGGTGGGATATTGGTAAAGTCCAGCTTTTGCGAGTCGAAAGAGTAGGGCGTGAAGTACGGCCCGATAAAAGCGAACAGCATCAGCAGCAAAATAATGAGCAGGCCGACAAAAGCGGATTTTTTATGAGAAAACCGAAACCAGACGTCCTCAAAAAAGGTGCGCTGCTTGCTCCATATTTTTTCGCGAAGCTCCTCTTCTTCGCCCAAAGGTTCCCAATCAGAAACAGGAATTGTTAAATTCTTATCCATAATTTATCCTTTCTGCCGCCAGACTAATCCGGTGAAGCTTACGCATATTCTCTGCTTTCATCGTATTTTGCTCTTATCGGCTGGCGGCGTTTAGTGCCAGCATGCAGCCAGCCAAATGGCAAGGTCTATATCAAAGTGCTTTGCACGCCTGCTGCCGATGTACCGCTCAGCCTTATTCTGTTAAAAGATGCGGTTTTTTATGAGCAGTCAGTTAAAAATGTTTATGAATATTCAGAGCTTGAATTATTCATATTTAATGCGCGGGTCAACCATCATATAAAACATATCCACTAAAAAAATCATGACGATTAAAAAGGTGGCATAAAAAATGGTCATGCCCATAATGGCGGTATAATCGCGCTGCGCCACGCTGTCGACAAAGTAAACGCCCATGCCGGGGATGGCAAATATTTTTTCAATTACAAACGAACCGGTCAAAAGCCCCGCCACTGTTGGCCCTAAAATGGTAATGACCGGAATCAGTGCGTTGCGCAGGGCATGATGAGTGATAACCTTAAACTCGGTTTGGCCTTTCATGCGGGCGGTTCGGATATAGTCCTGCTTCATCACTTCCAAAAGACTGGAGCGCATCAGCCGGGCAATAAAGGAAATCGAATACCCGCCGAGGGCAATCACCGGCAGGATATAGCCCTGCCATGAATCCAAACCGAACGTGGGAAGAAGTTCCAGCCGAAAACTAAAAAAGTAAATCAAGGCAGTGGCGATAACAAAAGAAGGAATGGTTACGCCCAAAGTGGCCAGTGTCATCACAAAGGCATCCTGCCATCTGCCGTTTTTGATCGCGGCTAAAATCCCCAGCGGCAAAGCAATGAGGACGATAAAGACTAAGGTAATCAGCCCGAGTTTGGCTGAAACCGGAAAGCCTTCACGGATAAAATCGTTGACACTTTTGCCCTGATATTTAAAGGAAGGGCCGAGGTCCAGCCGAACCAGACCTTTTAAATAGTCAATAAATTGTTTCGGCAGCGGATCGTCCAAATGGTATTTTTGATTCAGGGCTTCCTGCACTTTCGGAGGCAGTTGTTTTTCCCGGGTAAAAGGGCCGCCGGGCACGGCATGCATAAAAATAAAAGTAAGCAATATAATTATGAAAAGCGTGAGGAAGGTCATGGCGATTCTTTTTAAAATATAACGAAACATAATAGAAGACTCCTTTCGTTTTTGCAGGAGAAAATTGCCGCTAACTTTGCTTTTTGTGCCTTTACGATTGGATAATAGGCAAAAACCGCTCGTGTAGTGGCACGGCGGCTTTGAATCGATACCGTCCTGCCCGTAATACAGTTATCACATGAGCCTTTGTCGGTAAATTAATGTATAAAAATAGAATATAGAAAATATTTAAACCATTATACCACATAAAAAAGAGGATTGCAATTTCAATTTTCATTTCTTGCAAATATGGGAAAGAGATATAAAAAACATTAAAAAAATATAAGAAATTCTGGTTATATTATTGATAGAGAAAAGACAAAGTTCCAAAATCAACTTTTTTTGAAAAATTTATACAGGGAAATATAGGCTTTTTGCCGAGAAAGAAAAAAGTGCCGCTTGCGGTGCAGCGCTTGAGTTTTTATGGGATTTTTATTGGTATAAAAGTTCGTTATAACTAACTCAACTTTCCCGTGTTCGACAGAACAGTCTTTTTTAGGCAGA
>CAUUKX010000014.1:0-29982 GCA_963545585.1 uncultured Lachnospiraceae bacterium
AAAAAAGCAATGTGTCATTTTTATGTGAAAATTGTGAAAAAACTGTGAAAATGATGGCTAATTAACTCAACTTTTCCTCTGGTCAAAGTGCTTCGCACTTCTGCCAGGCAGGCAATCTGCCTAAAAGACTGTTCTGCCGAATATGGGAAGTTGAATGATTAAAAAATCGCTTCTTTTGATGTGGCGCTGGAGCGATTTTTTCAGCGGTTGAATTAAGGTTTTTTACTGTGTTTTTCACTGACTTTTTTTGACAGAACGGCAAAAAAATGATATGATAGATAAAATTGGGGGCATTTTATCTTTTTTTATTCTGCCGAAATAGTTCCGGCGGATTAACGGCGGAGGAAATGGTGAGACTGCTTGCCAAGCCCTATAAGGACAGCACCGGAAAGGAGCAGAAAATGATTCGTTTTGAAGAAGAAATTAAAAAGTTTAAACCTTGTGCTGATTTATCGGAAGTAGAAGATGTGATTTATAAATATGAAACCAAGGACGTGATTGACGTTTTAAATGAAATGATTCAGGAACTGAAGGAGGAGAAGCCGACGCATGAATAGAAGATGCTTTCGCTGCGGGAATGTTTTGACCGAAGATCTGGAATGTAAGGTCTGTCACCAAAAATATCCCTCCTATCGAAAAGCCGAAGAGCTGTCAAAGCTATACTATAACTTGGGCTTGGAGCGAGCAAAAAATAGGGATTTAAGCGGAGCAGCCGACACCTTAAAGCAAAGCGTTCGTCTGAATAAATATAATAAAGATGCCAGAAATCTGCTGGGGTTGGTTTATTTTGAACAGGGCGAAACGGTGCTGGCTTTAAGTGAATGGGTTTTAAGCCAAAACTTTTTTCCGGAGAACAATATTGCCGGGAAGTATTTGGAAGTTATTAAGAAAAATAAAAGCACTCTGGAAACAGTGGATAATACTATAAAAAAGTATAATCAGTCCTTAGAGCATATTCGGAGCGGGTCGTATGACTTGGCGATTATTAATTTGAAAAAAACGGTGTCGTTAAATCCCAACTTTATTAAAGCGTATCTGCTGCTGGCACTTCTGTTCGTTGAAACCGGCGATACGCTGGGGGCTAAGCGTGAACTGCAAAAGGTGTTGCAGATTGACGCCAGTCATTACTTAGCTAGAAAGTATTATACCGATTTGGTGCAAAAAGACGGTGAGGAAAAGATTCTGACGCCGGAGGAGGAAACGCAAAAACTTAAACAGCAAAATCAAAGACAGATTGTGCTCAACCAAAGTATTCAGCAGATTGGGACTTTAGGTCTGGGAATCCTGCTGGGAGCGGGGCTGCTTTATTTCCTGGTTTGGCCCTATCAAAAAAGCCTGCTGACGGATAAATCCGAGGATTTAAAAAAAGAGATCGTGATTTTGCAAGAAGAAAATAACGCTCTGCGTCAGGAAAAGGAAACGGCCGATAAAGAAGCCATGCAAAAGGAACAGCAGGTCAAAGCTATGGTTAAGGAAGTGCAGCTGGCGGCGCAGAAAACCGCGGCGGCCGACGGTTATATTACGGCAGCCGGAGCTTACCTGACGGACGATTTTAATGCGGCCGCCGAGGCACTGGCGGTGATTATGCCGTCTGAAAACGCATTGGTCGATACGGCGGTTGCCCAGCTTAAACAATTGGTTTTTCCTAAAGTCAGTCAGGCCCTTTATATCAGCGGTTATGCGGCTTACAGCCGGAATCAGCTGGATAAGGCAATCGAAGATTTGACTCTGGCGATGAAGTATGACGCCGGTGTAGATTTCAGTGATGACGTGATTTATTTTTTGGGCAGAACCTATGAAAAAGCCGGAGATAAGGCTAAAGCCCTTGAAATGTTTAAACTTTTGCTGGAAAAATATCCAAATACCGATAAGAGGAGCTATGCAGAGCCGAGAATAGCCACTCTTAGCCGTTAACTGGGCTTTCGTGTGATTTACCGGAATTCGCTTTCAGCCGAACCAAGTGTACAGGTGGTAAGGAGCGGCCAAAATCAGCGATGTTTTAATCTGGAAGCGGGCTGCTGGTGTTTTGATAGAGGCAGGCTGAAAGGAAAAAGTGCGAAAAAATGTCAATCTATAAGAAGATTAAAAAAAATATTGAAGATGAAATAAAGGTCATCACGGATCGAGACCCGGCCATTAAAAGCCGGGCGGAGATTCTTTTATATCCCAGTCTGCATGCCCTTTTGCATTACCGGCTGGCACATTATTTCTACCGGCGGAGACTCTTTTTTCTGGCACGGTTGATTTCGGTGTGGAGTGCCCGGCGAACCGGGATTGAGATTCATCCGGGGGCCAGAATCGGCAAGGGCCTGTTTATTGACCACGGACATGGCGTCGTCATCGGCGAAACAGCGGTGATTGGGAATAATGTTACTATTTATCAGGGCGTTACTCTGGGCGGAACCGGCAAGGAATGGAAAAAGAGGCATCCGACGATTGAAGATAATGTGATGATCAGTGCCGGAGCTAAAATATTGGGTTCTTTTACGGTCGGCCATGATTCTAAGATCGGAGCCGGGGCGGTTGTGCTGCATCCGGTGCCGCCGTATTCAACGGTGGTCGGGATTCCCGGCCGGGTAGTAAAAAACCGGGTTCATCAAGCTCCCAAAGATACGCTAAATCAGGTTGATTTGCCCGATCCTATTCGGCGTGAAATCTGCAAGCTGAA
This sequence comes from uncultured Lachnospiraceae bacterium, assembly GCA_963545585.1. Lineage (GTDB taxonomy): Bacteria > Bacillota > Clostridia > Lachnospirales > Vallitaleaceae > W11650. The sequence continues at coordinate 2,669 of CAUUKX010000014.1, forward strand.
ACTGCGGATGCGCTATGTGGAGCACCGAGCCGGAGGCCTGAGCAAAGAAGATTTGGACTATTTATATCAGGAATGCTGTGAGGGAGATCATAAATGCTTATAATTTATAATACGCTGTCCAAGAAAGAGGAAGTTTTTCAGCCGATAGAGCCCGGCAAGGTAAAAATGTATGTCTGCGGGCCGACGGTTTATGATTTGATGCATATCGGCAATGCCAGGCCGGTAGTGGTTTTCGACACGGTGCACCGCTTCTTGCGTTACAGCGGCTATGACGTTGCTTTTGTTCAAAATTATACCGATATTGATGATAAAATCATTGCCCGGGCAAATCAGGCAGGCGTGAGTTCGGCCGAATACGCGGAAAGCATGATTGCCGAGATGGAAAAAGATTATGCGGGGCTAAGTACCCTGCCGATGATTCATCCCCGTGCGACCGAGGAAATCGGCGGCATTATCCGAATGATTACCGAGCTGATTGAGAAGGGCTATGCCTATGAGCAAGGGGGCTCCGTCTTTTTTATGCCCCAGAAGTTTGATGAGTACGGCAAGCTGTCGGGCAAAAAACTGGAAGAACTGGAAGCGGGCAGTCGGGTCGAGGTTGACGAACAAAAGCGCAGTCCCTTTGATTTTGTGCTGTGGAAGCCGAAAAAAGAAGGCGAGCCGTACTGGAGTTCACCCTGGAGTGACGGCCGGCCAGGCTGGCATATTGAATGTTCGGAAATGGCCCGCCGCTATTTAGGGGAAACGATTGATATTCATGCCGGCGGCGTGGATTTGATTTTTCCGCATCACGAAAATGAGATTGCGCAGTCCGAGTGTGCCAGCGGCCGGGAGTTTGCCCGCTATTTTATGCACAACGGTTTTATCAATGTCGACAATAAGAAAATGAGCAAATCGGAGGGTAATTTCTTCACGGTGCGGCAGATTGCAGCGGAGTACCCTTATCCGGTGATTCGCTTTTTACTGCTGTCGGCCCATTACCGCAAGCCTTTAAACTTCAGCCGCCAGCTGATGGAAGCGGCGGTGCAGAGTTTGACCCGGTTAAGCAATGCGTATAACCGGTTAAAAGAGCTGACCGGCGGAGAAATGCCGCAGGGCAGCGAAAACAGCGATTTTTCTGCTTTTCCGGAGTTGAACCAAATCAAGCAGGACTTTATCCGAGCGATGGAAGCGGATTTTAATACGCCGGATGCTATTACGGCTTTCTTTGAGTTGAGTCGGCTGAGTAATACCGCCGTTAGCGAAGAAACGCCGGCCCCGGAAAAACTGGCATATTTACGTCTGTTTGCGGAGTTCGGCTTTGTGCTGGGACTGGATTTACAGGCGGAAAAGGTTTTGCTGGATACTGAAATTCAGCAAAAAATTGAAGAGCGGCAAAATGCCCGCAAAGCCAAGGATTTTGCTAAGGCCGATCAGATTCGGCAGGAGCTTTTGCAGCAGGGAATTGTGCTGGAAGACACGCGGGAAGGCGTTAAATATAGGCGCATCCGTGCGGGCGAAAAGGATAGAGATTAATGTGCGGAAGCCGTAAACCGGCAAGCTGCCGGTATTTTCTGAAAGGAATGAGAAATAAAGTTTTTAGTGTGCAGAAAGAATGGAAAGGGCAATGTGCCGGTTCGATGAGGATAGAAGAAGTTTATGGATATTTTTGCTGATTTTTTGGCGCGGCTGCAAATTGTACCCAAGGATATTAAAACCTATTCTCCTTTAAGTCTGGCCTATTTGGGAGACAATATTTTTGACCTGTTCCTGCGCTATATGGTGGTGGCTGAGGGCAATGCCCAGGCGCATCGCTATCACGAGCGGGTAACGGCCTATGTCAAGGCCGGAGGGCAGGCAGCCTTTTATGAAAAGATTAAAGCGGAACTGACCGAAGAAGAACAAACCATTTTTAAACGCGGCCGGAATGCCAAGACTCTTCATGTGCCGAAACATTCCAGCCCGGAGGAATATGCGGTCGCCACCGGAGTGGAAACACTGCTGGGCTATCTTTTTTTAAAGGGCGAAATGGAGAGATTAAGCGTGTTAATGGCCAAAGGGGTATCTTGATATGACAAAGCAGACAAAGCGTCTGATCACCGGAACAATGATTTTGTCGTTTTCCGGGCTTTTCGTTAAACTAATCAATATTTTATATAAGCTGCCGCTGACCAATCTGGTCGGTATCAAAACGATGGGTTATTTTAATACCGTTTATTCGATTTATTTGGTGCTGACGGCGGCGCTGTTGACCGGGATTCCGGCCACGATTTCCAAACTGGTGGCCGAGGAGCGGGAAGCGGGCAATTATCGCCGGGCGCATCAGGTTTTTCAAACCGGTTTTTGGCTGGCGGCGGCACTGGGACTGGTTGTCAGCATTGCCTTTGTTTTTTTGCCGGCTTGGGCCGGCGCTTTTGCCTGGGAGCCGGAAACGCGCTATGTCCTATGGGGACTGGCGCTGTCGCCTTTTTTAATCGGTATTTCCGGAGCGATTCGCGGCTATTTTCAAGGCATGCAGAATATGCTGCCGACGGCGGTCAGCCAAATTATTGAAAACACGGGCAAAGCCGCCATCGGGGTGGGATTGGTTTCTTTTTTGATGAAGCGCGGTCAGCCCGACTATATCAGCGTCAGCGGTGCGGCAGTGGGGATTTCGGTTAGTTTTGTGGCGGTTACCCTCTATTTGCTTAGGCAGTACCAGCGGCAGCGACCGAATTTTTCGCAAAAGGCGGATAGCGGTGCGGCAGCCGGACAGGGTAGTGCCGCTTTACTCCGAAAGATGGTTTGGATTGCGGCGCCAATTACGATTTCTTCGGCGATGATATCGATTATGGGCTTTATTGATTCGAGTACCATCTATCACTTATTTGCCGCTTTGGGCGATTCGGCCGAAAACGCGCGCATGGCACTGAGCAGCGTAACGACGGCGCAAACGGTAATTAATGTGCCGTTGGCGGTCAGCGCCGCCCTGGCGGTCAGTATTTTGCCGGCGGTGGCAGTGGCCGGAGTCCGCCGCGATCAGGCGGAAATGAATGACAAAATCAACATGGGTTTGCAGTTGGTGATGAAAATGGGACTGCCGGCGATGGTTGGCATTTTTTTACTGGCCGAGCCGATTTTGCGGCTGCTGTACTACAAGGAGAGGATTCCCGGCGGTTTATTGCAGCTATACAGCATTTGTATGCTGGTTATGATTTTGGCGCAAAGCGTCAGCAGTATATTACAGGGCCTATCCGGCTATTACAAGACTCTCTTGGCGGTGCTGGCGGCGGCGGTCTTTAAGCTGGCCGGCAATATCGTGTTTTTAAAAGCGGGACTGGGGGCGGCAGCGCTTATTTGGGCGTCTATCCTTTATTTTATGGTTATTTTGGGGATGAATGCTTTCTTTTTAAAAAGGGAAACCGGACTGAACCTGAATTACGGATTGATTCTTTGGCGTCCGCTGGCAGCTTCGGTCGGGATGGGAGCGGTCGCCCGGCTGGTTTATACGGCGGTGATGGCCGTCTGCGCTAAAAATGCCGCAGCGGTGCTGCTGGCGGTAGCGGCGGCGGTGCCGGTGTACAGCCTGTTGATGCTGAAGCTGCGCGGGTTTACGGCGGAAGAAATTTTGATTTTGCCCAGAGGCGGGCGAATTTTAAAGTATCTGCAAAGCCGGGGCTGGGTTGAGTAAATAACGGCTGAAAATCCAAATGAGCGGCGCCGCGGCTGGCAGATACTGCGGAAAAGCCAAGTTTTGGGCAGAGCCGCGCCAAAAGCGGAGTTACAAAAGAGTAGCCGAATAGGGATAAACAGAGGATTTTTGACAATTGTATCGTAAATACAGAATCGAGAAAAAAATGGGAAAAAGCTATAATAAAAACGGGAAAAACAGCAAGCGGCCCTATGTTTCGCCAAGAGACGGCAGTCTGTGGCTGGGCGGGTATCATGCCGCGGCCGAGAAATTAAAAGCTGGCGGCGAAGTGAGGGAGCTTCTGTTGCAGGCGGGCAGCCGGAACGAGGAGCTGGAAGCCTTAGCGGCGGCAGCGGGGGTGCCGGTTCGATATTTGGAGAAAGAGGAACTTGACCGCTACTGCCCGGAGAAGCATCAGGGAGTGGTGGCGATTGCCGGAGCGTATCAATATGCGCAGCTGGATGACATTTTAGCGGCAGCGGCGCAAAAGGGTGAGCCGCCCTTTGTCATTTTGTTAGACCAGATTACCGATCCGCATAATCTGGGTGCGATCATTCGGACGGCGCATCAGGCGGGCTGTCATGGGGTAATTGTACCGGAACGGCGGTCGGCGCCGCTGACGGAAACGGTGGCTAAGACCAGTGCCGGAGCGATTGAATATCTGCCGGTGGCGCAGGTGACTAACATAAACCAAACCATTGATTATTTAAAAAAGCAGGGCTTGTGGATTGCCGGTGCCGATATGGACGGCCAGATCATGTATCAGGCCGATTTAAAGGGGGCGCTCGGTCTTGTCATTGGCAGTGAGGGGGATGGGCTTTCCCGCCTGACCAGAGAAAAATGTGATTTTATCGTATCGGTGCCGATGTTTGGCCGGATTGATTCGTTAAACGCCTCGGTTTCGGCGGGTGTCCTGATTTATGAAGCCGTCCGCCAGCGCCGGGGGTTTTAAGACGGCCGCCTTAAAAGCATGGCAAATGCGGGTCGGGCAGGTGATCCTGTCGATAGCTTTCGATGGGCAATGGGCAGGAGATATATTTGCGCAGAAACAAAAATTCCGGCAGGGGACAAAGGCGGACGCGGCACTTGGCAGATAAAAGAGAAACCAATAATAGAAAGGGCAAGTATGAAAGATTACTCCAATTTGACCGATGAAGAAATCCTGAACTTAATCAGCAGCGGCGACAATGAGGCGATGGACTATTTATTCAGCCGCTATAAACCGCTGGTTGAGAAAAAATCCCGGTCGTATTTTATCAACGGCGGCAGCCGTGAGGATTTGACCCAGGAAGGAATGATTGGCCTGTTTAAAGCGATTCGGGATTTTCAGGCCCAGAAGAACATTGCCTTTTTTCCTTTTGCGGAACTGTGCATTACCCGTCAGATTATTACGGCGGTTAAGCGCTCCGCTCGCAAAAAGCACGGGCCGTTAAATAATTATATTTCCCTGAATAAACCGGCGTTTGACTTTGAAGAAGAGGAAAGTGATGAGGATATGCTGGTTTATGTTCCGGCCGGCCGGTTGGAGGATCCGGAAAACTTGATTATCGGGCAGGAGGAGAGTGCCCGGATTAAAGAGGAACTGCTCGGCAAATTGAGCGAGCTGGAAAAACAGGTCCTGCAGCTGCATTTAAACGGCGTTAATTATAAAGAAGTGGCTGGGATTTTGCAGCGGCCGGTTAAGTCAATCGACAATGCCTTGCAGCGCATTAAGAAAAAGGCGGAAGAAGTTGTCCGCAGTGAATGGAATTAGGCGGTAAGGCTTTTAAAACTGGATAAGAAGGAGGGAGCGGTTTATGAAAAGAATTGCTTTTATCGGTACGGGTATTATGGGCAAATCCATGCTGCGCAATCTGCGCAAGGCCGGTTACGAGGTCGGCATGTATGCCCGGCACCGGGAGAAGGCAGCGGACTTAATCGCCGAAGGAGTGCCCTGCTATGACAGCATTCGGGACTGTGTCAAAGAAGCGGAGGCGGTGATCACCATTGTCGGCTATCCGGCCGATGTCGAGGAAGTATATTTCGGGCCAGCCGGAATTTTGGCGAATGTCAAGCCGGGTACTTATGTGATTGATATGACCACTTCCAGTCCGAAGCTGGCGGAGAAGATTTACGCGCAGGCAAAGGTACTGGGCGTTCACGCCTTGGATGCGCCGGTGACCGGCGGTGATACCGGTGCCCGTGAGGGAACGCTTTCTATTTTAGCGGGCGGCGACCGGGCCGATTTTGATGAGTGTTATCCACTGTTTGCGGCTATGGGCAGCAATATCAATTATCAGGGAACGGCCGGTAAGGGGCAGCATACCAAGATGGTCAATCAAATTATCATTGCCGGGACGATTTCCGGCGTATGCGAAGCGCTGAGTTATGCCTGTGCCAAAGATTTGGATTTACCGACGGTGCTGCGCTCCATCGGCAGCGGCGCGGCCGGCAGCCGGCAATTAGAGAGTTTAGCGCCCCGGATTTTGGCAGGTGATTTTGCACCGGGCTTTTTTATCAAACATTTTATTAAAGACATGAAATTAGCCCGGGAAGAAGCGGCAGCAGCCGGACTTGACCTAAGTGTGCTGGAATTGGTACTGCAGCATTATGAGGGGATGGCGGCGGAAGGCATGGGCGATTTGGGAACGCAGGCGCTGTTTCGCTATTATCACGATAATCAGGAGCAGAAATAAGCAGGAAAATACAGGCAGTAATGACGAGGAGCAAAAAAATTACTGCTTAGACAAGTGAATAACCAGTGTGGGCGATAAGCAAATATCCGGCAGCACCTGATATGCCTTAGGAGAGTAAGCCCTCTCCGGCATATCAGGCATTACCGGCTGCTTGCCTGAACTGTAAACCAGCAAAAGAAAGGAAACGATGATGAAACAGGGACAACAAACCATGGCATTGCACGCCGGCTATACTCCGGGCAACGGGGAGCCGCGGGTACTGCCGATTTACCAGTCAACAACCTATACCTATGACAGTACCGAGCACATCGGCAAGCTCTTTGATTTAACGGCCAGCGGCCATATGTATTCGCGGCTGTCCAATCCGACGGTGGAAGCGGTGGAGAAAAAAATTGCCGCTTTAGAGAGCGGTGCGGCGGCGCTGTGTACCTCCTCCGGGCAGGCGGCAACGCTGTTGAGTTTATTAAACATTTTAAAGGCGGGCGATCATTTTATCAGCAGCACCAGCATTTACGGCGGAACGGTTAATTTATTTGCCGTTCGCTTAAAGCAGTTTGGAATTGAGTGCAGCTTTGTCGATTCTACGGCTTCGGCGGAAGAGTTAAAGGCGGCATTTCGGCCAAATACCAAAGCGGTCTTTGCCGAAACCTTAGCGAATCCAGCTTTGATTATTTTGGATATTGAAAAATGGGCAGGAGTTGCGCATGAAATGGGTGTGCCGCTGATTATGGACAATACTTTGGCCACGCCGGCGCTGTGCCGTCCGATTGAGCATGGGGCCGATATTGTGGTGCATTCGACCACCAAGTATATGGATGGTCATGCCGTAGCGGTTGGTGGCGTGATTGTGGACAGCGGTAATTTTGACTGGAAAAACGGTAAGTTCCCTGAACTGACGGAAGCCGACCCGTCGTATCATGGCTTAAGCTACACCGAAAGTTTTGGCCGGCAGGCCTATATTGTCAAGGCCAGAGTCCAGCTGATGCGGGATTTCGGCGTTTATCCGCCGGCTTTGACGGCGTTTATTTTAAACTTAGGTTTGGAAACGCTGGTTCTGCGGATGAAGGCACATTCGGATAATGCGCTGGCGGTGGCTAAACTCCTGGCGGCATCTGATCAGATTGCCAAGGTAGCTTATCCCGGCTTGGAAACCGATTTCAGCCATGCTTTGCAGCAAAAATATATGCCGGCCGGTGCTTCGGGTGTAGTATCGTTTGATATGGCCGGCGGCCGGGCGGCGGCAGTTCGCTTTATTGATAGTTTGGAGCTGGTCAGCAATGAAGTGCATGTGGCTGATATCCGTTCCTGTATTTTGCATCCGGCCAGTTCGACCCATCGTCAGCTTACGCCGGAGCAGCTGACAGCAGCCGGAATTTCCGAAGGTACGGTTCGGTTCTCGGTGGGGATTGAAAATATTGAAGATATTTTAGCGGATGTGAAAAACGCATTAACTAAACTTTAAACAGCAGCCGCCGGAACAGGGTGTCCGATCCGGCTTTAACCGGGCATTTGAAAGGGCAGGCGGACGGCTTGCCCTTTTCGGTAGAGTTAAGAAAGAATGAAAAGGAGTTTGCCATGCATTTGGATTTATTTCAGAAAAAAGAAGAGGCAATGATTAGCCTGTTGACGATAGAAGAAAGCTGGAAGGGCTTGCCGGATTTGGAACTGAGCAGTTTGAGTCCGGATCAGACAGCGGTTGTATTTGTCGATGTGATTGAGGGTTTTGTTAATCAAGGCCCGTTGGCGTCGGAGCGGGCGAAGGACATCATTGCACCGGTCAAACGCTTAAATGAGGTGACGAAGGGCTTTCATAAAATTTATTTTCAGGATTGCCATACCAAAGACAGCACCGAGTTTGGGGCTTATGTTCCGCACTGCCTGAAAGGCACGGCGGAAACGGAGCTAATCAGCGAATTGGTAGCGGAAGCGGATGAAAGAAGCCTGCAAATTGAAAAGAACTGCACCAACGGCTTTATGGCGCCCGGGTTTCAAAACTGGCTGGCTGCGCACCCTGAGGTGGTGAACTTTGTGCTGGCGGGATTGGTGACCGATATTTGCGTGATGACCTTTGCCTTAACACTGAAAAGCTATTTTAATGAAAAAAATATTGTTTCCCGGCTGATGCTGCCGCTGGCGGCAGTCGAAACCTTTGATTTGCCAGCGACCAATCATCAGGCGGAGCTGATGAATACTTTTGCGGTTTATAATATGCAGATGAACGGCATTGAGATTTACCGGGGTTTGGCCTGACAGTCGGCGCACAGGCCATAAAGCTCCAGCCGGTGCTCGGAGATGGTAAAGCCTGCCTCGGCGGCGATTTGGGCGAAGGCGTCAAAGGGGCAGTAATGAATATCCAATACCTTGCCGCAGTTGGTACAGATGATATGGTGATGATGATGGCTGCTGGCGCACTTGAGTTTATACAGATTGATGCCTTTGTCGGTGGTGATCTTATACAGCATATTCAACTGTTCCAGCGTTTCTAAGTTGCGGTAGATGGTGGACAGGTTGGCCTTGGGGAAAAGCGCTCTGGTCTTGGCGTACAGACTTTCAGCCGTCAGCATGATATTTTGGTTTTCAACTAAAACTTCGGCAAAAGCCAAGCGCGGCTTGGTGATTTTATATTCCGGTGATTTTACTTTGCTCCAAAATTCCTGAGTAGTCATGGTATTCCCTCCGCTGAAGTGGTTAAGTGGGTGCTTTTTCGTTTCTTTCTGTTGTTGTAATCTCAACTTTTCTTTGGCCTAAGCATTGTCCGTTTTTGCTCGGGCGGGTGACCTACCCCTGAGCGAAGTGCTGTGCACTTCTGTCCGGGCGGGCGATCTGCCATAAAAAGATAATTTGGCGGATATCGGAAAGTTGAGTTATAATTTAGCGTATAAAATCTTGCCTGCTTCGTTTTTGGGGATTTCATCAACTGGCCGGCAGACAAAAGCGCCTTTATACAGCCCGGTCAGTTCCTGTAAAAAGCCTTGAATCTTCTCGGCGGGAAGTTCGCCGGTATGGCAAATAGTCATTTCATCATCACGGCCGATACAGGCAAATTCATGGCCGACAAATTGGGCAGTACATTTGGCTTCGATTTCATCCAAATTGATGCGATTGCCGAAAATTTTAAGGAAACGCTTTTTTCGGCCGACAATCTGGTAAAAGCCGTCGGCATCTCGAATCGCCATATCGCCGGTAGCCAGCCGTCCTTTTCTTTCATCGCCCCGGCTTAAATCTTCTGCCTGTTCGGCATAGCCCAAGGTTACATTAGGGCCGTAGTAAATCAGTTCACCGGTGGTTTCCGGCTGTTCAATTACAGATTCTTTTTCATCAATCAGTTCAAACCGCCCGCCCGGAATGGCAATCCCCATACAGCCGATTTTAGCCAGCGCTTTTTCTGGCGGCAGGTAGGCCATTCGCGCTGTTGCTTCGGTTTGACCGTACATCACCACAAACTTTCGGCCAGTCTGCGCCGCATATTCGGTGAACTTCCGCTGCAATTCCTCTGACAGCTTGCCGCCAGCCTGCGTCATCATTTTTAAATCCGGTAAATCCATATTAAAAAAGCGAAGCCGATCCAGCATGGTATAGGTATACGGCACTCCGGCGATAGAGGTTGCTTTTTCCTGTCTTAAAAAATCCCAAAATTCCTTTTCAACAATAGATTTTTCCGTTAAAAGCACGGGCGCGCCCACCTGCAAATGGCTGTTGATGACCGATAAGCCGTAGGTATAGTGCATCGGTAAAGTAGTAATCGGGCGCTCGGTCGAGGAAAGATTTAGGTAATCAGCAATTGCCGCTGCATTGGATTTGATATTGCGGTAGCTTTGGCGGACTAATTTGGGGCTGCCGGTACTGCCGGAAGTGGTCAGCAGCAGCGATAGGTCTTCATGCAGCTGATGCGGGTAGCGAAAGCCAGTTCTTAAAACAATATAATCCTCGATTCGCTGAATGACTGAATAATTCAGTTCCACCGGTAAAAGGCTTTCCTTCCCCAAAATAAAGTCCGGCTGATAAATCTGCAAAAGCGACCAGAGCAAGTCGGAATGTAGTGCCGGTGAAAGCAGAAGTGGCACAATCTTATTCTGCAAAAGACTCAGGTACATTCCGACCGGGATTCGCTCGTTGCGGGCAAACAAAAAAACCAAGCTTCGTTTAGGGATGATTGCTTGAATCATATCATTCAAATTGTTAAAGTCCGATACGGTAAAGTCGATTCCTTTATCATCCTTAAACAGTAAATCTGTTTGTGGTCGGAGTGTAAAATCATAGAAATTCATAGTTTTTGTCCTTTCTGCGGAAAAGTGCGGCAGGTCTGATTTAAAAATGCCGTTCCCTTCGGTCATTTAAATTGGCTGATAGGCGAAGTCATACAGAATCGCTTCGTTTTCCAGTACCGTTTAAAGCGAACTGCGGCTAAAAGCCTTCCATTACCTGCCGGTCATAATCCGGCGTGAGAGGCTGCTAATCCAGTCGTAACCGTCCCAAATCAAATCCAGTTCCAAAGAAGCACCAAATGGTACAATTCGGTCAACACCAAGGAGTCCCTCGGTGATGATCCAATCGGCCAACTCTTGCGGGTCAATTCCATAATAGGTGATAGTTTGGGTGTTTTTGCCAAGGAGCGGCAAAAGCTCCTGATAAGAATGAATATTTGCTTCTGTAAATAAACCGAACTTGCCTCTGATTTCCGAAACGGGTGTACAGATTTTGGCTAATTCCATAACATAAACATAATTGGCATAGCGCCGCAGCTTTTTAAGTATCGGGTACGCTGCTGCATATTTACAGGCAAGGAGATATTTTTCGCTGGCGTGAATATCCTGAATTTCCCATTTTTTAGCGGCTTCAGCTACCGCCTGCCAAAATCGTTCTTTGACTGCGGCCAAAGCGTCCGCCGATAAGTCTGCTGTCAGCCAGGCAATGAAATGCGGCGATGAGCAGGCGTTTTGATCAATCAGATAAGTATCGTTATAAAAAGCACTTGTTAGCTTAGATAGTTCTGCACTGCCCACTGCCAAAAGCTGCCCGGCATCAATCAGGGAAAAAGAGTAGCGGTCGGCAAAGGTCAGTTCAACTGCCCGCGGTGGCAAGGGAGAACGGCGTATTTCAGCAATTGTCCGGTCACCGCCCCAAATGATGCGGGCATCGCAATGTGCTGAAAAGTAATCCGTTATTTCCGAATCATGCTCATAAGACAGGACAATAATATTTTTTTCCAGCTGTGGATATTGACCGCTTGCTAGCAGGTGTTTTATATGGCGGCAGACCATGTCTGTCTGCGGAAAATCCCGGGTAGAAACCCGGACAATATTGACATTGCCGGCTAAAAGGCCGAATGCCAAAGAAAAAGCAAAGTTAATCGGCACATTGGACGGCGCAATGTGAAACGCTGTTCCCCGTCCGATTGCCCGCAGCTCAGCCGGATAGTTAGCCTTGTGTTTTTGCAGATTGCTTCGCCGAATCCAGAAAGCAAAGGTGATAATATCTGGAAACGCCTTAGCTTCCGGGTCTTTCATCAAAGCCTGCGACAACTCCTGCAGAAAATCGCAGACCGGCGGTGCAAAAATTGCCAGTGGATGTCCCAGTTCCAAATAATTGCCGGTATAATGTTTGATTTTATCTGCCTTCATAGGTATCGCTGCGCCTCCTTGATTTTGTTTTTTGAATTTGACCGATTCCTTGGTGACCGAACGCATCATTTACAGTAGAGTTGTTAGAGCCATAGGAAAAATTTTCTCTGCGGTAATCTTTTGTTGTTATATTTTTGAGCCCTTATATGAAAGAATAGCATATTTGCATGACTTTTACAAGTTTAAAAAGGGGTTGCAGAAATTTGCTATAGCTCAGAAAAGGAATACGTAATTTGCTGAAAGGGTTTACCGGAATTGTAAAAAACTCAACTTTCCCCTGATCGAAGTACTGCGCACTTCTGCCCGGGCGGGCAGTCTGCCTGATCGAAAGCTTCGCTTTCTGCCCGGGCGGGCAATCTGCCTAAAAAAGACTGTTCTGACGAACATGGGAAAGTTGAGTAAAAAAAATAAAACTTTTTTCCGTGGTTTTTTTATGCACATTTTGTAGTTTTATGGTATACTATAAAAGTATGAGATTTTTTGGGTGGAGAGCATTTTCTGGGCTATGCCTGTGGGGCGAAGCCTTCAGAGAGTCTGTATAGATAGGAGTGCAACCATAATGAAAAAATATAAACTCATCATTTTTGATTTGGACGGAACGCTGCTGGATTCCTTGGAGGGGATTGGTGCGGCTATGAATGTGGTGCTGGCCGGGCATGGGCTGCCGGCTCATACCAAGGCGGAGTATCGCTATTTTGTAGGCAATGGCTTAAAAAAATTGGCAGAAAGAGCACTACCGGCCGAAGTGTTTGCCCGGGATGGGATTCATCCTTATTATGAAGAGCTGGTTAAGGCCTATGAAACGCATTATAAGGAAGGCTTAGGCCTATATCCGGGGATTGCCCAACTCCTTAATCGGCTGACGGAGGCTGGCTATCAGTTGGCGGTCAATTCCAATAAGATTGACCATATGGTCAAAAAGATTGTGGCCGATTATTTGGCTGACTGGAACTGGACGGAAAGCAGCGGTGCGACCGAGGAGCTGCCCATTAAGCCAAATCCGGCCGGAGTAGAAAGGATTATGGCGGCAGCCGGTGCGGCAGCGGAGGAAACCCTTTATGTCGGGGATTCGGAAGTGGATATGGCAACCGCTCAAAATGCCGGAATTGACAGCGTCTTTGTCAGTTGGGGCTTTCGCCGGCTGGCGGATTTGGAGAAAGCAGGAGCGGTGATTACGTATATTATTGACCGTCCGGAGCAGCTGACGGCGCTTTTATGCGAGGGGGCGGCCGGCAAGTAAGCAAAGAAAAATAAAGAATCAGGAGCAATTATGGAAGAAAATGTAAAGATTAGTATCGTCGGCATGCAGGAGTCGGCTGATGGCGATGCGGTAGAAATGATAACAACCGGGCAGTACCGGGAAAAGGACGGTAAGCTCTATTTATCCTATATTGATAATTTACTGGATACAGAAAATCCTGTTAAGACCTTGATTAAGGCTGACGGTGATTTGGTGTCAATTATTCGCTATGGTCAAAAAAATACACATTTGTTATTTGAAAAAGGGGTATCCCATATTGTGCCCTACGAAACGCCATTTGGCTATATGGAAGTAATCAGCCATACCCAAGATGTCAGCCTGACTCCCTTAGAGGGCGGTTTTGATTTGAAAATTGATTATCAGATTGAACTAAACCGCTCCGATTTGGGCAGAAACCAGCTGCATGTCGTGGCTGTTCCCTTAAAAAAAGACCGTTCAATTTAATTTTTTTATAAATTCAATAAAAAATCTTTAGGAAAAGCAAAAAAACGCCGAAATAAATAAAAAAGCAAGCCGGATTGTGGGAGGAAAAAAGTGAAGTCAGGAAGAAAATCTATCATTTTCAGAGGAGCAGTATTTTTGCTGTGTGTAGGATTGCTGCAGCCGTTTGGAGTCCGAGCGGCAATTAACGAGGATCAGGGGATTGTGTCCGATCCAGTCAGTGGAGTGTACCGGGGTCTGATGCTGGGCGATACCATTCGCCAAAACTTAAACTTTGCTGATTTGGGCGGGCATTGGGCCAAGGAGGCTGTTTCCCGATTGGGAGCGCTGGGCATTGTCCAAGGCTATTCCGAGGGCGGACGGTACTATTACCGGCCAAACCAATCGGTCAGCAAAGAAGAAGCGCTGGCACTTCTTTTGCGGACAATCGGCAAAGAGGCCGATGCGAAGAAAGCGGCCGAAGGAATTGATGCTGGTGAAAATGTGCAAAGTAACTTGATGTTTTGGTCAAAGGGATATTTAACTATCGCAAGAAGACTGGGTGCAATTACTGAGGCGCAGTTGGGTGATGCCTTGGCTGAGGATCAATCGGCGCTGCTGCCGGAGGAAAACTTTCGGCGGTTAGATATGGCAACGAGGGAAGAAGTAGCGGCTTGGCTGGTTAAATTAGCTTCGGCAGCCGGTTCGACGGAGCTGATTCCGCAGTATGAAAATCAGGCGATTTTTCGTTACAGCGATTGGCAAAATATCAAGGCGGAGTATTTGCCTTATGTGGAAATGGTGACCAGAGCTGGGATTATGAAAGGATCAGGCAATAGCTTTGCGCCGAAGCGGGGGATTACCCGAGCCGAGATTGCGCAAACTATTCGCAATATGGGTCAAACTTTGTACCGTTTAAGAAATATTACAATGAAGAATGGGTATATTGGACATATTGAGGATGCTGCGACCTTAAACAATCAAACTTCTAAAAAGGAAAGAAATTATCTGGTTCGCAATCAAACCGGGCAAGTGGATAAGCTGGTTTATACCGAGGAAATGAACAGCGACAGCGTAAAAACTGTTTTATCGGTGCCGGTTTTGCATTATGGCAGTTTGACTACCATGCTGGCGCTCAAAGAAGGCGACAAGGTGGAATACTTGGTAGACGATAAGGGCGGGCTGTTATATGTCAGTGCCAAAGTGCCAGATCAAGCCTATTCTTTTTCGGGGAGTTTACAGCCCTTTGATTTAAGCAGCGGTCAGATTCATTTAAAAGAGGGGGACAATAGCTATTACTTTACGATGGCTCCCAGTCTTTACCGGCGCAATCCTGATCAGGTGGCGCTGAAAGTCCAGTATAATGACCGGTTTGTGCCGCTGGCAAGTTTGCCATACAGCCATCGGGTAACGGTAACGGTCAAGGATAAGCTGGTAACCGAAATTTATTATCAGGGCGATATCATCCGAACCAATGAAATCAGCGGAATTATTAAGGATATTCAGCCAGAGTTTAAGTACCTTGTGATTGAAACTTGGGAGGGTAAGCTTTTAACAAAAAAATACAATGTATCCGGGCTGGCCGTGGAAAAAAGGCCATACTATGAAAATAGCATAGATTCTGGGTATTTTGATGAACTGTTCCGAAATTATCGTTTTAATCCTTATAGTGGCAAAATTACCGATTTAGAGGTTGGCGATATTGTTCATGCCCTGTTGTCGGAAGAGGATGAGGAGTATATTACCCGGATTTCGGCGAGTACGAATTATGTGGCGGATTTTGGGCAAATTGTGGATGTCCGCGATGGCGGTGATGCTGGCTCGCAGATTACCATTCGCCGTTCGGACGGATCGCTGAATACCTATGTGGTTGCGCCGTTAGCTGGTGTTTTTTACGGTGAGGAGCGGAGCTCTCTGGCACGGCTTCAGGCCGGGCAAACGGTCAAGCTCCTGATTAATCAGGCGGTGATTAGTCCCGGTACTTTAAAGGAAACGGTTAAAGAAATTGCGGTTGATAAGCTGGGTAATCAGGTAGCCAATATTTATAAGGGCAATATCGGTCTTTTAAATCAGGCACAGAAACAGCTGACGCTCAATCATTCCTATCAGCTGCAATATAATCGCTGGGATAATTATCAGGCCAGCCGGGTCTTTCAGCAAAATGAGCAAACCAAATATTATTACAACGGCCAGCGAGTTACAGCTGACTATGTGCGCAAGTTCCTTTATTCCAAGGATATGACCGGCTATGCGGTTACGACCCAGTTTTATTCGGGCGAGATTTTGGATACGCTTAGTTTCAGGGACAGTCGGGAAACGATGCTGGCCAGAGACAGGATTGAAATGGTGCGTGATAACAGCCGTCTGACTTTAGAGGATCGGTCGGCAGCAATTCAAACCGATGACGGTACGATTATTTTAAAGGATAATCATGTTGTCAGCTTTGGCAGCCTGTTGCCGCCGGATTATGCCAGAGTGATTTTAAATGGTGAAAATCAGGCAGCGCTGATTGAAGTAACGGCCGAGCCGGGCAATGACAGTCTGCAAATCTTCCGCGGCCGGATTGCCAAAATTAACGAAATGCAGAGCTTTAAACTTCAGTCAAATGCTGCTTTAAAAGGGATGAACTGGGTGTACTCGCCGATTAAGCGCGAGTTTGAAATGGATCATAATACCAGAATTTATTCAGGTGAGGGTTTTATTGACCAGTCGAAGTTTTTATCCTATGGGGAAGTTACCCATACGGACAAGGTGTATAATATCATTTCCGATGGCGCCAAGGCTAATTATGTGCTGGCTCAGCCCTATTTGCAGGAAGGCGTTAAGGGAACGATTTATGCGATTGATAGCGATGGTATTAAGATTAAGGATGTGTTTGTCTATCAGCGGGCGCAGAAAAAATGGGTGCCGCTCAGTTTAAACAACAGTTATGCTGTTTTAACTGCGCATGCTTCCGCTCTCTTTTTCCGGGAAAATAAGGCGACGGAAAAGGACAGTTTAAAAGTGGGTGAAGTGATTCGGGCAATGACGACCAAGGATTTGATCAAGAGCGTGAAGGACAGTTCGGATCGCACGGTCGAAGGATATTTGTTCTTTGTCGAGCAGTAGAAGGGAGCCGGTATGAAAAGAAATTGGGAAATCAAATTAGGGTCGCTTCTGTGTGCGACACTGCTGTTTTTATTTGCGGACATCAGTCTGGCGGCGGAGGGGGAACTTGGCTTTTTTGGCGGGATTTCCGAAGGCGATACCCTGCCGAAAATCATGGAAGAATATGTGCCGGTCAAAAAGGAAGCCAAAAAGACCTATCAGTATAAGGAAATGGTCTTTTTTGGGGCAAAGCCGATAGAAATGACCGGGACGATTACGGTAACGATGAATACCGATAAGGTGGCAGCCAGCGAGGCTGGCTCTTATACCGAAGAATATCAGATTAATGCGAAAAACGAAGCGGCAGCAGCCAGCATTGACCGGCGAGTGCGGCTGTCGACTTCTTTCCGCAAGCAGGAAAGTCCGTATAGTTTTCAGGTGATTAAGGACTCGAAGCTTCTGAACTGGGTGGAAACGATTAAAGTCGGCGACAAGACACTGACGCTGGATCCGAGTGCGACCACGTTTTCTAAGTCAACGGCTGAAGATATTACGCCTGGCGTCAATTATTTTACGACCGATGTGTCCTATGTGGCGACTTATTTGGATGGCGATAAAAAACCATATTATGCGACCATGAACGGCAAGATTACCGGTTTTAAGCAGCCGTGGGCAAAGCTGGAAAGTCAGGTGCTGGAACTGAATATTGATTCGCCGACTGGCTTTCACCGGGATATCCAGATAAAGCCGCGGCTGGAAGCGAGCCGCAGTATTTATTATGAGCAAAGCGATCCTTATCAAATCAGCTTTTCCGGTACGTATAATCAAAGACTGGAAAGAAAAGCGACGCTGGCGTACGAGATTCGCAATGACGAGCCGGGGTTGACCGCCAAAGAAAAAACGAATTCTATTTTGTTTATGCCGGCTAATCCGATTGAAAAGCTGCTGATTCCGAAAAATTTGGAGTTTTTGAGCGGACACTGGGCGGAGGAGGATATCAAGCAGCTCTACAGCTTGGGCGTATATACCGAGATTCCGCACGGCGGTATGCAGTATGAAGCCATGAGTCGGGGCGAGTATGTCAAGGCCCTCTGTCTGGCCATGAACGTGGATATTTCTAAGTATAAGAATCCGAAAAAGAATGCCCCTAAGATATTTGGTGATGTCGGGCCGGAGCATCCGCTTTACCCGTATATTATGGCGGCGTATGATGTCCGAATGGTGGACGGCACGGGGGAAAACTTTTCCGTGGATCAGCCCATTACCCGGCAGGAGGCGTTTACCATTTATGTCAGGGTCATCGGTTTGGAGCGGCTGGGCGTAATGACGACTTTGCAGACACCATTTCGCGATGATGCGCAGATTGCGCCGTGGGCAAAGCGGGAGATTATGGCCGGTTATAAAATCGGTGTGATTTTAGGCGACAGCGACGGCAATGTTAAACCGACGCAGTGGTTTACCAAAGCGGAAGCGGCAGCGGTGATTAACCGGCTGATTAACTACCTGCGCAGTGAGATCGGCACGGCGTATTAAAGGGAATAGGCTGTAAGTTTTTTGTGTTCCTTATGTTTGATGAAAGGATTTTGCCTTTTCGCTGGGTGGAGCATTTTAGGTAAGGAAAGTTAAAATAAAAGCGCATGGCGATAGGCCGTGCGCTTTTGCGTGGGCAAAACCGAAACCCTGCAAGAGTTTTGTAAGGGAAAGCCGTATTTCTTTTTTTGCCTGCACTCAGACGGCAGACCGGGTGCAGCTTAGGAACTTTTCAGACCGGATATTGAAAGAGAAAGCCAAGTTTCAATATGCTCTCTTTTCGGAGAGCGGATTTGACAATCATAGCTGCGGTTAAAGAAAGCGGAGCGCAGCTTTATGCGCTTGAGCAGATTGTGAATTATTTCAGTTGAAAAATTAGCGGGCTTATAGTAAGATGATAAAAACGATTATAAAAAAGTTGAATTATGCAAAAACGGAGAGGACAAAAGATGAAAAAGAAGATTCTAAAAAAAGTTTTAGCCGGAGTAGTAGCGATAGTGCTGATGTGGAGCAGCATGCTGCCGGTTGCGGCCGACAGTGCGGAATACGCCCAGATTTTTGAGCAAGTGATGGAACGGATTGAGCAGGACTATACTGGTAATATCAGCCGGCAGGAACTGTTTGAAGCGGCGATGAAGGGAATGTTTCAGAGCCTTGATGAATATTCGGAATTTTTTACTCAGGAGCAGGCCCGGGAGTTTGAGCGCAGCATTGATAAAAAGTTTGAAGGGATTGGGATTCAGTTTCGGCGGGAAAATAATATCTTTGTGGTAACCAAGCTGATTGCTGGCGGCAGTGCCGAAGAAGGCGGCGTTTTGCCGGGGGATATCTTGCTGGGAGCCGATGGCGTGAGTTTTGCCGACATGACTACCACGGAGGAAGTTGCCAATAAGATTTTGGGTGAAAAAGGAAGCTATGTGCTGCTGGAAGTTAAGCGCAGCCAGAAAAAGCTGAGTTTCCGGCTGGAAAGACGGACGCTGCAATTGCTGACGGCTGAACAGATTGCTTGGAACCGTCTGGCGCTGACTTTGCCGGCCGGTATGAATCCGCAAGCGGTGCTGTATGTGGCACTGACCAGCTTTGGCTCGGATACGGCGGCGGAACTAAAGGCGATTATGGGAAAACCAGAAAATAAGGCAGCTCAGGTAATGGTGCTGGATTTGCGCGATAATGGCGGCGGCTATGTTCATTCGGCCATTGAAATTGCAAAAATGCTTGTGCCGAAAGGAAGAATTGTCAGTTTTCGCGATAATCAGGGCGAAGAGGAAATTTATTACTCGGAGCTAACGCAGGTGCCGTACCGGAAAATCATTGTGCTTGTCAATAAAAACACGGCTTCGGCTTCTGAAATATTGGCTGGTGCGTTAAAGGATTCCGGTATTGGCCTCTTGATAGGGGAAAGAACGTACGGCAAGGGTGTAGCCCAAGAAATTTTGAATATCAACGGCGGGCAGTACAGCTTTAAGCTGACCTTTAAGGACTTTTTTACACCAAAAGGCACGCCAGTGCAGAAAGTGGGAATTGCTCCCGATATTTTGATGGAAACACCGGATTATATTATTTCCGACCGCCGCTTCTTTCTTGGCGATGAAAATGAGGCAATCAAAAAGGCTGAGGATATTCTTGGCTATTTAGGTTATTTTCAAGAAATGCCAGATAACAAATATGAAGCCAATACTTTGCCGGCGGTACTGGCATTTCAAAAGGCAAGCGGTCTGGGGGAGCATCCAGTCATGGATTTTACTACCCAGAATGCTCTGAATACGGCGCTTAGGGTTAAGCTCAGTCAACAGGATCAAGTCTTGGAGCGGGCGGCGGCGGAAAGCGTCAAGCTTTTGAAATAAGAGCGGAAGGGAAACGGCGCTCGATTTCGTTTGCCAAGTCTGTGCCTTTCGGATAGGCAATGGCGGAGCGGAAAAAGTGCACGGAGAGCTGAAACGGCGAAAAGGAAAAAAGTCGCTTGACAGACGAGGAATAAGGTTTTACAATTAAAAATTAGTAGGAAATTCGATAATAGAATCCGTGGAGGTTGAAAATGCAGTATATTTTTGTAACAGGCGGGGTGGTTTCCGGCTTGGGAAAAGGGATTACGGCGGCGTCTTTGGGCCGGCTTTTAAAGGCCAGAGGATATAGCGTAACGATTCAAAAGTTTGACCCGTATATCAATATTGACCCGGGGACAATGAGCCCCTATCAGCATGGCGAGGTCTTTGTGACCGAGGACGGTGCGGAAACGGATTTGGATATCGGACATTATGAGCGGTTCATTGATGAAAATTTGACAAAAGAAAATAATATCACGACCGGCAAGATTTACTGGTCAGTTTTAAATAAGGAAAGAAAAGGCGAGTTTTTGGGGGCGACGGTGCAGGTTATTCCGCATATTACCAATGCCATCAAGGAGCGGGTTTACCGGGTCGGCAAAAATAATAACTCAGATATTGTCATCACCGAAATCGGCGGTACGGTTGGTGATATTGAAAGCCAGCCCTTTATTGAAGCAATTCGGCAGGTAGCTTCTGAGGTTGGCCGGGAAAATGTGGTTTATATTCATGTTACTTTGATTCCGTATTTAAAAATGGGCGGTGAGATGAAGTCCAAGCCGACTCAGCATTCCGTCAAGGAACTGCGGGCAATGGGTATTACACCGGATATTTTGGTCTGCCGGACGGAGCACCGGATGTCGCAGGATATGATTGATAAATTGGCGCTGTTTTGTAATGTTAAAAAAGACTGCGTGATTCAGAACTTAGATGCGGAAACTTTGTACGAAGTGCCACTGATGATGGAAAAAGAAGGTTTGGCGGATATTGTCTGCCGTCAGCTGAAGTTAGAAAACAGGCAGCCGGATTTGGCCGAGTGGCAGGCATTGATTGAAAAAGAAAAGAGCTTGCCGGAAAAAGCGCTGAAAATTGCTTTGGTCGGTAAGTACGTTGAACTGCACGATGCTTATTTGTCGATTGTTGAAGCGCTCAAGCATGCCGGTATCCAGCACGGCCGGACAGTTGATTTCCTGTGGCTGAATGCGGAGGATATTTGTGCGGCCAATGCGGAGAAAAAGTTAGGTGAGGCAGACGGCATTTTGGTTCCGGGCGGCTTTGGCGACCGGGGAATTGAGGGCAAGATTGAAACCATCCGCTATGCAAGGGAAAAGCAGATTCCATTTTTCGGCATCTGCTTAGGGATGCAGGCGGCGGTCATTGAATTTGCCCGCAACGTGGCGGGACTAACTGGAGCGCATAGTTCAGAGCTGAGCACGGATACACAGTATCCGGTGATTGATATTATGCCGGAGCAGAAGGATATTGACGAAAAGGGTGGAACGATGCGGCTGGGCGCCTATCCCTGCAAGGTAAAGCCGGGCAGTAAGACATATGAGTGCTATCAAAGTGAATTGATTTATGAGCGGCACCGTCATCGTTATGAGTTTAACAATGAATTTCGGGAAGCGTTAGAGGCGGCCGGGCTTTTCATTGCCGGGCTGTCGCCGGATGAGCGGCTGGTGGAAATTGTTGAACTGCCGGAGCATCCGTATTTTGTAGCGGTGCAGTTTCATCCGGAGTTTAAATCCAGACCGAATCGGCCGCATCCGCTGTTTGCCGGGTTTATCGAAGCGGTTAAGCAGACGGAAAAGAAATAGCATTGTTTGCCGGGGATTTTGGCAGAAGGCCTGCGGCGGGAAAGAAAGATAAATTTAAAAGGGGCTGCTGCATTTTAAGATTTTTACACAAGATTTATCAAGGTATCTTGTGTAAAAGCTTTATTTTGCAACAGCCCTTTTTCTTTGGGGCTTTAGTCGTAATGTCCGCGGCAGGAAAAAATTAGCACAGAATTACCTTCCACTGCATAGACAAGACGATGTTCTTCATCAATCCGCCTGCTCCAGAATCCGGCAAGGTTTTCTTTTAAAGGTTCCGGCTTTCCGATGCCATCGAATGGCGATCGAGCCACATCTTTGATAAGAAGATTTATTCGCTTTAAAGTTTTCTTGTCATGTGCTTGCCAGTAAAGATAATCTTCCCATGCATCAAAATCCCATTGTATCATTTTAGCAAGCATAATTACTCCTCGATTAAGTCATGTTCAACAAATTTAAGTCGTCCGGCTTTATAATTGGCCATTTTTTCTTCTAAATAGCGAATATTGCTTTCCGAGTAAAACGGATCAGCGGAAAGTTCAAAAGGAATTCGCTTTTCCCGGCTGACTTTTTTAGCAAATACGGTAAAAGCGGCACTCATAGAAAGCCCCAATTCTGAACAGACGGTTTCCATGCTTTTTTTAGTATCGGCGTCTAATTTGAAATTAACATTTACGGTTTGAGCCATAATAAAAATTCCTCCTATGCTATCGGATGAGGCTTTGGGCACTCGGTATTTGGTTTGAAATATTTGATAGTTCCTATTTTTACTATATCATAAAAGAAAGAAGAAGTAAAGAAAAAATCTTTACTTCTTCTTAAAAGGTTGTATTGATTTTAATCTTCTTCGCGGCCGCTGCCATCGCAGGCAGGACAAGTTGTAACGCCTGTACCGCCGCAGGCGAAGCAATCATCATCAGCGGTTGCTCTGTCATCGCCATCGGTGCAGTAGCAGATTATTTTACCAGTCCCATGACAATTTTGACATTTTTTAGTTGCCATAAAATACCTCCCTAGCAGATAGAGTTAATTCAGCAATTTACTGTATAAAGGCTGAACGTTTAATGTAGCTAATACCATTATATATATATATATAATGTCAAGGGAAAACAGATAATATTTTTTTTAATTTGATGGGGATAGATAAAAGGAAAACAGAATTTCAATGAAAAATGAAGAAAGGTCGCGATATAAATTGACAGATACCCAAAAAGAATTTATAATGAATCAGGAACTCAATAGCTTTCCTATGTTTATCAGGACAGCTTTTTTTGGAGCAGGCTGTATGCTTGCGCAAAAGCGAAGTGCTGCGGCAGAAAAAGCTGAGGTGGTAAATTAATTTTTATGTTAATTTTGCTAAGTAGCAAAGCTTTTGGGCGGGAGCTATGGCTTGGCAAGTACGATCAGATGATTTGGCTGCGTGCAGCCATCATAAGCAGGAAGGGCGGAAAATGGGAATTTTTGCTAAAATTAAAGAAAAACTGCGTTCCTATTGGGCGCCGTATGAAGTAACCTATATTGGGGGCTATGATACTAAGGAATTAAGAGAAAGTGATAATCCGGCCGCAAAGCTGGCGGGCTGGCAGGCAGAGAATGAAGCGGCGTTATCCGAGCATTTGCCCAGAGTAGTGCGCAATGAAAAAAGGTTGCAGCTGACGGAACGGTTTGCTCGGTTTCCAGAACGGCAGCGAAGCGCTTTGCTGCAGATGGCCAGACAATATTCTGCGCTGCGCGGCCAAAAGCAGGAGGCTAAGAATCATCATGAAGAGATGAAAGAGTATTTAAATCAAGTTCATGACTTGACCTTTGATGAAGATTTGCCGAAAGTTTTAAAGATTATTGAGGAAAATGAACTGGAATTTCAAAAGGTACAAAAGGATTTGAGTTATTTAGAGGGCGAGAGATCGGGGCTGGAATATGAATTTAAACGCAGCCGGATTGGGCTTTTGATTACCGGCGTTGTCCTTTATGCAGCGGTAGCGGCGGCAATTTTGGGAACGATTTTTCTCTTTCTGTTATCCAAGCGCCAAAATATTTTTGTGCCGGCGGTGGTGCTGATTTTGAGTATTGGGTTTTTCGGAATATGGGCGGCGGTTTTTCGTCGCTATTTTCGCAGTGCGTTGGAGAAAAATGGGAAAATGCAGCAAAGAGCGGTTAAGCTGATGAATAAGGTTAAGCTGAAATATGTTCGGTACCGGCGGCTGCTGGATTATGAATATAAAAAGTTTGAAATTAACAGCTCCGAAGGTTTACGGCTGCGGTATGAAATATTTAGCAAAGAAAAACACCAAAGACAGCGCTATGAAGATTTGGGAAAACAGCAGCGGCTGACGGCGCTGGATATTGCCCGGGAAATGGCAGCCATGCTGCCGGAAAAGGAAGAAGAACTGATTGATTTGTTTTTGCAGGATTCGGATTATTATGCCAGTGCGGGCGGCCGGGAGCGGCTGAAAGAAAGGCTGATGGAAGAAAAAGAAGAGCTTCTCCGCCGGGGCAGGGAATTGGAAAACGAGCGAAAGGTACTAAGGCAGATGGAGGCCATGCTGCCATGAAAGGGAGAAAAAAAGGAAATATCAGTCTGAGAAATCGCTCACAAAAATCTTATGCAAAATAGGCAAGGAAAGTGCCGAAAGTGGGGTTTATGCAGGCTGCTCAGGTAGAAGTGCACAGCACTTCAATCAGGGAAAAGTTGAGTTAATCATTTGGCAAGCAGGAATCATTTATGAATTATCATGAGTTATTAAATAAGGCGAAGCAGGAATTAGCTGCTGCCGGAAAAGCGGAAAGTGATGCGAAGGAATTGCTTTTGTTTTTAAAAGACTGGTGCTTGCAGGATTATCTTTTGACCGGCAAGGCGGAAGTTCCGGCGGCGGATGCGGAGAGTTATCATGCTTTGCTGGAGCGGAGAATGGTCGGAGTACCGTTACAGGAAATTACCGGCAGTCAAAACTTTTATGGCTATGAAATAGCCGTTAGCCCGGATGTACTGACCCCCCGGCCGGAAACGGAGCTTTTGGTGGAACTGGCTTTAAAGGAAATGGCCGGGCTGGCTCAGCCCCAAGTGTTGGATTTATGTACCGGCAGCGGCTGCATTGCGATTGTTTTGGCGGCAGAAAATCCAGCGGCGGAAGTGACGGCGGTAGATATTTCGGAAAAGGCGTTGGCACAGGCACGCAAAAATGGTGAGCGGCATGGTTTAAACAGCCGGATCAAGTGGAGGCAAAGCGATTTGTTTGCCGGTTTATCGGCGGAAAAGTTTGATGTTATCGTCAGCAATCCGCCCTATATTCCGGCGGCGGAAATAAAAGGTTTGGAAGTAGAAGTGAGGAACTATGACCCGGAGCTGGCACTGGACGGCGGCACGGATGGGCTGGATTTTTACCGGCGGATTGCCGGTCGGGCGGCGTCTTATTTAAGAAGGGGTTCAGCCGGATATCGGCGGGAGCCGGCAGATTTAATCGAAGAAAAACAAGTTGCGACGGAAGAAAGCGAAGCGAAATCGACAGAACCGGGCGGCGCTTTGCTTCAGGAAAAAGTTTGCGGCGGCAGACTCCTTTTGGAAATTGGCTGCGGGCAGGGGGCGGCGGTGGCACAGCTTTTGCAAGTAAATGGCTGGCAGGAAATTAGAATTTTGCCGGATTTAACCGGCCGGGAACGAATCATCACGGCGACGGCGCCAAGAACAGAAGTTGAGTTGTAGTTTAGAAAGAGGAAGAAAATGTTTGAAAATTTGGAAGTAACAGAGAAACGCTATGAGGAAGTCGGCAGGCTCGTCAGTGACCCGGCAGTGATTGCCAATCAAGAGGAATGGCAGAAGCTGATGAAAGAGCACAACGACCTGACGCCGATTATTGAAAAGTACCGTGACTATAAAAAGGCGAAGGAGACGATTCGGGAATCCTTGGAGATATTAGAGGAAAGCAGTGATGCCGAGATGAAAGAGCTGGCGAAAGAGGAATTGGCGGAGGCCAAGGAGAGCACGGCGGCTTTAGAGGAGGAAATTAAGATTTTGCTGATTCCCAAAGACCCGAATGACGATAAAAACGTGTTTATTGAAATCAGGGGCGGCGCTGGCGGCGATGAAGCGGCGTTATTTGCGGGGGATTTGTACCGGATGTTCACTCGCTTTGCCGAGCGGCATCGCTGGAAAACCGAAGTGGTCAGCTTAAATGAGATTGGCGTCGGCGGAATTAAGGAAGTCATTTTTATGGTCAACGGCAAGGGGGCTTATTCCAAGCTGAAATACGAAAGTGGCGTACACCGGGTGCAGCGTGTGCCAGTAACGGAGTCGGGTGGTCGGATTCACACCTCCACGGTTACGGTGGCGGTGCTGCCGGAAGCGGATGACGTGGAGATTGATTTGGATATGAATGACGTTCGGGTTGATGTTTTTCGTTCGTCCGGCAATGGCGGCCAGTCGGTCAACACGACTGATTCTGCGGTGCGGCTGACACATATTCCCACCGGGATTGTCGTGTCGATGCAGGATGAAAAATCACAGCTGAAAAATAAGGATAAGGCGATGAAAGTGCTGCGCGCCCGGCTGTACGATATGGAGCTGGAGAAAAAGGAAAAGGAACTGGCGCAGAACCGCCGCAATCAGGTCGGAACTGGTGATCGTTCGGAAAAAATCAGAACCTATAATTTCCCGCAGGGGCGGGTAACCGACCATCGGATTAAAATGACGCTGTACCGGTTAAACGACTTTTTGGATGGCGATTTGGAGGAAATGATCAATGCCCTGACCACTGCCGATCAAACCGAGCGGCTCAACAGTATGGAAAAGGAATAAGAGGACTTATATAAGGTAAGCTGTAAATAAGAAACGCAGTTTGGAAAAAACTGCGTTTTAATTTTTTTATTATGGAAGTGCATAAAAACATTGGAATATGCTTTTATTCCTCTGTCTGTGCTATTTCTTTTTTCAGCTGTTCGATTTTTTCGTTCAAAGGCTTTACCTTTTTGGAATACTCCAGAAAAGCCTGATACTTTTCTTGGTCAGAAAGAAAAATCCGGTCGGAGTATTCCAAAAACAGTCGATTTTTGGCGCTGGTTAGCTGGGAAAGTTCGCTGACTTTTTCGTTGCTGATGCCGCTTGCCATAGTTAGACAATTCTTTTCTTCTGCCAGCAGACAGTCTGTTAAAGAGCCAATCATCGCTTTGACCAAATCATGAGATTTTTTTTGTCCAAGCACACTGCGCAAAGCAGCAAACATTTGCTGATATTGACTGCGTTTATCGTCGATCTGTTTCAGCTGATTTTTTAGAGGGGTTTCATCATATATTTCGCCTCTGGCTCTGGCATGAACTCGCCTATCAATATGAGTGACTCGTTGCCAAAAGGCTTGATCGTTTAATTGATAATTGATTGCTTTTTCCAAAACTTTTATTTTATTTTCCCGTGAGGTTTGGTAATCTTTTTCTAAGCTGGCTA